>LVAA01000063.1 GCA_001603955.1 Syntrophobacterales bacterium Delta_02 | reverse complement strand
CCTCATGTGCTTCTCACCTCCCTTTCCTCTTCGGATAAGAATCGTGAATCACATGCACAGGATTAATTATAGCAGGCTATTAATAAAGGTCAATTCACCCACCCACCCCCGAACCCATAACTAACGAATATAAATGGCCATTTAAGCCCACATCCCGAAAACCTGGCACGGCTGAAATTGTGTTCTTATCTTTTGCCTGAGACCTAAGACCTAAGACCTGAGACCGTTCCTTTACAGTCCCCTCATCCCTTCGGCGAGCGCCTGAAGGCCGTCGCGATCGATTATCCTGATGCGGCGCCCCTGCATTTCTATAAGCCCTCCCCCGGCCATCCTGGTCGTGATGCGCGAGAGGGTCTCCGGTATGGTCCCGAGGAGGCTTGCCAGCTGGCCCTTCGATATGCCGAGCGAGACCTGTTGAGAGCCTTCCCGGTCAGCGAGGAACAGGAGATATGCTGCGAGCCTCTGGGGAACCTCTTTGAGGGAGAGGTCTTCCACGAGGCGCGTAAAGTACTTGAGTCTCTGGGAGAGGATAGCGAGCATGTTCATTATGATCGAGGGGTCGTCCCTGATAAGCTGCTGGAAGGCCTTTCGTGAAAAGAACATGACCTCGCTCTCCCGTATCGCTTCGGCATAGGCGGGAAAGGTGGTCTCCGAAAAGAGGGCCACCTCCGCGAAGGGCTCGCCGGGCTCGATGATGTGCAGGATCTGCTCTTTTCCCTCCATCGACAGCTTGTATATCTTCAGCCTTCCGGAAAGGAGGATGTAAAAACCTTCGGCGGGCTCTCCTTCCCTGAAGATGGTCTGGCCTGCCGCGTAGGAGCGTCGCGGAAAGGCGCGGGCCAGACCGTCAAGCTGTGCTGCCGAGAGCCCCTTGAAAAGGGGTACCGCCGCCATGACGTCTGCTCTTTCCATTTATGCTATATCATTCGCATATTAGCGGCGAAAAGACAACATCACCGCGCCGGAGGCTACAAAACGGATGTATTCACGTGCTAAAATGTGGTATTAGTTACAGACCATGTCAACCAAAAGAATCGGGGCCGGAGGGGCAGGTATGGAAAAGCCAAAGGTCTTGGTGCTGCTCGGCAGCGACAGCGACCTCGCCATTATCGAGGAGGGGCTTGCCTTCCTCAAGAAGACGGGGGTTCCCTACATGATCGACATCTCGTCGGCGCACCGGGACCCCGAAAAAACGGTAAATTATGCCAGGAGCGCACGCAAGGAAGGTATCGAGGTCATCATAGCCGTTGCGGGTATGGCGGCCCACCTGCCGGGCGTTATCGCGTCCCACACGACACTGCCCGTCATAGGCGTCCCGGCCAGCGGAGGCATCCTCAAGGGAAAGGACGCGCTTTACTCCATCGTGCAGATGCCCAAGGGCGTTCCCGTGGCTTCCGTTGGGATCGATGCCGGCAGGAATGCTGCGATACTTGCCTGCGAGATACTCTCCATCAAATACGACCTCATTGCGAAGGCACTGATAAAACTGAAGAAGGACCTCAGGCAGGAAAACGAGCAAAAGTCCTTGAATATTCGGAAACAACTGGGTAATTGACACAATTTCATTGTTGAAAGGTGATCACCTATGTTCAATTCCATAACTGATATTCCGGGTATCAAGGTGGGACACGCCACCGACCTCACGGGTCGAACGGGATGCACCGTCATACTGTGCGAAGAGGGTGCCGTTGCCGGGATCGATGTTCGCGGGAGCGCCTCGGGAACGCGGCAGGTGGACGCGCTGAACGTGGGCCATATCGTCGAGAAGGTGCACGCTATCGTCCTGTCCGGCGGCAGCTCCTTTGGCTTGGACGCGGCGTCGGGCGTATCCCGCTACCTGGAGGAAAAAGGCGTCGGTTTCGACGTGGGGATAACACGCATTCCCATAGTCCCCACAGCTGTCATCTTCGATCTCCTCTTCGGCGACCACAGGGTCCGTCCCACGGCCCAGATGGGCTACGAGGCCTGCCTCAACACCGGGGATGAGGTCGCGGAAGGGAGTGTGGGAGCCGGGACGGGGGCGGTCGTCGGCAAGCTCTTCGAGATATCGCGCGCGATGAAGGGCGGGTTGGGGACATGCAGCGTCGCCATGCCCGACGGCCTCAGGGTGGCGGCCCTCGTTGTGGTCAACGCCTTCGGCGATATCATCGATAACGTGACGGGCAGGATCATTGCCGGCCTGAGAAAATCCGGGGACAGCCTCGAATTCGCCAACACGACCAACTGCCTGAAGCAGGGTATTGTGAAGAAGCAATTCGGGATCGTAAACACGACCCTCGGTGTCGTCGCCACGAACGCGAAGTTCACCAAGAGAGATATCACCAAGGTCGCGCAGATGGCGCAGGGGGGTCTTATAAAGACGATCAACCCCGTCCACACCACCTTCGACGGGGACCTTGTATTTGCACTTTCGATGGGAGATGTGGAAGCGGATATCAATAAGGTCGGCGTGCTTGCCGAGTTCGTCCTTTCCGAAGCCATCAAGAGGGCCATCAAAAAGGCAGACGGGTTCGGTATCATCCCGGCCTTCAGGGACATCAACAAGGGCTGGAAAGCGGGCTGAGGCGGAGAGTGAAAATGGAAGACTACAGCGCGATAGCGAATGTCATCAAGGAACGAAAATACGTCGTGGCCTTCACCGGCGCCGGAATATCCGTGGACGCCGGCATACCGGCCTTCCGCGGGGGTCAGGGTCTATGGGAGAAGTACGACCCCATGGAGTACGCGGAGATAAGCTCCTTCGTCAACCATCCCGAGAAGGTCTGGGTGATGCTGCGGGAGATGGCCGAGGTGGTATTCGCGTCGGCCCCCTCCGAGGCGCACCGTGCGCTGGGCAAGCTCGAAGAGATGGGTTACCTGAAGGCTGTCATCACGCAGAATGTGGACGGTCTTCACCAGGAGGCCGGGAACAGCAACGTGATCGAATACCACGGCAATCACCGCTGGCTCGTATGCATGAACTGCCACACGCGCCTTCCCTTCACCCCGGAAGCCACCACTATGCACCCCTATCCGAGGTGCGACAGGTGCGGCGCGGCCCTGAAGCCCGATGTGGTCTTCTTCGGCGAGGGCATTCCCATGATGGAAATGGCCAGGGCCAATGAAGAGGCGAACAAGTGCAAGGTCATGTTCATCATAGGTACGTCGGGGGTAGTCTACCCTGCCGCCGACATACCCTATCGCGCGAAATCAAAAGGCGCGGTCATCGTGGAAATAAACGTCGAAAGGACACCTTTCACCTCATCGATCACGGACCATTTTCTTAAAGGCACGGCCTCGGAGATCCTCCCCGAAATACTGAAACATCTCTGAAAAGGTTGGCGCGCTATGAACGGGAAAGCGAAGGCGGAGAGAAAGAAAACACCCCGCAAGAGACAGGTCTCTGGAGACACTTATTTCGTGATAATGGCCGGCGGGAAGGGAGAGCGTTTCTGGCCGCTCAGCACCGAACTGGTGCCCAAACCCTTCGTTTCCATCACCGGAAAGAAGACGCTCATAGAGCTCACCGTCGAGAGGGCCCGCAGGATAGTTCCCCTGGAGCGCATCTTCGTGGTCCTTGGCAGGGAGCATCTTCCCGTGGCGAGAAAATGTCTCCCCCGGTTGCCCCGCGGCAACTTCATCATCGAGCCCGAGGGCCGTGACACCGCACCCTGCGTGGGGCTGGCGGCCATGATGCTCTACAGGCTCAACCCGAATGCCGTCATGGTCGTTCTGCCCTCCGATCACTACGTTCCCGACCCCGCAGCCTTCTCGCGGTGCATCAGGGAAACGGTGAAGTCCGCCCGGCGGGGCGACCACCTTGTCACCATCGGCGTCCCTCCGACCCGACCGGAGACGGGATATGGCTACATCAAGACGGGAAGGAAGATCTCGGAACCGAGCGATGCCGATTGCTTCGAGGTGGCGCGGTACGTCGAAAAACCGAACCTGCCGAAGGCCCGCCGTTACCTCAAGGACGGCGGCTACTTCTGGAACGCCGGCATCTTTGTCTGGCGAGCCGCTGTCCTCCTCGAAGGACTGAAGAACCACATGTCCGACCTCCACTCGGGCCTACTGGATTTCTATGAAGCCCTCGCCGCGGGCGACAGGGCCACCGCGGACGCCATATTCGCCGGCCTGCGGAGGGTATCCATCGACTACGGCCTCATGGAGAAAGCGACGAACGTTCTCGTGATGCCGGCCCCCTTCACGTGGGATGACGTCGGGACCTGGACATCCCTCTTGCGGGTCCTCCCAAAGGACGAGACGGACAACGTTCTGCGCGGGAAGACCCTCACTCTCGACACGGACAACTGTGTCATCATAGCGGACGCCACCCCCGTCGCCACCCTCGGCGTCTCGAACCTCGTCATCATAGCCTCCAAGAACGGCATTCTCATCTGCGACGCCTCCAAGGCGCAGGAGGTCCGCCAGATAGCGAAGGCACTGGGGAAAAAGCAATAGGTCTTAAACCCCCCAGTGCGGGAGCAGCCGCCCGAATATCCAGAAGATAACAACAAGGCCGAGAATGACCGCATAGACGTGTGGCAGGACCGCTCGAACGCGGGTCGGTACCCTTTGCATCCAGCGGTGCGGGAGGCTGCTCGCCGTGACGAGGGCGAGGAGGAAGAAGGAGAAGGGGTTGTAGAGAAGGGCGCAGGAGGGGTTGCCGGAGATGAGACTGAGGATGGCGCGGGTCATGCCGCAACCGGGGCAGGGGATGCCCGTGAGAAGCTCGAAGGGACAGAAGACGGGAAGGGCCCCGGCGAGCCTGGCAATGGGCAGGAGCCCCGTGGCGTGCGCGCCGGTGAGGATGAGAAGAAAGGCCGCGAAACCCAGAGCCGGCCTCCTGGGGATGAGGTAATGGTCCATCCTATTTGCCGAAGAACTTGTTGATCTCGTTCTGCTGTATCGCGTCGGTGACGATGTTGAGGCCGATTATCGTGAGAATGAGGCTGAGGACGGGCAGGTCCTTGGATGTCGGGAGGTGGCGTTCGTCCTGGACCTCCACGATGCCCTGGGCCATGTAGTATTCATAGTAAATGTTGAAGAGGCCGCAGGTGATGAGGGTCAGGAAGAACCAGAGCCAGAAGCTGTACCTTTGCTGTCCCAGGAGATAGTTGACGGCCCGCATTTGCCGGGCCTGCCAGAAGAACCAGTAGATCCCGCATGTTATGACGGAGAGGATGACATCGAGGGCGATGTTCGATGTGAGGGTACCCGATGGGGGGTCGGCAAGAGGGGGTTGAGACGTCCTGCCCTGGTTTACGTTCCCGTAGGGGGCGCCTATGGATTTCCCGCATGCGGCGCAGAACAGGGACCCGGGTGCGACCTCTGCGCCGCAGTGAGGGCAGACCGTTATCCCCGCCTTGGACACGCCGAATTCCTTTCCACATTTTACGCAGAACCTTGATCCCTCGGGGCTTTCGTTACCGCAGTTCTCGCAGCGCATGCCATACCTCCTCCGGAATTTCCCCGATTGTACCAGCGGCACGGCGAATTGTAAAGCGCAAGTAGAGGCGCCGCAGCGCGTTGCCCCGACGGGGGCGATATCCGGGAATGGTCTAAAGTTTAAGGCAATTATCACGATAAACGAAGTTAGACACCACAACTTAAGAGCCATTCAGCGAACCGCCAATAACCTGGAAAGGGTGAACCATGAAGAAAAGTCTCAGGATCGGCACGAAATTCATGCTTTTCATTTCCGGCGTCATCACCTTCTCCGTGATCATTACAGCCTTCACCTGCCTCGGTGTTCTCTACATGGGAATGCCGCAGAGCGATTTTCTCGCGGCATTCAGTCGTATCGTGCTTTTTGTTGCCGCCATCGCCGTCGCACTCATTGTTGCCGTGAGCGTCATGTCTTTCTTCTATATGCGCAAGAAGCTCACGGTTCCTCTCGGCGAGTGTGTCGATGCGGCACGACGGTTGTCGGAAGGCAATCTCGCGGTCGACATAGGTGTGCGCGGTGACAACGAGACGGCCCGGTTACTTGAGGAGATGCAGAACATGGTCCTCCGCTGGCGGACCGTTGTCCACGAGGTCAAAGAGGCGGCGGACCGGATAACGGGTGAAAGCCGCCAGCTCAGCATTCATGCCGACCATATGCGCAACGGTTCCTCGCAACAGGCGGCAAAGTCCTCACAGGTGGCTTCATCCGCGGAGGAGATGGCGCAGACCATCGTCGACATAGCGAGGAACACCAACGACATAGCCACGTCGGCGAGCACGGCCGTCAACATCGCCAGGAGCGGGGCCCACGTGGTGAGTCAATCCATCGAGGAGGTCAAGAGCATTGCCGAGGTGGTGAGAAGATCGGGGCGACTGGTGGAGTCCCTGGGAAGACGTTCCGAGCAGATCGGTGAGATCGTGGGCCTCATCAACGAGATCGCCGAACAGACGAACCTTCTCGCGCTCAACGCCGCCATCGAGGCCGCCCGGGCAGGGGAGGTGGGCAGGGGATTTGCCGTTGTCGCCGAAGAGGTGAAGAAACTTGCCGAAAAGACGGCCGATGCCACCCTGGAGATCAGCCGGACGATACAGGGCATGCGCGACGAGGTCCACAATGCTACGAAAACCATGGAAGAAGCGAGCGAAAAGGTCGACGCCGGCGTGGAGCTTGTCTCGCAAACGGGCGGGTCGCTGGGCGATATCGTGAACAGCGCCGAAGGGCTTCAGAGCATGGTCATGCAAATAGCCTCCGCGACGGACCAGATGTCCGCCTCATCCGAGGAGATCAATCGCGAGATCGTACAGATAGCTGCGGTAACAAATGAAACCTCGGCAAGCTCGGAAGTGACGGCAGCCTCGGCATCGAGTCTCCTGGGGCTTTCCGGCAAGCTTCAGGACCTGATGGGCAGCTTCAGGGTAAAGTAAAGACGGTTCCAGGTTCCACGTTTCAGGTCAAAGACCCTGGAACGCGGTTTCAACCGGTTTTGAACCTGGAACCTTTACACCTGAAACCTGGAGCCATCTTTTATGGCACCGGTCTTTTCTTCGTGAAGAGGTGGCCGGTCATTGTTTTCAGCATCGGGCCGCCCTTGACCTCCATTTCAAGAAGCGGTATGGTTGCCCTCACGCCGTCGCCGAAGATGTTCCATATCTCTTCCATGTGCTTGTCCCGCATCTTGACGCGACGGTGGAGGACGGGACGCTTCACGGCAGGGACTTGTTGCTGAGACCTCTGGCGGCCATCATTGTCCTGGTGTGTCTTTTTGTCGGGGCTTTTCCGGTCATCGCCCGGCAGGTCCCGGGGTTGCGGTTACCGGAAGCTGTATTATACTTATGTATAAGGTAAGCTTGCCTCGCCACTTTGGTCCGAAGGGTTCCGGTGCCCAAGCCGGAGTGAAGGCCTCCCAGCCCTCACCGCCCTTCGCCAAGGTGGTTTATTTATTAAGCACCCCGGCTCTTTCTGCAGCCAGGGGCTTCGACCGATTGGAAGGGTTTTATTTTGTTGTTCCGTCGATCCATTTAGCGCCCGCGAACTCGGCATTACCCAGTTTGGCACGGGATAGATTTGCACCGGTGAGATTCGCCTCGCAGAGATTTGCACCGGTGAGATTCGCCTCGCAAAGGTCGGCACTAGTGAGGTCGGCCTCAAAGAGGTCCGCGCGGGCCAAATAAGCACGGGAGAGATCCGCTCGAGCGAGGATAGCATCCGTAAGATCCGCTCGAGCGAGGATAGCATCGGCGAGGGTAGCACCGGAAAGGACTGCATTGGACAGATCCGCATTGGACAGATTGGCGCCTGTGAGATTGACGCCGATCAGGTCGGCCTCGGAGGCATTGGCGCGGACAAGATTGGCGTCGGATAGATTGGCGTCGGAGAGATCCGCTCGAGCGAGGTCGGCGCGGGCCAGGTATGCGCGGGAGAGGTTGGCGCGGGAGAGGTTGGCACGGGAAAGATCGGCCCCGGTTAAACGGGCATCATAGAGATTGGCCTCAGAGAGATCAGCGCGAGCGAGATTGGCCCGGGACAGATCGGCCCCGGCAAGGTTCGTTCCAGCGAGACTGGCTTCGGCGAGATCCATGCCGGAGAGATCCGCGCATTCCCCACCCCCGTCTACCGTGAGCCATTCCTTGTGTCTCAATAGAACATCTTTCAACTCTTCTTTCGTGATATTCATAAAACTCCCTCATGGATGTGTAGGAACTGAGATACTACTAACGAATAGACTATTTATCAAATAAATTCCGAAAGAGGATCGTTTTCCCTGACCCTCCCCGCGCCCCTCATCGGAGGAGACGGACATTCTTGAAATTCTGCAATCCTGCTTAGTTTGTCAGACCGCATACCAGAATGTCAACATCTCCAAGGCGTATCCCGTTTGCAACCAACGTGGACACGACAGTGATTTCAGGGTACGGGAGATCAAGACAGGACGAATCCAGGCATTCGACGATCAATACAATGCGAGAGAAGAGGCTTGAACGCCTGTGTTCCAACCGCTGGACCCCGGGGACAGCACAGCCGGTCTGCAAATACCCGGAGACCTCCGACCACCCGTTGCGGCGGCAAGAGCAGACCGTTTTACGAACACGGGTGAATGTTGACATGGCCTTTGATCGCAGGTATCATGTTTTTATTTCAGTTATTGCTGTACATCAACCAGACGAAAAGAAATGATGCCGTGACGATCTGGTTACAGTCCTGAGCTGCCTGTTCTGGCCGATTCAACGAAAAGATCGCTTGGAGCGCTTGAAACACCGTTTTTGAAATAGGTTCCTCCGTGAACAAGAAAAAGTCTGCCACCCCTGCTGAACTGGCTGCATCCAGAGAGCGCCTGGAGTTTGAAAAATTCCTGGCCGATCTCTCTGCGAGATTCGTCTCCCTTCACCCTGAACAGGTCGACAATGAAATAAACAACGCATTGAGGGGGATATTGCAGTTCTTCGGGGTCGACCGGTGTTCCCTGCTGCGGCTCCTGCCGGGCAAGACACTGTGGTTGGTCACCCACAATGCCGATATCCTGGGTGATTCACCGTATCCCGTGGAAACACCGCTGCCGACATCGCTCGTTCCCTGGTGCGTACGCAGACTGTCAGTGGATCGGGCAACAGTTGCTTTTTCGTGCATAGAAGACCTTCCGGAAGAAGCCGCACTCGACAAACAGCTGATGGAGCTCTGGAATGTCCGCTCCGGTCTCTACATCCCTATAGCCACCCTGAAGTCATCCATAGAGTATACACTCGGTATAAGTTCCGGTGAGAACGGCCGGACGTGCCCGGAGGAATACATCCCGCGGCTGCGCATGCTGGGAGAGCTGTTCGTGAATTCCCTTGAGCGAAGCATGGCGGAGCGGGCCTTGCGTGAAAGCGAGGAGCGCTTGAGCCTTGCGGCATCCGCCGCGGAAGCGGGGCTGTGGATCCTCGATAAGGACAAGGGATTGATCTGGACAACCCGAAAGTTTCGGGAGTTGTTTCACGTTGATCCCGATGAAGATACGGAGCTTGAAGCGCTTCTCGATGCGGTACACCCCGATGACCGGGAAGACATCAGGGAGCGGATACGGCAAAGCTTCGAGAAGAATGAGGCCTTCGAGATAGACTTTCGGGTGATGCGTCCCGACGGGGGCTTCTCCTGGATATCTTCCCGGGGGAATCTGTCGTCCGCCGGGCCGGGACTTCCGCGGCTCCTGATGGGTGCGTCCGCTGATGTGACCGAGCGCAAGCAGATGGAGGCGGAACTCCGGGAAAACCTGGAAGAGATCGGGCGGCTGAAGCTCCAGCTGGAGAAAGAAAATGTTTATCTCCGGGAAGAGATAAAGGCGGGTCTCGGTTTCGAGAAGATCGTCGGGAAAAGCGATGCGCTCAATTATGTGCTTTTCAAGGTCAGGCAGGTAGCCCCGACGGACGCCACGGTACTCATTCTCGGCGAGACGGGCACCGGGAAGGGGATGGTGGCTCACGCGATCCACGAAATGAGTGCCCGCAGGGAACGACCGATGATCACCGTAAACTGCGCTGCCCTTCCGGCGAACCTTATCGAGAGCGAACTGTTCGGCCGCGAAAAAGGGGCCTTTACGGGGGCCCATGCAAGACAGGTCGGCCGTTTCGAACTCGCGCACGGCGGGACGCTCTTCCTGGACGAGATCGGCGAGATGCCCCTGGAACTGCAGACGAAGCTCCTGAGGGTCCTGCAGGACGGGAAGTTCGAAAGGCTGGGCAGCCCTCAAACCATTGAGGTCGACGTCAGGGTGATTGCCGCAACGAGCCGCGACCTCAAAGAAGATGTCGCGAACAGGCGGTTCCGTGAGGACCTTTTCTACCGGCTCAATGTCTTCCCCATCTCCATACCGCCCTTGAGAATGCGGCGGGATGACATCCCCCTGCTTGTCCAGCACTTCGCCGACAAGCACGCCCGGAAGATCGGCAGAAGGTTCGAGTCGATCCCGAAGAACACCATGAAGGCCTTGCGGAACCAGTCCTGGCCGGGGAACGTGAGGGAACTGGAACACGCGATCGAGAGGGCTGTCATCACGAGCCCCGGTCCGGTATTGCAGCTTTCAGACGGGCTTGAAACGCAGGTTTTCGAAGAGAGAGGGGATTCTCCCAAGGGGCTTGAAGCGATGGAGCGAGAGCACATCCTCAAGGTCCTCGGCGAATCCGGCTGGAAGATAGACGGCCGGGGCGGCGCCGCTTCCCTTCTCGGACTTCACCCGAGCACGTTGCGTTTTCGCCTGAAAAAACTGGGGATCAAGCGCCCGTAAAAGGCAAAACCTCAATATACTGCTCTCAACATGTTGCGGAAACCTCAATATATTGAGAGTTCAGCCTCTCACCGCCATTCATCGGTATTCAACAATAGGCACATGAAATCAATACGTTGCCCTTCGTATGACCGAGCCAGGCTTTCCGGCACGCATCTTGCCAGTGTGAACGACGCGAGATGAGGGTCACATTTGTGAAGCTTACGATCGAGATGAAGGCCAATCCGGGCAAGTTCCATGAATTGCACCAGACACTCGAGGCATTCCTCCCCATGATACGCGAACAGAAAGGGTGCCGGGATTGCCGGATCAGCCGGGACATTGAAGACGGCCAGGTCCTCACCCTTGCGGTCGACTGGGATGCCCGGGAGGACCTTGAACGGTATGTAAGATCTGAAGACGGAAGCGCGCTTCTCGGGGCCGTTGAGCTTCTCGGTGAAACGTCCAGGGTCGCCATCGGCAGGGACCTGTCGTGGGGAGGAATTGAGGCCCTGAAAAGAATGAGAAGGAAAACGGAAGAGACCGAACGCTGAAGACGATGACAGACGTATCCGCGCCGGGGGAACCATTCGCAAGGCCCGACGGGAAAGACAAGGAGAATAGAACGATGAAGGTGACACGTATTCTGGCAGCAATATCGATGATGTTTCTTGCATTCGCGACCTCACTGAGCCCTTTGGCTTACGGGCAGGCAAGCGCGCCCGGCGCGGGCAAACCCGCGAAGGGCGGCAGCGACGGCGAATGGAACTTTACTGTAGCGCCCTACATGTGGGCCGTCAGCATGCACGGCAAGGTTACCGTCGGCGATTACAGCACTTCATCTTCCATGTCCTTCTCAGACATCATGGAGAACCTCCAGATCGGCGGATTGATGCACATGGAAGCGCGAAAGGGCAGGTTCGGGTTCTTTGCCGATCCCATATACCTGAAGATGAAGGAGGATAAGACGCTCACGGGGGTAGGGAGCGGCGCGGCACCGCCTCCCACGAGGGATATCACCGCCACCGTCGAAACGTGGCTCGTCGAATTCGGGGTCATCTATCAGGCCGGCAAGTGGCAGCTTGACGGCAGGGACGGTGCCAGGTCGGCCTCTCTTGACATATACGGGGGCGGCCGCTACTGGTACATGCACAGCAGCCTCGACACGAGCGGCCCTGAGAACCCTACCAGTTCCGTCGATTTTACGGACCCGATGATCGGCCTGTCCTTCAATACGAACCTGACCGAAAAGGTGGTCCTGAACCTGAGGGGCGATATCGGGGGTTTTGGTGTCGGTTCCGATTTCAGCTGGAGCGCCGCGGCCCTCGTCGGGTATCGTTTCACCCCGGGCGTAACCGGTTTCCTGGGCTACAGGGCGCTCTACCTCGATTACAAGACCAGTCATTCCCCGAGGTTCAACGTAACGATGCAGGGCCCTATAACAGGAATTCAGTTCGCCTTTTGACGACCAACCGGACGGCGAGCGCAGGATTGGCCCGGTCATGCGGACGGGCAAAGAAATAGAAGGAGGAAAAAGAGATCATGAAACAGAAGGAATGTTCAAGACAGATGGTAAAGGCGCGGGGCAGCGGTGCCCTGGCGGCGGTCAGCTCCGTGGTGGCGCTGGGGACATTGTTCGGCGGCATTGCGTCATCACAGGAAGTGCTGCCTGCACCGCCTCCGCAGTTCAAGGGGCAGATAGGGCTCTCCGCGAAGGATTCGAAGTCAGATTTTCCAAAACCGGTGCAGGCACCAAAAGGGGCACCCAACATCGTCCTCATTATCCTTGACGATGTAGGCTTCGGGGCGTCGAGCACCTTCGGAGGGCCGTGCGACACGCCGACCCTTGACAAGCTGGCCAAAAACGGGCTGCGCTACACACAGTTCCATACAACCGCCGTCTCTTCACCGACACGCGCCTCACTTCTCACCGGCCGCAACCATCACTCGGTGCATACCGGGATCATCATGGAAACGGCTACCGGCTTCCCCGGTTACGACAGCCTCATGGGCAAGGACACGGCCACGGTGGCGGAGGTCCTCAAGCAGAAGGGCTGGAATACGGCCTGGTTCGGCAAGAACCACAACGTGCCCGACTGGCAGAACAGTCAGGCAGGGCCCTTCGATCTCTGGCCGACCGGCCTGGGCTTCGAAAAGTTCTACGGGTTCATCGGTGCCGAGACCAGCCAGTGGCGGCCTGCCGTGTTCGACGGGACCAAACCAGTGGAGCCGTACCTGGGCAACCCGGATTACAATTTCGACTACAATATGGCGGATCAGGCCATCGAGTGGGTGCGCAACCAGAAGGCGGTGGCACCCGACAAGCCGTTCTTCCTCTACTACGCGCCCGGCGCGACACACTCGCCGCACCAGCCGAAAAAGGAGTGGATAGCGAAATACAATGGGAAGTTCGATCAGGGCTGGGACAAGGTGCGGGAGGAGACGCTCGCGCGGCAAAAGAAATCGGGCATCATCCCGGCAAACACGCAGCTGACGAAGCGACCGGAAGGGTTTCCGGCGTGGCGCTCCCTCAACGCAGAGCAAAAGGAGCTATTTGCCTATATGATGCAGGTCTATGCGGGGTATCTCTCGCAGACCGACTACAATGTCGGCCGGGTCCTCGACGCCATTGACAAGCTGGGCGAACTGGACAACACGCTGGTCATTTACATCGTGGGCGACAACGGCGCCAGCGGCGAGGGCACTGTCCGGGGTTCCCTCAACGAGATCGCCATGATCAACGGAATTCCGGAAGATTACAGAGAGATGCTGAAGCAGAAGGACGACATCGGCACATGGAAAACACATAACCACTATCCGGTCGAATGGGCGCATGCCATGGACGCGCCATTCCAATGGACCAAGGTAATCGCTTCGCACTACGGCGGCACTCGCAATGGAATGGTAATCTCCTGGCCCGCGCGCATCAAGAACAAGGGCGGGATCCGAACCCAGTGGCACCACGTCATCGACATTGTGCCGACCATTCTGGAGGCAACCGGTCTTGCGCAGCCGTCCATGGTCAACGGGGTCGCGCAGAAACCCATCGAGGGCATAAGCATGGCCTACACCTACGATCACCCCAAAAAGCCCTCAGAGCGCCTGACGCAGTACTTCGAGATAGCGGGCAACCGGGGTATCTATCACGACGGCTGGGTCGCCTGCACAACGCCGCACATATTGCCCTGGGATGACGCATCAAAGATACCTCCCGTTGATGTGATCAGCGGCTATAAGTGGGAGCTGTATAATGTTGCCAAAGATTTCAGCGAGGCCATAAATGTTGCGGACAAGTATCCCGACAAACTTCGCGAGCTCCAGCTCCTGTTCTATGCCGAGGCGGCGAAATACAACGTTCTGCCCCTCGACGACAGCACCTTTGCGCGGGTGGACGTGTCCATCCGTCCCAGTCTGACGCGCGGACGTACGGAATTCACATATTCGGGAACAGTCACGCGCATCCCGGAGGGCGCAGCACCGAATGTAAAGAACAGGTCGTTTAGCATCACCGCTGACGTGGTCCTCCCGAAAGGCGGCGAACAGGGCGTCCTCGTCACACAGGGTGGTATCAGCGCAGGGTACGCATTGATGCTTGAGGCCGGAAAACCCGTGTTCCGCTACAACTTCGCGAATATCGCCCATTACAGCATCGCTGCCAGGGATGCCCTGAAGCCGGGAAAGCACACTCTTGTATTCGATTTCCAATACGACGGCGGGGGCATCGGCAAGGGTGGCACCGGCACGCTCAGCGTGGACGGCAAGCAGGTCGCAAAGGGGCGGATCGACAAAACCATGCCCTTGCGCATGTCCCTCGATGAAACCTTCGACGTGGGCGAAGACACGGGCACGCCAGTCAATCTGTCCTACGACGTGCCGTTCAAGTTCACGGGCACCATCGACAAACTCGTCATCAAATACACCGGCGACAGCAAGCCCTCCGCCGCAGACCGGAAGAAGATGAAGGCTGTGGAGGCAAAGATAAAAGCCGATTAAGACCCTGACCCCTTTTCCTCGGGGTATTCCCCCACCCCCTTCACCCGGGGGTGGGGGATATGATATAGAGTACCATGAGCACGTATAACGCAAAGACCGAAAATTACCACGACAGCCGCGGGGCGGGCATCCACGTGGTGGCAAAGCCAATAGGGCCGCTGTGCAACCTCAACTGTGAGTACTGCTTCTACCTTGAAAAACAGTCACTCTTCGGGGCAGGGGAAAAATACCGGATGCCCGATGAGATCCTGTCCCGCTTCATCACGAACTACATCACCTCGCAGCCCACCCCTCTGGTCGAGTTCGTCTGGCAGGGCGGTGAGCCGACCCTCCTGGGGGTCGATTTCTTCAAACGCGCCGTTGACCTTCAGAAACCTTTCGTCGGGACAAAGACCATCACCAACTCACTTCAGACCAATGGGACACTCCTCACGGACGAATGGTGCGAGTTCCTGAAGAAGAACAACTTTATGGTCGGCATCAGCCTCGACGGCCCGAAAGAACTCCATGACCGCTATCGCCGTGACCACGAGGGGAACGGCACGTTCGACAGGGTAATGCGGGGATTGAGGCTTCTGCAGAAGCATGGGGTCGACTACAACGTAATGGCCTGCGTTGCCAGGGAAACAGCGAAACATCCCCTCGATGTCTACCGGTTCTTCAGGAATGAAGGCGTCGATTTCATCCAGTTCACACCCATCGTCGAGCGGATGCCGGGTGAGGACAGCAAACAGTATGGTCTGCGCCTCGCCGGGCCCGCATCGCTTGATAAGGAAGAAGGCGAAACCGGGGTTACCCCCTGGACGGTCATCCCCGGGGAATACGGCGACTTTCTCATCGCCGTTTACGAGGAATGGGTCCGCAATGATGTGGGCAAGGTCTTTGTCATGAACTTCGAGTGGGCTCTGAACGCCTGGATAGGCAACCCTCCACCGGTCTGTGTCCACGCCGACCGGTGCGGCCGTTCGCTGGTCATTGAACATAATGGTGATGTCTATGCCTGCGATCATTCCGTCTATCCCGAGTACAAACTCGGTAACATCAAGACCGACACGTTGCCGGAAATGGCGGCCCGATCGCTCCGATCAGGGTTCGGATCCAGAAAAGAAACGGCCCTGCCCCGCTGGTGCAGGGAATGCGAGGTCCTCGCGGCATGCAGGGGCGGCTGTCCCAAACACCGGTTCGCAACCACCTTCTACGGCGAACCGGGTCTTCACTATCTCTGCGAGGGCTACAGGAAGTTCTTACTCCACATCAGGAAATACTGCCACGCCATAACGCAACTCCTGGAAAACGGCCTCCCCGCCTCACGCATCATGGACGCTTTCAAGGGCCCTCTGGTGATCAAACGACAAACTGCGAAGGGATAGCCCGGTCCTCTTTGACCGGTTCCGATGGATTTCCTCGCGGGGACCCGCTAGACATCTTGAAGGATCAATACATTGCGAGAGAGGGGACTCGAACCCCTATGGTTTTACCCGCTGGATCCTAAGTCCAGTGCGTCTGCCAGTTCCGCCACTCTCGCGTGCTTGATATTATTACGTTTTCTGTGAGCGTGTCAATCTCGGAACTGCAAATTGTAGCAAAATTGTAGCAAATCCCTCCGGAGAGCCCGTCGGGATCGCCTTTTCGGAAATCTCCCACGCATTGCTGGGGTAGAGTTTTGCCCCGGGTAGGACCCTGCAAATTGAACTGTTTGTCCAGTGTGTCTCGCCGCCGCGGCCCTTCCTTAGTAGCGATATGATTGATGGTTTTTCTCACCGGTGCGCCCCTTTGCTCTCGACTGTAGCAAAAGTGTAGCAGTTATCGAGGACCTCCACGCTGCCGCGGAGGCTCTCCGGGTAGTGGTGGGCATAGCGGGTGGTCATGGCAAGCGTCTTGTGACCAAGAAGTTCCTTGACCTTATAGAGGTCCACCCCGTTCTGGACGAGCCGTGTGGCAAAGGTGTGCCTGAGGTCGTGAAAATGGAAGCCCTCGATCTTTGCCTTCGCGAGGGTTTGGCCGAAGGCGGCCCTGAGGCTGCGGATTGCGATCGGGAAGACTCTCCCCGAGATGTGCCGCACCTTGATGGACTGGAGCACCCCCTGGAGCGTGTTCGACATGGGTATGCCCCGCTTTTCCCCGTTCTTTGACTTGACCACCGTGATGATCCTTGCGGCGAAGTTGACATGCTGCCACTTGAGATCAAGGATCTCCCCCTGGCGCATCCCCGAGTGGAGGGCCACCATGAGGAGCGGCCTCAGCCAGTGGGGGTTGGTCGCGCTGGCAAGGAGGGCTTGCTCCTCCTCCAGCGTGAGCCAGCGATCCCGTGCGTTTCTGTTGCCTACGGCGAAGGATAGCCTGCTTACCGGGTTATTTTGCAGCCATTCCCACTCCCTGATGGCGACGTTGAACATGCGCCGCAGGAGCGAGAGCTCCTGGTAGACCGTTGCCAGTTTTACCTTCTTGAGCCGCATGGTCCGATACTCGGCGATCATTCGCGTTGAGATCTCGAAGAGCGTATAGCCCTTGAAGGCCTTCATGAGCGGCTTCACCGTGTGCGTGTCCCGCAAATGGGTGTATGCGTCGAGGTATTTGGTGACCATCTCCTCGAAGGTAAGCTTTTTGGCGAGTGCCGTCTCGATGTAGCGCCCCTCGACGATGTCGCTGAGCTTTTTCGCATAGATCATCTCCGCCGTTCTCTTGTTTCCCGTTTCCAGTGATTCCTGGATCCTTCTTCCGTGATACATGATGCTGAACCAGAAGGTGTTCCCTCTTCTATAGAGCCCCATGTTGTTTTCTTCCTCCTTTCCTGGAGCTTCTGGTCTGGATGGAACCATTATACCATGAATTTCTTCCCTCCTTGCAACGGGTGAGCCAGGCCAGAACCTCCGCTTCGTCGAAGCGCAGAAGGCCGTTTACCTTGAACGACGGTATGAGGCTCTGTTCCGCCCAGGCGTAGATCGTCGAGGGCTTGGCCTGGATCAGTTCGGCTACCTGTTTACACGTGAGGATCTTCATGGTCTACGCTCCCCGAGGTTTCAAGCTCTCTGTTCGATATCAAAGTTGTTATGTTCTCCATTATTTCCATTTTTCCATTCCAGAAAATTTCTAAAAGTGGGCAAGAGCTGAGATCAGCTGTGCCGTGAACAAAAAAAGTCTCACAGAGGACCCGCTCCTTTCTTTGGATACGAACTGAGAACGTGTAGGGACGAGGTCCTTTTCCTCCGGTAGTCCGGCATGCCGTTCTTGAGAATCTTCGCATACGCCATCCGGGAGGCTATCCTTGAACTCAGCTTTGTGTCGATCTCTTCGAGGGAAAGGTTCGTCGTGTATATCGTCGGCAATTCCTCGCTCGTCCTGCGATCTACGATCAGGTACAACGTGGTGATGGACCACTCCGTGGACTTCTCGGCCCCGATGTCGTCGAGGACGAGGTAGGGAACGCAAGAATACTTCTCGACAATCTCTTTCTCGGACGACGATTCTTCCCTGAAGGTTGACCGGATCTCAAGAAGCAGATCCGGCACGGTGATGAAGACGCAGTCTTTGGGGCCTTTTATCTTGAGCTCTTTCACTAGCTCCCGGATGATCGCCACGGCAAGATGCGTCTTCCCGTTGCCCGGTCCGCCTGCAAGAACGATGTCCTGGGGTTTGCTTAAGAATTCAATACATTCGGCTGTGATACCGCCGCCGCCACGGAAGTTCTCGAAGGAGCATGAGAGATATCTCTGCTTGATGCCGCATAATCTCATGATCGGCTCCGGGTGTTCCCGTCTCTCCCGGGCGACCCTTTCACGCCATTCAAAGACCTCCTCCTGCTTGGCGGCGCACATGGGACACGGCAGACTTGAACCATGAATGCGGCAGACCTCCTCTTCGACGGAATACTTTTCACTCAAAGCACTCAAAGTCGACTGGATATGCTCCGGCTTCCGCTCCTGTGGCTCCTCCTTCGGTACCGCTTCGCGTATCCTGAGTAGACGTTCCTGAGCCTGTTCCAGCGTTATTCTCGTTTCCATTGAAGCCTCCCTGGCGTTTGAGTGGAAAGACGCCTTTCCATCCGTTCATTACGGACTGGTTGAGGACAGCGTTCTTGTTCTGTCCTATCTTTTGCAGTTCGTTCAGGATCAAGTCAGCTGCTCTTTCTGTCAGTGGCGCCTTTAATTTCTTTCTGCTTTCTTCAAAAGCCCGCCACACATCGGGATCAATATCATCTGGCAAGTCAAAAGCACCGGAAGGCGCGCCTTGTCTCTTTTCTTTGGTTTTTGAAGAAAAAGATGAAGATAAAGAAGAAGATGAAGAGGAAGGGGTTGGATTTTGGTTAACCTCGGTTTGGTTATGCAAAAAGCCATCCTTTGACGGTTTTTTCAAGGCAGGGTTTCCACCCTTGCTTCCGGCCTCAATCCGTATCTGCCGTATCCTCTCATCGTGCACCATGCGTCTGGAGGTGATAGTTATGCCGTCGGTCTGGATAACGCCGTCCGCTATCTCTTGGTCAAGCAAATAGGTGATGATCGACAGACTCTTCTTCTCCCCGACACGCAGTATACGGCTCCATTGCGTCAAGGTCTTGGTGAGAGTTCCGCGGGTCTCTGACCACCACAGCTTGCAGCAAAGACGGATCCAGGCGCCCTCAATCTCCAGAGGGTGCTCCTCCAGGTCTCTCGCCCAGTCCATAGGGTAGAATTGGAATGCCGGGGCCTTACCCATTCGTCAACTTCCTCGTTCTCTTTTTGCAGCCATTGATTGTTGATACAAGTCTAGTTATGTTTGTTGATATATGGCACCGCAGACCATCAACAGAATCAGTATATGTCTATATTTCAATCGGTTACGTTTGATGTTTGTTTTGTTCGGTATGTGCCTGCTATTTTTCCAAAATGAATGCAAAAATGAAAATCAATGCAAATAAGACAGAGTATTGAGCATCGTGCGGCAGGTATCTTCCTCAGAGAAGTCCTGTCCGATTGGATGTTCACGGTTACACGTCCTGCAACTATCTCTTGTCGTGTCAGTTCTGTTTGCTTAAACGGCAAATACAGCGTTCGTTGGGTCAGGATGTTCGGATATCTTTAAGGGCAATCGAGGGTTTACAGAAGAGGAATTGCAGCCATCGTTTTATTGTAAAACCCTATTTTCGCTTCCGAAAAAATCGCTTAGGAGAGGGCGGACATACTATCCATAGCCTTACGGTACTTGATTTGCGTTGCGCTAGGTATTCTTCCTCTGGTTTTATTACCTCCTTTGCTTTTTGTTTTTCTGCAAGTTCTTTTTTTAACTTTGCGAGAAGTGCGCCAGCGACTCTTTCCTTGGCTAAGGGTTTGGCTCCGTTATGTTTTTTGCAAATGGTATATGCCATGCTCTGAGCTAACTCCTTGGCGGCCGTTATTTTGGACGCTTCACGGCGATGTTTGTTCATCCCTCCCCGCATGGCTCCTTTTTCGACCCGTTTTCCCCGTCTCACGCAATCTTCGACGGCTTCTGCTAATTCCGCATTGTACTGCTCCGAGGCCCTTATCAATAGGTAAAGTGCATCTTGAACAGTCTTCATTATCAGCGGGTCATCTTCGGAGTCTCCGTTAATAAGGATATCCTTAATAACATGCCACGCCTCTGCTATGGCGAATATTGCAAGAATAGCCCAATCGGGAATGTCATAATCAAAGTAATAGCTATAATGATGCCATCTAACAAACCTAACGGCGAATTCCCAGTTCGAATCGAGGGTGTGTTTCTCTAGAATCTTTCCATCGGATCTTTTGTAGAAACCATTTATTGCATGTAGAGTTGTCGAGTAACGGCAATTGAGGATGGTTCTTGCAGTCCTAATATAGTCTTTGGGATATAGCGATTTTTCAACTGCAGGTATTTTCCACAATTGTCTCGCTTTGATTATGATTTGCACACACTTATATACTTGAGAACTCGGTATGTCATTCGTTGGAAGTCGACCAAAGAGAGGACACCAGGAGTCCTTTTCGAGGTAATCCATGTCATGATGCGACGTCTTGTTC
>LVAA01000228.1 GCA_001603955.1 Syntrophobacterales bacterium Delta_02 | reverse complement strand
GGCGGCGTCAACAAATTCGTGGGGTTCTGGCAATCGGCCTTCAATCCCTGCGGCGGCGGTGGGCATTGTGGCTGTTTCTGCTGCCAGGCTTGCCGCAGTCTGCATGCCAGCCGTCGCACCAAGCATTGCGGCCCCACGGCCAGCAACAACGCCAGCACCGCCCGTAACCCCACCTATGACAGCCCCCTTTGCCGCAGAACCGAGGATAGCACCAGATCTGCGCAAAAATTCTTCTGAAGACCGCACATCGCCGTTTTTGATCTGCTCCATGTAATAGGAGCGTGTTCCCTCTGTAAGCGCCATAGCCGAAGCCGGGATGCTAACAGGCGCAGCCGGGCCACCAAACGAGCCAGCAATCGCGCCGACAGCGAGGGTAGGGGTGTCACCCGCCAGAGTACCCACCTGCATGCCTACGCGCTGCATGGTGGAAAGCTGGGAAACCTGCTGTGGGGTAAGGCTGTCCGGCATCTTGCCGCGCGTGGCAAGGCCAGTAACAGACCCCTGGAAGCCGTATTGAATGGCGTCCAGCATGGAAACTGGATCGTAGCCCTTGAAATAGGAGTTGATTTCTTGGTCGGAGAATCCACCTTCCTCAAGCATCGGTTGAATGGCGCTACGAATTTCTTCCTCCTTATAGCCATGTTCTCGCATATCAAGGTACAAATCTGGATTGCTGCTTACCTGGCTCATTGCGCGGCCCCCTGTGTGCGTCGCCTTACGAAGTCTTGAGCGCTTTCTGTCGGTTTTTTATTACTTCCAGCCCCACCAGCCCCGATAACTCTGTTCACACTGCTCAAGGCATCGTCGACGGTTATTGCGTTGCTGTTCATGATGGACATGGGTGTATCGCTGCTGAACAGTTTTTCCACGGCTTCAGGCCCACCTTTTTTGTATGCTTCGGTAATAACGGTGCTGAGCTGGCTGCGCGCCCGATCTTCCTTAATGGCCGCTTCTGGCGTGCCTGCGGCGAACTGTGAACGCGCAAAGGCGTTGTTGATGAGGTGGTCGGCGCGCTTCAGGTAATCTTTCAATGGGCTGTCCATGTCCTTACGCATGCTCTTGAGCATGGCCACATCACCCACGCTGGCCTTGCCCTGGGCAAGCATCACGTCAATGGGGGCATCGGAATCAATAGCCCCGTTGACGACCTGCCGGGCCATGTCATTCACGGCGGCGGGGTCGCGTGTTTTGCCTATGGTTCCCTCTTCCAACTTCTTGCCCATTTCAATTTTTGTAATGGCGTCGAGGTTGGAATTCTGCAAAATCTGGTACGCCTTGGCAGGGTCAGGGGCGATTCCCTTGTCTGGGTCGCCCATGAGCGTGGAGTAAATGCCGTTTACGGTGTTGGTGACATAGGTGTCGTTTTTTTGCTTCTCGACTGTTTTGTTGAAGCTCCACTGCGTTTGCAGCATGCTGCGCACGCTGATGGCGGTCTTTGCATCCATGCCGTATTTTGCCATGCCTTCAGGCGTGGATATCTCGGCAATGCCCTTCAGCGGATCATTGGCAAAAGCTCCGACGAAGCGCATTTCCGAATCTGCGCGGGCGCGGGCTTCCAGCTCACGGCCCTTGGTATTGATGCGCGATTCAAACTGCGGCGCAGCAGCGCCAAGAATGTCGCGATACTGGTTAAAGGCGTTACGCGCCTGACCCACCTGATCTTTTGCCAGAAAGGAATCAATGGTGATTCCCGCAACCTTGTGGTTAAGGTCTGCGTCCATGGCGCGCGGATCCATGCCGGGGAACATATCGGTATAGCGGCCCTTGAGATATTCCAGACTGGTTCGCACAAAGGCGGCATTGCCGGGGTCTTGCGCAATGGTGTCCATTGTTTGGGCTACGTCGCCCTCCCATTTAGTGCGCTTCCACAAATGTTCCTGCTGCTGGGCGTAGGCCTGGCCGTGCTCCTTGAAGCGCAGGCCGTAGGCTGCGGCATCCTGCATAAACATATTGCGGAACTTGCCGCTGAATTTTTCAGCCAGGGGGGCCGCTGTATCCCGCGCAAAGGCGTCAAAATGCTCGCCAGCGCCAAGGGCATTTTGGCCCTGATTTTCCTTGCTATAGCGCGCCTGTTCGTCTGCAAGCTGGTTTCTGTAGCTTTGCAGGGCTTCCGACACGCGCGCCGTCTCAGAGCTGACGTACTCTTTAATGGCCACGTCAGTAAGCTGCTTGCCGGAATCCAGCAGGCTTTGGGTCGTGCTGCTGGCTGCATCCTGCCCGGCCCGGTTTATGAGCGGCTGCACAAAGCCGGGGTCAACATTGCCGACGCGGGTAGCGAGATTGCGGGATTCGTATTTGGGTATGCGGATTGCCATGCGTTACCCCCTCACGGCCTTTGCCACAGAAATAGCCTTGCCAAATGCGCCGTTTTGTGCGCGCTGACCTAACTGTGCAAGCGCACCGCTACTGTCAGGCGTTGTTCCCCACCCAAAGCCTTTAGCCATTGAATAGGCACTCATGCCAGATGCTAGGC
>LVAA01000227.1 GCA_001603955.1 Syntrophobacterales bacterium Delta_02 | reverse complement strand
AGGTACAACAGTCAGCGCAACGATTACGCCAATGGCGAGGAACTGATGGTGACCATCACTCTGGCAGAATACCGTGAGTTGGTTGCCAGCAAGGCAACCATTGACGACGAGCGCCGAAAGATGAGTAATGAGCGTTTGGACAAGAACAAGGAAATCGAGGAACTGAAAAAGCAGATTGCCGCGCTTAAAAGTGCTTTTTCTTCCGTAACCAAGCAGGAGGAATGATAAATGATCACCATGATTCCGCGCTCCAAATTGGAGCCGCACCCGGATAATCCCCGGCAGAACCTCGGTGATCTGACGGAGTTGGCCGCTTCCATCAAGCGGAGCGGCCTGCTCCAGAACCTCACCGTCGTTCCTTCCCCCGCCTTCCCGGACAAATACCGCATCGTTATTGGCCATCGGCGATTCGCCGCGTCGGAGATTGCCGGCCTTGACGAGCTGCCATGTTATATCGATACGGAAATGAGCGCCGCCGATCAGGTGGCCACGATGCTGGCCGAGAACATGCAGCGCAACGATCTGACCCTCACCGATCAGGTGGGGGGCGTTCAGACCATGATGGACCTGGGCATCGATGCCAAGGGTATTGCCGAGCGCACCGGCCTTTCCACCACCACCGTGAGGAAACGCATGAAATTGACCGGCATCAATCCGGGACTGTTGGCCGAGACGGTGAAGAAGGGCGCCACGCTGATGGATCTGGCGGAGATCGCCAATCTGGATGATGATCTGCGCGACCAGATGCTGAATGAGTTCGGCAGCACCAGCTTTACTTGGAAGATGAATCAGGCCAGGGAGACGCAGAAGGCCCGGAAGAACATCCCGAAGGTGCGCGAGGCCCTGTCGCAATGGGCCAAAGAAGTGGATCAGCAGCCCTGGAACATCTACCGGGAAGCCTGTTCCCATGAACGCTCGGTGGAGCTGCTGCACATCAACGAGAACGAGTTGAAGCGCCCGGACGCCCCGCAGGACACCGAGTTCGTGTTTTACATCAACGGCAGCCGGTGCACGGTGTACCGCATCGGTGACAAAGCCAGCGCTCAGATGCACGAGGAACAGCAGCGCCGGGAGCGGGCGCGAAACATCATCCGTACCCAGGAGTTGGACGTGGCCACGACCGCGAAGAACCTGCGTGACGCATTCATCAAGGACTATGTCGGCCGAGAGCAGGACAAGACACCCGCCTTCAAGTTTGCCACGTATGTGCTCCTGCATCAGGGCTACATGAGGCCCGCCGAGCTGCCCCGCTGGCGCGATCTCTGCGGTTCCGCGGGCAAGGACGGCAAGCACCTGACGGATGAGGACAGAGCGGTGATCGACGCCAGTCCCCTGAAAGCCATGGTGCAGGCAGCCTACCAGAAGTGGGACAGCTCCGGAAGCGAGCATCCGCAGCGGTGCACGTCCTGGAAGGGCGAGTATGAGCGCGACGATGATCTGATCGCGGTGTACAACTACCTCGCCGCCCTGGGCTATCAGATCGCCGACGAGGAATGGGCATGGCTGCTGGGCACGCATGAGTGCTACACCCTGCCGGACGGCACCACCCTGCCGAAGGAGGATGACGAGGAATGAGAT
>LVAA01000226.1 GCA_001603955.1 Syntrophobacterales bacterium Delta_02 | reverse complement strand
CATAAAAGCCAGAGCAAAGCTGTTGTCAGCCAAAAGCCCGTCCGGGCAAAAAAACGGCCACCTTTCGCCCCGTCATCTGTCATAACAAACCCACCTTATTTCTGTTCTGCAGCGGCGCCCTCCTGCAGCGTTTTTCCCTGTTTACCGGAGAATTCGCTCATGCGGTCTATTATATCAGTACGACCAATACGCCGGGCAACCGCAAGAGGTGTCACGCCGACGGCATCGGGCTGATCGACATCAGCCCCCGCTTTCAGCAGCAGCTCAATCAATTCTTTGTTACTGCGCTCGGCGGCAAGATGCAGCGGCGTCGATTTGTTTTTAGTGACGGCAGGCACATTCGGATCTGCACCGCGTTCCAGCAGAAGTGTTACCACGGGTACATCACCCCCTGTGACGGCACGGTACAGGACCGACCGGCCGAAAAGTGACCCGTTCACCAATTCAGGATAAGAATCGAGGAAGCTCTGGAGAAATGCTTTGTCTTTTCTCTCGACCGCATTGCTCAATTCGTCGAGCAGCACCGCCTGAAAGAAAACCTGTGTCTGGGCGAGGGCTACACGGGTCGCCTTTTCCAGAGAACTCAGGTCGTTTCTGGCTTCATAATCCTCCCTGGCTTTCTTAATCAGATCCATGGGCGTTTCGCCCGCGGCATTCCTGGCGGTAAAATCCGCACCCCGGGTCAGCAAAAGCGAGGCTGTGCGGTGAAAGCCTCCCTGAACGATCAGATGAAGCGCTGTATTGCCGTCATTAGCAGGCTCATTGACAGGGATCCCTCGAAGTATAAAAAGCTGCAGCGGCCCCCAATGCCCTTTTGCGGCACTGTAGTGCAGCGGCAGCCATCCCTGATGATCCCGGGCACGCATGTCAGCCCCTTTATCGAGCAATGCGTTGATATTCATCATGTGCCCGCGGGCCGCCGCCAGATGCAGCGGGGTGCATCCATCCTTATCTGCCGCATTTACACTGGCACCTTGCGCAACAAGAAATTTGATGGAATCCTCACATCCAAACCGGGCGGCAACATGCAGCGGGGTAGTACCTTCTTCGTCCACAGCATTGACATCCAATTGCTGTCCGACCAGCCAGCGTACAGCGGAATCGTTCTCATTGGAGGCAGCCGGAAACAGCAGCGTAGCCCCTTCGTTGTCTTTGATCCCCAGTGAAGCGCCTGCTTCAGCCAGCATGCGCGCCAGTTCATAATGATCCTCTTCCAGCGCAACAAAAAGAGGTGTTTTGCCGGTCACATCCGTACTGTCCACGATTGCATTGGAATCCAGAAGCGTTTTTGAAAGCTGCATATCACCCAGAGCGGCGGCACGGTGCAGCGGTGTTTGCTCCTTCTGATCCGACAAATCCGGATCGGTTCCCGATTCCAGAAGCAAGGCGGCAATGGCGTGGTTTCCTTTAGCTGTCGCCAGATTCAAAGGGGTACGCCCCTGCTTATCCTGCGCATTTACATCGGCATTGTTGGCAAGCAAAAGACGGATCATCGCTTCGTTTCCGGCATCGGCCGCTATATGAAGCGGTGTCCATCGTCGTTTGTCTGTCGCCTGTATTTTGGCGCCATTGGCAAGAAGCAGTTCTGCGAAAACGGTATTGTTTTTCTCAGCCGCCAGATGCAGTGGCGTCTGCGCCGCGCCACTACGTGTATCCACAATAGCACCTCGTTCCAGCAGAAAACGCAGCGCAGATTCTAAATTGCGAGCCGCCGCCACATGAATCGGTGCTTCGCCTTTCGCTGAAAGGTATCCGATATGGGCACCATTTCTGAGCAGAAAATCCATCATCTCCAGATCCTCTGTCATAGTGGCATGGGCTAGTAAAGTCCATCCGTAAAACCCACCGTCCCGACCGTCCGGGCTTGCTCCGTACTTAAAAAAAAGAGCCAGGTAATCCTGACGTCCCGCTTTTACAGCCAGAACAGCGGGTGTCTCCCCTTCCAGATTGGAGGTCTGACGGATGCCCGTTTTCAGGATAATTTCGACTGCCTCAGGGCTGTTCGAAGCCATCGATGCGATGAGAGGGGTCATCCCCGTCCTGGAGACCAGCGAAAATTGCGCCGGATCCTCATCCGCATACTTTTGCAGGCGGGGCAAATCACCCAAAGCCGCATCCTGAAAAACGTCGGGACGGTAGCCCATCTCGCGAAACAGTGCCGTAACATCCCAGCGATGATTTTTTGCTGCCGCATGAAAAGCCGAAAAATAAGTTTCTTCATCATAACTCGTCAGAGGGCTTTCCCCTTTTTCCACAAGAAATCTGCATGTGTCCAGGCTTCCAGCATCTGCAGCTTCCAGAAGAGGTGCATAAATACGCTCGTTAAGGCTCTCTATGGGAATTCCCTTATCAAGCAGCATCGCCGTGGTATACACATCATTTGCCCGTGCCGCCAGATGGAGTGCCGTGTTTCCCAGCGCATCCTTCGCCAGCAGATTGTCGCCCTTTTCTATCAGCAGATCGACAACAGCAGGCATGTTCGATCCGGCAGCAAGAAGCAGCGCATTTTTACCTGTTTCGTCAGTCTCATTATCTGCGGCTCCCTTTTCAATCAGCACAAGCGAAGCATAGATATTTTTCGCAGCCACTGCCTGAAGGAGGCTTGTAAATACAGGCGCCTGCTCCTGACCCGGCTGAGCTTCCGCACCTGTCTGGATATCAGTCGAAACTGCAGGCGGCTCCGCGCCTTCCTCTGTCTGTGCAAAAAGACACGGAACAGCTATCAGGCACAGTAATGCAATATAGAGCTGCGGGTACCGCATAAGGGATATCTCCAGGGTTTTGGGTGTTTAAAAGGGCGGTATTGACATGACTCTCCATCGACTGGCCAGGAGAGGTTCCTTTATAACGATCAGAATCCGCTGCGGGCATACAGGCGGAATACTTCAGTATAATAGCCCTGCACCGCTGTTTCAATTTTATCAGCAAAACCCTGTCACCGTATTGCCTTTTCACCGGCACCGGCTGCCCTTTTCTCAAAATGATTTTTCCGGTGGTACTTCCAGGAAAGAGCCCGGCAGCAGTCCTCATTAAGTCCGGAAGGTTTGGAATTCATTTTGATTTGTGACACACTATGAACATACTGTATTCTACTTACAGTCAATAAGAGGATCCCCATTTTATTATGAAACATGTCAGACTTCTGCATGCCGGGGCCTTGCGTCTCAACAGCACTTTTGAGGCTTTGGGTGCATCTCCGGAAACCGGAGATGCGCTTCGGGCGGCTCAGAGGAATGTGCTGGAAAAGCTCGCACAGCAGGCGAAGAGTTTGCCCGCTGATATGATCATTCTCAGCGGCGGACTCTTTGCGACCCTTCCTGTTCGCGCCGATTTGCTGCTTCGGGTTCTCGAGAGCCTGGAACAGGTCGCCCCCACCCCTGTTTATATTTTCCCGGGAGCACATGAAGGACTTCATGATCTTTCCCCCTGGGATTTTGCTCTGATGCCTGACAACGTAACTGTTTTTTCCGGCACTGAATGGTCAAGCGCTGATCATCCGCACCTGCCCGTAACGATACATGGCAGGACGGACGGAGACACTCCGCTTGATTTCAGTGGTCTGCATTTGCCTGAAGACGGACGGATCCATATTGCCGGTGTCGATTGCGGTAATGCATCTCTGGACGAACTGCAGGATGTTCCTTCCCGATTGGCTTATCTGGCGCTCGGAACCCGGCACATGCCCGCTAATCTTACAGAAAAGGCAGGCATATGCGCCTGCGCCGCTGCTGTACCGCAGGCACTCTCTTTTGATGAATGCGGGGAAAAGCATTTCTTCCAAGTGAATATAACCCTGGATGACAACGCTTCCATACAGACAACAGTGGAAACGCTGCCCTCCGCTTTCCTGCTTTTTGAAAAGCGCAGCCTGGACATTGCTGATCTTCCTGCACTGGACGAAAATGCGGCGCAACTGCTTGCGCTGCCTGAACAGCATCTCAAACGGATTCTGCTGAAACTGGTTATTACGGGGACTAAAAACGTGCAGATGATCGATCGCCTGCACAGTTTCATCAGGCACTTCCGCCCCAAACTTCAGCATCTGAAAGTGGAAGACATGTCCCGGCTGGATCCTGATTCTCTTTCTGCGACAGGAACAGAAATCCTGACACAGGATATCGCAGCGCAGATTCTGCAGCGTCTCCGGGACTGTACCGATTATGAAGAAAAACAGCGGCTGGAAATGAGCCTTCGCCTTCTGTTTAAAGCAGTGTATGAAACTCATGCC
>LVAA01000062.1 GCA_001603955.1 Syntrophobacterales bacterium Delta_02 | reverse complement strand
TCTCAGGAACGGCTTGTCGGCTCCCGCCCTGATCACGGCCTCTATGCGGACATTGGGCGCAATCCCCGTTTCGCCCCGGATGTTGCGGATGACGTCGACTATGCCCATGATGGTCTCCATCATCTTTTCGCTTTCACCGTCTATCTGCGACTCATCAACGGCGGGGAAGGGCGCTATCATGATGCTCGAGGTTCCGCTGCCCGGAAGGCGCTGATAGATCTCCTCCGTGACAAAGGGCATGATGGGATGGAGAAGCTTGAGGATATCCTCGAGGGTATTGCGGAGAACGGCCCGCGTGGTGCCCGTGTCGAAGCGGTCCACCTTCCCGTACAGGTTCGGTTTGATGAGCTCCAGGTACCAGTCGCAGTATTCGTGCCAGATGAAGCTGTGCAGTGAATTGGCGGCTTCGTTGAAGCGGTACCCGTCGATGCTCTCGCGGACCTCGTTGATGACCCTCTGGGTGCGGGAGCGGATCCACCGGTCAGGCAGAAAGGACGAGCCGTTCCCGGTATGGGCGGGCTTGTCCTCACCCATGAAGGAGAGCGACAGCTTGGATGCGTTCCATATCTTGTTGACGAAATTCCTGCAGCCTTCGATGCGCTCTTCCGACAGAAGGACGTCCCGTCCCTGGGCCGCGAGCATGGTCAGGGTGAAGCGGAACGCGTCCGTCCCGTATTCGTCGATGATAACGAGAGGGTCGATGACGTTGCCCTTGGACTTGCTCATCTTCTTGCCCTCTGCATCACGGACGAGGGCGTGGATGTATACGTCACGGAAAGGCACGTCGCCCATGAACTTGAGGCCCATCATGATCATCCGGGCGACCCAGAAGAAGAGGATATCGAAACCGGTGATGAGGAGCGACGTGGGGTAGAACGTCTTGAGGTCCTCTGTCCTGTCGGGCCAGCCAAGGGTACTGAAGGGCCACAAACCCGACGAAAACCAGGTGTCGAGGACATCCGATTCCTGCCTGAGGGCGCCGCCGCACCTGGTACATGCCGGTGGATCGTTGACGGAGACGATCATCTCGCCGCAGGATTCGCAGTACCACACCGGTATCCGGTGGCCCCACCAGATCTGGCGGGATATACACCAGTCCCTGATGTTCTCCATCCATTCGAAGTAGACCTTTTCCCACATCTCCGGGATGATGCGGACGCGGTGCTCGCGCACGGCGGCGATGGCGGGCTCGGCGAGCGGTTTCATCCTCAGGAACCACTGCAGGGAGAGGGCGGGCTCCACGACGGTCTTACAGCGGTAGCACTTGCCCACACCCATGAGATAAGGCTCCGTCTTTTCCAGGTAACCTTTCTCTTCGAGTTCCTCGACGATCTTCCTGCGGCAATCAAAGCGGTCCATCCCCTTGTAGTGGAGGGCGTTCTCGTTCATGTTGCCGTTCTCGTCTATGACCTTTATCAGCGCGAGGTCGTGCCTCTTCATGATCTCGAAGTCATTAAGGTCATGCGCCGGGGTGACCTTCAGCGCGCCCGTACCGAACTCGACATCGACGTAACTGTCGCCGATGACGGGGATCTTCTTGTCGACTATGGGGAGGATGACCTCCTGCCCGACATATTTCCCGTACCGGGGATCTTCGGGGTTGACGGCAACGGCGGTGTCACCGAGCATGGTCTCCGGCCTGGTAGTCGCAACGGTCAGGTGTCCCTCGCCGGAGGCGAGGGGGTAATGGATGTAATAGAGGTGCCCCTGTGTCTCCTCATGCTCCGCCTCGAGGTCGGAAAGGGCGGTCTTGCAGCGCGGGCACCAGTTTATGATGTAATTATCCTGGTAGATCAACCCTTCGTTATACAGCCTGACAAAGACCTCGCGGACGGCGCGCGTCAGCCCCTCGTCCATAGTAAACCGCTCGCGGGACCAGTCGCAGGACGCGCCGAGTCTCTTGAGTTGTTCGATGATGGTTCCGCCGGACTGCTTTTTCCACTGCCAGACCCGTTCTATGAACTTTTCCCTTCCCAGGGCCTCGCGGTCGCTGTCTTCCTTCGCGAGCTCGCGCTCGACAACATTCTGCGTGGCTATCCCCGCATGGTCGGTCCCGGGAAGCCACAGGGTGTTGACCCCGCACATGCGGAAATACCGGGTCACGATGTCCTGCAACGTGTTGTTGAGGGCATGGCCCATGTGAAGAGACCCGGTGACGTTGGGCGGTGGGATGACCATCGAGAAATACTCTTCCCCGGAATCACTTTTTGCCTTGAAATACCCCTTCTCCAGCCAGTCGGCGTACCATTTCTTTTCGATGCTGTGGGGGTCGTAAACCTTATCCATCATTGTGAGCTCCCTTTCCGTGTGTACCTATCAAAACGCGCTTGATGGTCGTTGTTCGTTCAAGTTTCCGGGTCTTCCTTTTCTACACCGGAATGTTCCATGGCATGGGCAGGAAGATCCTTTCAAAAAGACTGAAGGCATAACGGTCGGTCATGCCCGCGATAAAGTCCCGGACGCAGGCGACGGGGTCGTCGTAGAAGTCTTCGCGGCCCGTTTCCTTGAGGAATGCGTCGCGGTGCTTGAGGAAGTACCCGTAGAGGTCCTCGATGATCTTCGAGCACTTGATGAAATCCGCGTGAACGATGGGGCTTTCATAGACGCGATCATAAAGGAAATCGCGCATCTCCACCATGTGGGTCTCCAGTTCCTCACCGCATCCCAGTTCCATCCTGCCGTTGCCCAGCGTGTTGGAGATGACGCCGCGCACCATTGTATCGATGCGCTCCGACACGTTGTGACCGAGACCGTCCCTGAGGTGTTCCGGGATATCCTCTTCCTTGATGACGTTGCCCCGTATGGCGTCATCGATATCGTGGTTCAGGTAAGCGACGATGTCGGCGATGCGGACCACCTCTGCCTCTTTTGTCAGCGGCCTTTCATCATCATCCCGGATAATTATCTCCCCTTTCCCTTTCGAGTGTTTGACGACGCCGTCGCGGACCTCCATCGTCAGGTTGAGGCCCGCCCCGTCCTTCTCTAGGAGGTCCACAACCCGCAGGCTTTGCTCGTAATGCCTGAAACCGCCGGGATAGAGCGTGTTGAGGACGTCCTCGCCGGAATGACCGAAGGGCGTGTGGCCGAGGTCGTGGGCGAGGGCTATGGCCTCCACGAGGTCCTCATTGAGGGCCAGGGCCCGGCCGATGGTCCGCGCTATCTGTGACACCTCGAGGGTGTGCGTCAACCGTGTCCGGTAGTGGTCCCCCGTGGGCGAAAGGAAGACCTGCGTCTTGTACTTGAGCCGCCGGAAGGATTTGCTGTGTGTTATCCTGTCGCGGTCGTGCTGGAAGGCGGGCCTGATGTCGCACTCGGCCTCCCGACGGACCCGTCCGCGCGTGGCGACGCTCTTCTGCGCCCAGGGCGACAGGATCTGCTCTTCCCTTTCCTCCAGTCTTTCACGGATATTCATTCGGCTGTAACCAACAACCTAATGTAGCATAAAGGTGTAACAATATCAACGACCTGAACTTCGGTTTCCGAAGTTCAGGTCGTTGATGGTTTCAGGTCTCAGGTTCCAGGTTTCAGGCAAAGGCAAGAAACGGCCACCGGGGGGAGACCCTGGCGGAGCAAATGGCACCAGCCAGTAATTGTGTTGACAACCGGCCTCCTCCCGCAGTCTTTCTTCTGAAACCTGAAACCTGAAACCTGAAACCTGAAACCTGAAACCTGAAACCTGAAACCTGAAACCTGAAACCTGAAACGGTCTTTTCCTCTTTCCTTGACATTCCCTTCTTTCCCGACTATACAGAACATTATAGTCAGAAGCTGCCCCGGATAGGGATTGGAGGTGTTTTTATGGGAAGGAGGAAGAAGATCGCCGTGCTGACGGGGGGAGGAGATGTTCCGGGGCTTAACGTGGCCATAAAGGCCGTCGTTGCCCGTGCCGATTCGAAGGATATCGACGTGGTGGGTATCCGCAGAGGGTGGATGGGCCTTCTCGACATCGATCCCGACAATCCGAAAACGGCGCAGCGGTTTGTCATGCCTCTGAGTCTCGACACGGTGAGGACCATCGACCGTACCGGCGGGACCATCCTTCACACGTCGCGGACCAATCCGGGCAACGTTAATCCCGATGAAGTGCCTCCCTTTGTGGAGGCAGGCGACCGGGTCCCGACGGAATCGGGAAGGATCGACTGCACGAGGCATATCCTGAAGGTTCTCGAGTTCCTTGCAGTAGACGCGATCATCCCCATAGGCGGGGACGACACCTTAAGCTACGCGGTCCGGCTCAACAAGGAGGGTGTCCAGGTTGTCGCCATTCCGAAGACCATGGACAATGACGTGTTCGGAACGGATTTCTGCATCGGTTTCTCGACGGCCGTCACACGCTCGGTGGATGCCATCAACGCCCTGCGGACCACGACGGGTTCCCATGAACGCATCTGTGTCGTCGAGCTTTTCGGCCGGAACTCCGGTGAAACGTCGCTCATAGCGGCCTACCTTGCCGACGTCGACAGGGCGGTCATATCGGAGGTGCCTTTCGACCTCGACAGGCTCGTCGGTTTTCTCGTGACGGACCGGTCCAGGAACCCCTCCAACTACGCGATCATGACCATTTCCGAGGGTGCTCATACCGTGGGTGGGACCGTGACCGAGACGGGGATAGAGGATGCCTACGGCCACAAGAAGCTGGGCGGTGTGGGTTACATCATTTCCCAGGAGATAAAGCAGCGCTCGGGCGTGAACGTCATCTACCAGCAGCTTGCCTACATGATGCGTTCCGGAGCACCCGACTCCCTCGACCGGATGGTGGCCGTGTCTTACGGCAGCCTGGCCCTCGACCAGATAGCGATGGGCCACAGGGGCCGCATGGTGGCGCTCCATCAGGCGATATACACCACGGTCCCGCTGGACATGGTCGTTGCCGCGAAGAAACAGGTCGACGTGACTGCCCTGTACGACGTGGAGACATACCGTCCAAAGGTGCGCGACACGCTGGGGAAACCGATGTTTCTGTATTAGAGACGGTTGAAACCGCTTGAACCGCTTGAACCGTTTGAACGGAAGATGCAGAGGCAAAGTCTTTCTTTAAGGTTCGACGGGGCGTCAAGCGGCTCGAGCGGTCTTTTTCGGTCTGTTTGACCTTTCCTGCGGAAAGGTGCAGAATATTGAAAATCCATGTTGGATCGGAGGTCGTGGTGGCGCTTATTGATGATATAAGGAAGAGGACCGAGGAAGGGTTGAAGACGCTGAAGGAGACGGCCCAGGATATAGCCTTCGGCGTGGAGAAGCAGGCCATGATCGGCAAGCGGAAATATCTTGACGTTACGAAGCTGCAGCGGTCCATTCAAAAGACGAACGCGGAGATAGGCGAATACGTGTACGACCAGTTCACCTGCGATAAGAGCGTCTCCTCCGACGATCCCTTTATCCGTGACCGCATCAACTCGATCACGCGGATGCGTCTCACCATACGCGACATCGAAGAAGAGATAGCCGAGCTGGAAACCACGAAACCACCGAAAAGATAAAGAAGGTCTCAAGTCTCAGGTTTCAGGCAAAAGACAGTTGTGGGTTCCGGGTTGCGCGTTTCGAGTCAAAGCCCCAAGAGGGACAGCTCTCTTCTACTTCAGAGGTTTTTCACCTGGAACCTGGAACCTTCTTTTGAAGCAACCGCAGAAGTTCCTTCATTTCGTCCTTGTCGTAGAAAGCTTCTTCGGGCAGCCAGATCGTTGTGCCGTCGAGGAAGTGGAGGTGGATCCCCTTCTTTGTTTTCTTGTACTGAAGGAATTCCGTCCACTCCCTTGCCGTCTCACTGCCGGGTAAGCGTATCACTATCCTGTTGGAGTTGACGACGAGGGTCACCTCGGGTTCCTTCTTCGTGTCGGAGGCGCCCCCGGCCTTCCTCTTGTCCATCTCCGGCTTTGCCAGGAAGACCCAGATGATCACCGTTCCGAAGATGATCCAGAGGACGCTGAAGATATCGGGGTTCCGGCCGAAGAGGCCCGTAAGGCCGATCATGAGGCAGAATATCCCTATCGTGCTTGTGATGAACCTCTTGGCGGGACCCATGGCGGCAGGTTTCTGCCGGCCGGCCTCCAGGACCTGACCAAGGTCGCTCACCTTTTCCGGTTCGTTGAACTTGTAGATCTCCGAAAGAGGGACCTGGAAGGTCAGCTCTCTTACGGATCCGTCTGTTGCAATGGTATCGGGCATGGGGATATTCTAGGCGCTTGCGGCCTCAAATGCAAAGGGAAAAATGAGAGAGGCGGGTAACAGGTGATGGGTCATGGGTGATGGGAAGGAACGAAAGGCCATCGTACGGTTATCGCGACCGGATTGGCCGATACCGGGTTTTTTTCGGGGAGAGTTTCGATGCTTGCGTAAGTCATACCCAAAAGAGGAGGTCAATGCTATACTTGCGTAATGGGGGGCTACAGGAGTTAGGGAGGCGAAGAAATGTTTCGTTTTCTGAGGGACCTGAAGCTCAACATCAAGATCTCCATTCTGGGGGCGGGCAGTGTCCTTATTACAGCGGCCGCCCTTGTGGCACTTGCCGTTTGGCAGAGCGGCCAGTACAACGACCTTGCTCAGAGGGAAGTGGACCGGCTGTTGGATGCGGACCTGGATCACATCACTCAGGGTGCCTACAACCTGGTCCGGACGGAGGATGAGGCCGTCCGGGAGCAGCTCTCAAGAAACCTCAATGTCATGCGGCACATACTCGCCGCCAGAGGCGGCGCGGACCTTTCCCGCCAGAGAGTGGAGTGGACGGCGGTGAACCAGTTCACCGGGCGGTCCGTAAGGGTGGGATTGCCGGGGATGCTCGTGGGTGGGAAATGGATCGGGCAGAATTCGCAGCCGACCGTCAGGACCCCGGTGGTCGACGATGTCAAGGGGCTTGTCGGCGAGACAGCCACCATTTTTCAGCGCATGAACGAGCGGGGAGACATGCTCCGCGTGGCGACGAACGTCAGGGATTCACAGGGCAGGCGCGCTATAGGCACGTACATACCCGCCATCAATCCCGACGGCAGCCCGAACCCCGTAGTCGCCGCAGTGCTGGGGGGAAAGACCTATCACGGCCGCGCCTATGTGGTGAACGCCTGGTACCTGACGGCGTACGAACCGCTCAGGGACAAGGCGGGCAAGCTTGTGGGGATGATATATGCCGGTATCAAGCAGAAGAGCGTCGAGATGCGGATACGCAACGCCATTCAGCAGACGAAGGTGGGAGAGACCGGATATGTCTATGTCGTCGGGGGCAAGGGGGAAGACCGGGGCCGCTACATCATATCCTGGAAGGGCGAGAGGGACGATGAGAACGTATGGGACAGCAGGGACAGCGACGGCCGCTATGTCATCAGGGAGATCATAGGGAAGGCGACCGCCCTGAAACCCGGGGAAATGGCCACCGAACGATACCGCTGGCAGAACCCCGGTGAGACGGAGCCGAGGTGGAAGGTGGCCCGCCTGGCCTATTACGCTCCCTGGGACTGGGTGATCGGGGTCGGTGTCCACGAGGATGAACTGCACTCTTATCGTACCATCCTGAGCGGCGGAAGGAACCGGATGACGCGCATTATGGGTGTGGCAGGGATCACGATCACGCTTCTCATAGGGCTTCTTGGCATCTTCGTTGCCTGGACCATTACGCGCCATATCCGTCAGATGACAAGGGCCGCAGAGATCATTACGGGCGGAGATCTGAACCAGGTGGTGGACCCCGGTGCGCGTGATGAGGTCGGTACCCTTGCGCGGACATTCAACCTGATGACGGAAAGACTCAGGGAAACGATGGCGGGACTGAGCCGCAGCGAAAGGAAGTACCGGGAGATCTTCGAGAACGCGATCGAAGGCCTCTTCCAGACGGATCCCGAAGGAAGGATCCTGAGCGCTAGCCCCTCAATGGCGCGTATCCTGGGCTATGATTCCCCGGAGCACCTGATGGCGAGTGTGAGCGATCTGAGGAGTCAGCTCTCCGTGGATGATGGAGGTCCGGACAACGTTCTCGGCGCGGTCCTGGAGAAGGGGGAGATCGTCGGGCATGAATGCCGGTGCCGTCGCGCGGACGGACAGAGGATATGGGTTTCCTTAAGCGCACGGATAGGACGCGGTGAGGAGGGCAATCCGGCGTTCCTTGAGGGTTTTCTCGTCGACATCAGCGACCGTAAGCGGACGGAGGAGGAACTGCGCCGGAGCGAGGAAGAATTCCGGAGCATCTTCGAGAACTCCATCGAGGGGATATTCCGGTCCACACCGGAAGGACGGTTCCTGAACATCAACCCGGCGGGTGCGCGAATGTTCGGGTACGGGTCACAGCAGGAGATGATCGATTCAGTCGCTGACATAGCGCAGGAGTTGTATGCCGATGCCGGGGACCGGGAAAGAAGGAAAGAGTTGCTTGAATTGAGGGGTGTGGTGGAAGGTTTCGAGGTGGAAATGCGTCGCAAGGACGGTACCAGGATCTGGGTCAGCATAAATTCCAGGGTGGTCCGTGATGCGGCGGGGAACGTGCTTTACTACGATAATACCGCCGAAGACGTGACCGAGCGCAGGCGTCTCGAGGCCCGGGTCCGGCAGTCGCAGAAGATGGAGGCCATTGGCACCCTCGCGGGCGGTGTCGCCCATGACTTCAACAACATCCTTTCGGTCCTGATGGGATACGCGACCTTCCTCCAACTCGAGCTCAGCGAGGAGGATCCCCTTCAGGAATACGTGGAGCACATCATGACCTCTTCACAGAAGGCCGTTAACCTCACGGCAAGCCTTCTTACCTTCAGCAGGCTCCAACCGGTGCGCCTGAGCCCTGTCGATCTGAACGAGGCCGTAAGGAGTACCCAGAAATTGCTGGAGAGGCTCATCACCGAGGATATCAAGCTCAAGGCCTGTCTCAGCGAGGAAGCTCTGGTGGTCATGGCTGACACGACGCAGATCGACCAGATACTCTTCAACCTTGCGAGCAACGCAAGGGACGCCATGCCGCGAGGCGGGACGCTGACGATCGAGACTGAACTCGTGGAGCTGGACGGTGAGTTTGTCGCGGCTCACGGACTGGGCGAACCGGGGAAATACGCTCTCCTTTCCATTTCCGATAACGGATCAGGTATAGACGAGCACGCGAAAGAGCATATTTTCGATCCCTTTTTTACCACTAAGGAAACGGGGAAAGGGACCGGTCTCGGGCTCTCAACGGTCTACGGGATCGTCAAGCGGCACGGAGGTTATATCAACGTGTACAGCGAGAAGGGCATGGGCACGACCTTCCATATATACCTTCCCGCTATATCCACGACCGCGGAACAGGAGGTCGTTTCCCCGCAGCAGGTGAGGGGAGGGACCGAAACCGTTCTTGTCGCCGATGATGATGCCGACGTGCGACGTCTGATACGGGACGTGTTGACGAAATACGGCTACACGGTCCTCGAAGCCGTCGATGGTGAGGATGCGGTGGAGAAGTTCAGGCAACTCGAGAGAGTGGACCTTCTGATCATCGATTCGGTGATGCCCGGAAAGAACGGCAGGGAAGCCTACGAGGCGATAAGCGGGATCACCCCGGGAATGAAGGTCATCTTCATAAGCGGGTATACCCAGGACGTTGTCCTCGAGAAGGGTATCGAGGAGGGGGAGTTTGATTTTCTCTCGAAACCCCTGGGGTCCAACGTTCTCCTCAGGATGGTCAGGGAGGTACTTGATAGGGCCTGACAGGCTTTAGCGCATTCAGGGCAGGCCGTGAAAGAAAAAACCCTCCCTTTCAGGGGGAGGGTTCGTGAGTTCCGGTGTGTAAGGTTACAGGTATTTCTTTACCAGGGCTTCCGCTATCTGGACGGCGTTCAGGGCGGCGCCTTTTCTGATGTTGTCGGCGACTATCCACATGTTGAGTCCGTACTTGACGGTATCGTCAACCCGGATCCTCCCCACGTAGGTATCGTCCTTGCCGGCGGCGTCGATGGCGAGGGGGTACATGTTCTTTCCCGGGTCGTCGACCACTTTTATGCCGGGGGCCTTCTTCAGGAGCTGCCGTGCCATTTCCGGTGTCATCTCGCTTTTGAACTCGATGTTCACCGACTCTGAATGTCCGTAGAAGACGGGGACCCTCACGGTTGTCGCCGTGACCTTGATGGATTTGTCTTCCATGATCTTTTTCGTTTCGTTGACCATCTTCATCTCTTCCTTGGTGTAGCCCGTATCGAGGAAACTGTCGATATGGGGCAGGACGTTGAAGGCGATCTGGTGGGGATAGACCTTTTTCTCTATTTCTTTCATGTTGTATATGGCGAGCACCTGGCTCTCCAGTTCTGTGATGGCCTTCTGGCCCGTCCCCGAGACGGCCTGGTAGGTGGATACGACGATCCTCTTGATCTTCGCCGCGTCGTGGAGCGGTTTCAGGGCGACGACCATCTGGATCGTGGAGCAGTTGGGGTTAGAGATGATGCCCCGCTTTGTATGCTCAGCGATCGCGTGCTCGTTGACCTCGGGCACGACGAGGGGAATGTCCTTCTCCATCCTGAAGGCGCTCGTGTTGTCGATGACGACACATCCACTTGCCGCCGCGATGGGCGCGAACTTGAGGCTGACGGATCCGCCGGGGGAGAACAGGCCGATATCGATGTCCTTGAAGGAGTCCTCCTTCAGTTCCTGCACCTTTACGTCTTCGCCATGGAAGCTCATAGTCTTGCCCACGCTCCGCGAGGAAGCGAGAAGCGTCAGGTTCTTGACCGGGAAATTCCGTTCCTCGAGGACTTTTACCATTTCATTTCCGACCGCGCCGGTGGCTCCGGCGACTGCTACGTTGTACTGTTTCATTTAGCCCTCCAGCTTTTTCTTGAGATAGTTTATCAACCCGCCCTCGTTGATGAGTTCCACCATGAAGGGGGGGATGGGTTTGGCTTTGACCTCACTCTCGCCGCAGCGGATAATGCCCGTCGAGATGTCGACCTCGATCTCGTCACCGTCCTTCACGAGATCGCAGATGTCCGCTTCCAGGAGCGCCAGGCCCTTGTTGAAGGCGTTGCGGTAGAATATCCGGGCGAAGGTCTTTGCGATGACAAGGGGTATACCGAGCGCGGTAATGGCGAGCGGTGCGTGCTCCCGGGACGACCCGCAGCCGAAATTGGTACCCGAGACGATAATGTCCCCGGCCCTGACCTCCTTCGAGAAGTCCGGGGCAAGGGGTTCCATGCAGTGCTGTCCCAGGACCTTCGGGTCGGTGTGCGCGAGATACTTTGCGGGTATGATGATATCGGTATCGATATTATCGCCGAATTTCCAGATCCTTCCTTTGACGATCATATTACCTCCTCAGGGCGTACTATCTTCCCCTTGATGGCGGTGGCCGCCGCCACGGCAGGACCGGCGAGGTAGACCTCGCTCTCGGGATGCCCCATCCTTCCGATGAAGTTCCTGTTCGTTGTGGCCACGGCCCTCTCTCCCTTTGCCAGTATGCCCATGTGGCCTCCGAGGCAGGGGCCGCAGGTGGGCGGCGATATGATGCAGCCGGCGTCGAGGAATGTCTGGAAGTATCCCCGTCGCATGGCCTCGCCGTAGATCGCAGGGGTTGCGGGGATAACGATGCACCTCAGACCTTTCCTGACCTTCTTTCCCCTGAGGATGACGGCTGCCATCTCCAGGTCTTCGAGCCTGCCGTTGGTGCAGGAACCGATGACGACCTGGTCTATGTCTATGTCGCCCAGTTCCCCCGCGTCTCGCACGTTTGATGGAAGCGAGGGGCATGCGACACCGAAGCCGACCTTCGAGGCGTCGATCTCATGCACCTGGCTGTATTTCGCATCGCTGTCGCTCGCGTAGACCTTGTAGGGCCGCGTGGCGTGTTCCTTCATGTAGGCTATTGTCTTGTCGTCGACAGGGAATATGCCGTTCTTCCCCCCGGCCTCGATGGCCATGTTGGCGATGGAGAAGCGCGAATCCATGGACAGGGCGGCTATTGCCTCACCGCCGTATTCCATGGCACTGTAAAGCGCCCCGTCAACCCCGATCATGCCCAGGATGTGAAGGATGAGTTCCTTTCCCGTCACCCATTTCTGCCATTTCCCGTAGCAATGGAACTTGATGCTCTCAGGGACCTTCAGCCAGGTGCGTCCCGTCACCATGCCGTAGGTCACATCCGTCGAGCCCATGCCCGTGGAGAAGGCTCCCAGGGCCCCGTAGGTACAGGTGTGGCTGTCAGCACCGATGACGAGGTCGCCCGCCACCACGAGCCCCTTCTCGGGCAGCAGGGCGTGTTCTATGCCGCATTCGCCGCCCTCGAAGAAGTTGACGATCCCGTACTTCCGCGAGAATTCCCGTATCCTCTTGCAATTCTCGGCAGAGAGTATATCCTTGTTGGGTGTAAAATGGTCAAGGACGAAGACGACCTTGTTGGGGTCGAAGACGTCCTTCGCCCCGACCTTCTCGAATTCCTCGAGGGAGAGGGGCGCCGTGATGTCGTTCGCCATGGCGAGGTCTATCCTGCAATCCACGATCTCCCCGGGTTCGACCCGGTCCTTGTCCGCGTGCGCTGCCAGTATCTTTTCCGTAATGGTCATTCCCATATCGTTTCCTCTCAGGATCTCTTTGTTTTCATGTATTCCAGCCTGTTCAGCGCGTTTATATATGCCTTTGCGCTGGCGACGATGATGTCCGTGTCCGCTCCTTTCCCTATGGCCTTGAGTCCCTTGTCGGAGAGCTTGACAAAGACCTCGCCCTGGGCATCCATGTCCTGCGTGATGGAGTTCACGGAGAATTTCTCGAGCTTGCTTGTCGTCTTGACGAGCCTCTTGATGACCTTGAAGGCGGCGTGGACGGGACCGTCGCCGGTGCCCACGTCCTGGACGGTATTCCCGTCTATCTCCATCTTCACCGTGGCCGTCGGTATCGTCGTGTTCCCGCAGCTCACGTTGAGATACACGAGCTTCGCCCTCTCAGCCGTCTTGTATATCTCGTCCATGATGATCATCTCGATGTCTTCATCGTAGACGTTCTTCTTCATGTCCGAGAGCGCCTTGAAGCGCTTGAAGGCAAGGTTCAGTTCCTTGTCGTCGAGGATGTACCCCAGGTTCTCGATGCGGTCCCTGAAAGCGTGCCTGCCGGAGTGCTTTCCGAGGACGAGAGAGCTCTTGGGGATGCCTACTGATTCCGGGGTCATGATCTCGTAGGTGAGCTTCGCCTTCAGGAGGCCGTCCTGGTGGATGCCCGACTCGTGAGCGAAGGCGTTGGCGCCCACGATGGCCTTGTTGGGCTGCACGGGCACGCCGGTGATGGAGGTTATGAGCCTGCTTGTCGGGTATATCTTCTCGGAGACGATGCGGGTGTCGGCGGTGAAGCTCGCCTTCCTCGTCCTCAGGGTCATGGCTATCTCTTCGAGAGAGGCATTCCCCGCCCTCTCACCGATGCCGTTTATCGTGCATTCCACCTGACGCGCGCCGTTGTGGATGGCGGCGATGGAGTTGGCCGTGGCAAGGCCGAGGTCATTGTGACAATGGACGCTGATGACCGCCCTGTCTATGTTGGGGACGTTCTTCCTGATGTAGGCGATGAGCTCGCCGAACTCGTGGGGGACGGCATAGCCGACGGTGTCGGGTATGTTGACCGTTGTCGCCCCGGCCTCGATGACCTCGGCGAGCACCTTGCACAGGTAATCCCAATCGCTCCTCGTCGCATCCATCGCGGAGAACTCGACGTTGTCGGTGTATTTCTTCGCCCTCTTCACGGCGGCCACCGCGATCTCGAGCACCTCGTCGCGCGTCTTTCTGAACTGGTGCTTGAGGTGGATGTCCGACGTGGAGATGAAGGTGTGGATACGGGGGTGGGCCGCGATCTTTATCGCCTTCCACGCCCGGTCTATGTCCTCGTCATTGGCGCGGGCGAGCCCGGCGATCTGGCAGTTCTTCACGAGTTTCGCTATCTGCTTGACGGCATCGAAATCGCCCTCGGAGGCGATGGGAAAGCCGGCTTCTATGATGTCAACGCCGAGGAGCTCGAGCTGCCGTGCCACCCTGAGCTTTTCTTGAGTGTTCATGGTATTGCCGGGCGATTGCTCGCCGTCGCGCAATGTCGTGTCGAAAATGAATACCTGTTCTGACATGCTCTCTCCTCCTTGTCGTATTTTCCGTCCCGCCCCATGGCGGGAGGCGCTGCTATCTGTTGTGTCTGCAGGGTCGAGGTGTGAGATCGTTCTTTGAGCTTTCTTCCCCGACCCGCTTCATCTCCTCTTTAGGCGAGGCGGTCCGGGGAACGGGTCCCGAGCTTCTTGAGCAGGAGTTCCATCAGTGTATCTTCATCGTCTATCCGCGCCTCGATGGAGAGGTAGAAGAGGTTGTCGGGAACCTCCATCCCCATAAGCTTCACGGCATCCTTTTCCGTGGTGACGATACACTGGACACTGTCCGCCGACTGCATCCTCCCGAGATCCCCCGTTGAATACCTGTGATGGTCGGGAAAGGGCATCTCCCGGACTACATCGGCGCCTATCTGCCTCAAAAGCTGAAAGAAAGACTGGTTGTCGCCAAGCCCGCTGAAGGCGAGGACCTTCTTGTTCCTGAGGAATCGGTAATGGGCTATGGCGTTCTTCTTTACGTTGTAAAGATGGACGGGTTCGTATCTCACCTGGAACCGGGGGATGCCCCTCGTGAAATAGACAGTGGCGCTGTCCGGTTCCGATTTGCTCACAAGTATGGTGTCGGATTCGCGCACGCGGGAGACCGGTTCACGGTAGGGCCCGAGGGGAAAGAGTTCCTGCCTGCTCAACGATTCCCGTCCGTTGAGTATGAGAATGTCCACATCCTTTCTCAGGTCCCGCACCTGGAAACCATCGTCGAGAACGGCCATATCGATGTTCTTCTCTTCGATCCCCCGTTCGATCGCCTGCAGGCGGTTCTTGCCCACGATGACGGGTATCCGGGTTCTCCTGGCAAGCATGTATGCCTCGTCTCCGGCGGTCTCGGCCGAGTCGTTCCTCACGTCCACGGCGAATGTCCCGTTCCTCTTCCTCATGTATCCCCGTGTTATGATCCCCGGGTTAAAGCCCGCGTCCTTGAACCTGCGGCAGAGCCTTTCGACGACAGGCGTTTTCCCCGTCCCTCCAAGGGTGATGTTCCCCACGCTGACAACCGGTATGGGGGCACTCTGTGTCGTCATGATCCCCGTCCTGAACATATACTCTCTTGCCATGAGTGCTATCTGGTACAGGTAGGACAGAAAAGCAAGGGGTATGTAAAGGAACCACCGTGCCACTCTCGCTTCACCATTCCACACCCTGACCACGGTATCACGCATAGGCAATCGAAATATATAACAGAAAAGCTTGGTAATTGCAATAATGATGAGAAGTTACCGTTTTAAGTTTTAAGTGTTAAGTTTTAAGTGTTGAATGCCCGGCGGTGAGAGTCTGCACCGAACGTCTTCTGCCTCGCAGGGTATTTCACTTAAAACTTAACACTTAAAACTGTTCTATATGAAACACCGGTGGCTGGATGTGGATGGAGCGGCAGGAGGGGCATTTGCCGGGTTTTGTGAGGCGGTCGCGCTTCTTGAAGACGAACCCGCAGTGCTTGCAGGAGGCACAGATCACGGTGAGGCGCCTGTCACCCTTGCTCAGGGAGCGCTGCAGGTGTTCCAGGTGGTCGCAGATGTCCCTCTCCGGTATCTTGACGATGCTCGACAGCTCTTTCGATGTGTATGTCCCTTCCTCGAGGAGTGCCGAGATGTAGTGCCGGGTCGTCTCGAAGCGTTCGGGGGGTTCGTGAGCCTCGGCTTTTTTGTCCATCTTTTCTCTTTTCATCTTCTCCTCTTCCTGAGGACCGTCAGCGTTTCCAGGTGGGAGGTGTGGGGGAACAGGTCGAAGGGGGCCACGAGTTCGACCGCGTAGCCTGCCGCGGCGAAACGCCCGAGGTCCCGGGCGAGGGTGGCAGGGTTGCAGGAAACGTATATGAGGGCCTTCGGCGCGAGGCTGATGATGAGGTCCGTGCCGCGGGGGCTGACGCCGCTCCTCGGCGGGTCTATGACCACCATGTCGGGCTTGCCGAAACCCCTGTCCGTGACGATATCCTCGACCCTTCCCGCAAGGAAGGAGCAATTGCCGATGCCGTTGAGCAGTGCGTTCTCGCGGGCATTCTCGATGTTCGCCCTCGAGGAATCGACGCCGACAACGTTTTGCGAGTGGCGCGACAGTAAAAGCTCCATGGGGGCCATGCCGCAGTAAAGGCCGAGGACGTTCCCCGCTTTCAGTTCCGCGGCAATGCGTCCCACCCTCTCGTAGATCAGGGTCGCCCCTGCCGGGTTTGGCTGGAAGAAAGATGCGGGATAGACGCGCAATGTGAGTCCCGCCAGGGATTCCTCGATATATCGCCCGCCGCCCTCATGGCGAAGACGGCTATAATCGATATAGGACCCGGGGCGGTCGTTGACGGCCCTCCAGAGGCTTGTCACGTGAGGAACCTCTTCGCTCAGCCGCCGGTAGAGCTCACCCAATCGGTGCTCCTGGGCACCTTTCGTTTCGACGATGACCATGACATGTCCCGTTGCCTTTGACTCTTTGAGGACGAGATGACGCAGCGTCCCCTTTTTCGTTCGTTCGTCATAGGGAAAAAGGCCTTCTCCGTGTACGTGGTCTTCGATCACGGCGAGTATCTGCCTCAGGCCGTCGCAGAAGATCCTGCACTCGGGCACGGGCAGGACGCCGGAACGGGCGAAACCGCCGGCTCCCGCGCTCTCACGCATCCCGGCGATGACGCCGTTCCCGTCGTAGCCGAAGGTCAGTTCTATCTTGCTGCGGTAGAGATACGCCCGCGGAGAGGGGGTGATCTTCTCGAACCGGTCTTCAGCGATGTTAAGGCGGCCGATCCTTTTCAGGGATTCCCTGAGGTGGGAGGCCTTCATCTCGAGCTGCCTGGCATAGTCCATGGATTGGATGGTACAGCCCCCGCAGGCGCCGAAATGAGGGCACGCGGGTTCAACGCGCAAGGGCGAGGGTTCCTCGATGGCGACAACCTCGCCGTAGCCGTAGCGCCTCTCCCTTTTCACGATGCGTATGACCACCCTGTCGCCGGGAATGGTGCCGGGAACGAAGACCACAAAATCACCGGCCTTGGCCACTCCCGCGTCGCCCGGCATGGCAATGTCGGTCACGGTGACGCTCACGGTGCGTCCGTCACGGGAAGAGGGGACGAGGTCACGCTTCATCGATGGAACCGGATCGTTTCCCGACGGGGAAGGAGACGCTGAAGGTCGTCCCGCCCGAGGCGAGACATTCATCTTTGCCCTTGATGGCGGCGCATTCGCTGATGTTTCCCGGGCAGAGGTCGTGGTCCGTGGGGATGTGCGTGCAACGGTTGCTCTCGAAGGAGATGTCGAAGCCGAACCGGAGGGAGTAATACTTGATCCTCAAGAGGTCGAGCCCCTTTCCCCCCGCTCCGAACTCCAGCGGTTTCTTTGAAGAATAGAGGTCCGTCTCCTTCGCGTGGTGGAGACCATCGAGGAGGTAGCGCTTGTTCTCTTCGGTGATGCCGACACCTGTGTCCGTGACGCTCAATACGATCCGGTCGTCCTTCTGCTCGAGCCCTATCTTTATGACGCCGCCGTCAGGCGTGTTCTCGATGGCGTTCTTGATGAGGCCTTCCGCGATGTCGCGAAGGACCTTTGGATCCATGGAGATGAAGAGGTCGTTCTCTCCGTCCACCCTGATGTCGAGGCTGCGGCCGGGCAACCGGCTCTTCATGCGCTCCACGATGGAAACGACGAAGGTATAAAGGTCGATGGACTGGAAAAACTGCGTGCTTGCCGCGAAGTACTGGTCGATCCATCCCCTCAGGGCGTTCCAGTGACCGCGCACGTCGGAGGGCACCTCGGAGAGGCTCTCCATCCTTTGCCACAGCCTGTCGAGATCGCCCACGAGCATGACCGCTTCGAGTTCCTGGGAAAGCCTGAATATCTGGTCTGTTTCACGGGAGATGCCGAGAAGTCTCTGAAGGTTGCGCTCGATGGAATCGACCAGTTCCCGTATGGTCCCGTAGTGGGGTGTGGGCTCGAGCTTTCGTCGTATGAGCCTCATGCTCCCCTGGATGACGGACAACGGCGTCTTGAGCTCGTGAGAGATGTGATTGACCGCCTTCGTCTTGGCGCGGTTGAGACTTTCCAGGGCGTTGCGGGACTGGATGAGGGCCTCCTCGGCCTCCTTGCGCTCCGTGACGTCCCTGAGATAAACGAGATAGACCGTTGCGTTGCGGTAGGGGATGGTGGCGGCGGAGACCTCGACATGGATCGTCTTGCCCTTCCCGGTTATGCCCTTGAACTCGTATCGCGAAGGAACCGTCTCTCCCCGCTGGCGCCGCTGATTGATGTCTTTCACCCTCGAGAGATCGTCGGGATGGATGGTGGAAAGGACCGACTTGCCTGTAACCTCTTCGGTAGAGGGGAATTCGAACATCTCGACGAAACGCCTGTTCACGTATTGCAGGGTATAGCCCTGGATGATGGCCACACCGTCGTTGGAATTCTCGATGGCGGTGCGGTAACGCTCTTCGCTTTCCTGGAGGGCGGCCTCCGCCTTCTTTCGCTCCGTGATATCCAGCATCGTGCCTTCGTAGTAGCGGACCGTGTCAAACTTGTCACGGACGGCACGTATGTTCATGGAGATCCAGTGGATGCTGCCATCCTTGCTGTACATCTGCGTTTCGAAGTTCCTTACCGATCCTTCCCGGTCCATTTTTTCCATGGTTCGGGCGCGGTCTTCGGGATCGACGTAGAGTTGTCTCGAAATGTTCGTGACGGAGTCGATCAGATCCTGGGGGGAATCATACCCGTGGACACGGGCGAGAGAGGGGTTGGCGCTCAGAAAACGTCCTTCGACGCTCGTCTGAAAGATGCCTTCTATGGCATCCTCGAAGATGCTGCGATACTTCTCCTCCGTCTTGCGCAGTGTCGCTTCGACCTGCCTGAACTCGGCCTGAGTCGTTTCAAGCTCGCCAATGCGTTTTCTGAGCCCGTCGATCTCGGCGAGGAGCTTTTCTTTGTCATTTTCCCTTTCTGGCATGGAACCTCGATGAAACAGGTTACGGGTAATGGGTCATGGGTGATGGGAAAAAGAACCGCAGGGTCATGGTCGGCCGCCCGTCACCTATTACCTATTACCTTTCTTCTCAAATCAACTCTATTATAAGTTGTTTGGCCGGGGATAACAAGATGACCGGTACGGACGGGACAAAAATAGGTGCCAGGGGCAAATCGGGTCATGGGTCATGGGGAAGAACGGTGTAACGGTTCCAACGGTTCCAACCCGCATTTCTTCCCATAGCCTATCACCCGCCTCACCTGATTCTCAATATACCTTGTCAGAACCTAGCGGTTCCATATATACTGAAAAAAAACATAGAACGGGTTATAGGTCATGGGTCATGGGTAATAGGTATGGCCTTCGAGTCTTTCCCATCACCCATGACCCATCACCAGGAGTTTTCATGAACGGCGCGGAACTGGCCTTGAGGACGGCTGTCCTGAATGGTGTCGATATCTGTTTTGCCAACGCGGGGACGACGGAGATACCGCTCGTTGCGGCCCTTGATAAGGAGCCGGGCATAAGGTGCGTGCTCGGCCTCTTCGAAGGGGTTTGCACGGGTGCGGCCGATGGTTTTGGAAGGGTCCTCGACAGGCCGGCGATGGCCCTTCTCCACCTTGGTCCCGGTTTTGCGAACGGGATAGCCTGTCTTCACAACGCGCGGCGCGCGATGTCGCCCGTCGTCAACGTTATCGGTGAGCACGCATCATGGCATCGCCACGCGGACCCTCCCCTTAACATGGACATAGCGGCGCTGGCGGGGACCGTTTCAGGATGGAAGAGGACTTGCAGGAGCCACAGAAGCCTCTCGCGGGATATGGCGGCGGTCATAGCGGCGGGTGCCCGGGGTCAGGTGGCGAGCCTCATAATCCCCAATGACCATCAGTGGGCCGACTGCGCCGATATTCCCGTTATCATGGCCTCTCCCTCCTTCGAGCCCGTCGATCTCGAGGCTGTGGACCGGGCGGCAAGGGTTCTGAGGACGGGCAGAAGAACGGCGATGGTCCTCGGGGGGAGGGCGTTGCGCATAAAGGGACTGCTGACGGCGGCGCGCATCCGCGCGGCAACGGGGTGTGACCTTCTGGCCAACAGCTTTCCCGGGTACGTGGACCGCGGCGGATCACTGCCGGCAGTGACGAGGATCCCCTACTTTCCGGAGTCGGCGATGGAGCTTATGGCGCGGTACGATGTGGTTGTCCTGGCGGGTGCCTGGGACCCCGTCACTTTTTTCGGTTACGAGGGCGTCCCCGGTAGTGTTATCCCTGACGGGGCCGCGAAGATTGCCATAGACCATTCCGGTCAGGACGTGAGCGAGGCGCTCGAGGCCCTTGCGGACTGTGTCGGCAGGCCGGGGAAGGCGGCGGTGGCGAAGGGGTGCGGCACGTACGCGAAAAGGTCTTCCCTTCCGACAGGTCCCCTCACGCCGGAGACGGTCTCGGCGGTCATAGCGGCCCTGCAGCCCGAGGAAGGGATCGTCGTCGACGAGGGTTTGACGACATCTTTCCCCTACTATCCCCTTTCCCATGGATGTGCCCCTCACGGTTTCATGACCATCGCGGGAGGGGCCATCGGCTACGGGATGCCCTGTGCCGTGGGCGCCGCTCTTGCCGCGCCCGGGCGGACCGTCATCAACATCCAGGCGGACGGCAGTGCCATGTACACCGTTCAGGCCCTCTGGACGATGGCGCGCGAAGACCTGAACGTCACTACGCTCCTGTGCAACAACGGCGGATACCGCATCATCGCCATGGAACTGGAGCGGGCAGGCCTGACGGATCCCGGCAAGGCGGCCCGTGCTCTCGTCGATATCGACAGTCCCCCCATAGATTGGGTCGATCTCTCCCGGGGCCTCGGCGTCAGCGCGACCCGCGTCGAAGACGCCAGGGCGCTGGCCCGGGAAATGAAACGGGCCATGAAAGAGCCGGGCCCACACCTGATCGAGATGATGATCAAAAGATAGTTGAAGACGGTTTCAGGTTTCAAGTTCCAGGTTTCAGGCAAAAGACAGTTGCTGTAAAGGTTCCGGGTTGCGCGTTTCGAGTCAAAAACCGAAGAGGGACTGACCAGGACAGTTTTTATCTTTTCCTTGAAACCTGAGACCTGAGACTTGGAACCGTCTTTTAGAGCAGTTTTTGGAAGTAGATCACGTCGAAGACGTGTCCCTTTTTTTGGCCTACCTCCCTGAAGCGGCCGCATTCGGAGAAGCCGTTCTTCAGGTGGAAGGCGATGCTTTCCTCGTTGAGGGACGACACGTTCGCGAGGACCGCGTTGATCCCTTTCTCCTTTGCCATATCGAGGAGATAGTCGAGTATCGCCTTGCCGATGCCCTGGCCCGTGAAACCGGGTTTGAGAAAATAGGTGATCTCGGCGGTCTTGAAAAAGGCGGGGAGGGGATTGTAAGGCCGAAGCAGGCCGAACCCGGTCACCATCCCGTCCTCTGTCCTGGCGACAACCGTCGGATACCCGCTGCTCATGATGAGAAGCATCTCGAAGAAATCATCGGGAAGGGGATGCTCCGGATAGGCCGCAAAGGTGTTCTCAATGTAATAGTTGAAGATCTCCATGATCTGCCGGGCATCATCCTTCGTGATCGGTGACAGCAGTATTTTCATGTATTGTCCTCGTTCACCTTCAACAGACCGTTGATAAAACCGCTTCTCGGTTCGGTCTTTCTTTGTTTTGTCGTCATTCCGGCCTTCGCCGGAATGACGCATAAGTCCACTTTGTCAGCAAGCCGTCAAGCGGCTCAAGCTATTCAAGCGGCTCAAGCGGTCTTTCACTTTGCGATCTCTCCCGATTCCGCGTCGACCTTGACTATCCAGTGGTCGCCCGGCTGACAGCGGCCTTCCGATTTGCCCCTGTAGCCGCAGGTTCTCTTGATGACCCAGAGGGGCCTGTCATTCCTGTGGTCATACCTGAGTTCATAGCTGTAACTGTCGACCTCGGCAGGGTTGTATTGCTTGTACTTGTTGGCCGTTTCCTCAGCACGCTGGGGACTGATGACGATCCTCTCCTCGGGGATGGAAGCGCCCCGGAAAGGCCTCTCCTTTGATACGTGTACCCCGGGGTCGGCCCTTTCCACTCCTGCCTCCACCATGCGGACCGTGATCGTCTTTCCCCTGCATATCCTTGAGATGACCTCTTCATCGTCAGGCGACTGGGTCCTGTCGCAACGCACCAGTTGTGCCTCCCAGACAGGCGAGCGTCCGTTGCGTCCATCAAAACCCACCACGGCCACAGATACGATCCTTCGCACCCTTAGCCGCCTGCCTGCCCACTTCATCCCTTCCTCGCGGGCCTTGGCCCAGAATTCCTCGAATGTGATCCCCCTAACGTCCTTTCCGGCATGAAGCGACCTGCGCCGCGCCGCCTCGGCGGAGGAGGGAGGGAGCAAGGCAACCGCGATAAGAAGGATCCCCGCAAGACAAACGAACCTGTGCCAGACAATATTCCCCGTCACCAATTCCTACGACCCCCTTGTTGACCTGATATTCGTGGTATCATACAACGAAACAGGGGGTAAGGCAAACAAAGACCGGGGAAAGACGGCTTGAACCGCTTGAACGTTAGAAACTGGAAATGAAGGAGCGGACAGGGTCCGTCCCACGCATGACAACCCGGAGTCAGACCGTACTCGTTCGCTCCCGTCTTTCGTTCTTAACGTTCAAGCGGTTCAAGCGGTTCAAGCGGTTCAAGCGGTTTAAACCGTCTTTCTCCCCGGCATCAGCCTCGGCAGCAGGTACTCCTTCTTGAGGAGTTTCAGCGCCTCCCTGACCAGCGGGGTGTTCTTCGGGTTCTTGTACTGGATGAGGGCGCGGTGCATCTTTCTCTCCCGGAAGGTCTTGGGGACATACACGTGTTTTCCGGTGAAAGGGTCTTTCTCTGTGTGATATATGGTGCCGGAAAGGGTCATTGGCAGGGGCATGAAATCCTGTATCTGTTCGGGGTGGATACCCAGTTCGCCAAGTCTCAGGGCGAGGGAAAGAGAATCCTCCAGTGTGCAGCCGGGGTGGGCGCTGATGAAATAGCTGACGAGGTGCTGGTCCTTCCCCAGCTTTCTGCATATCGAGTGGTAGAGGGCTGAGAATTGCTCGTATACCGAAAAGGAGGGTTTGTTCATGATATCGAGGACCCTGTCGGAAGAATGTTCAGGGGCAACCTTCATGCGCCCGCTCAGATGGTCCCTGCAGATCCTTTCGAGATAGCCGCGGGCCTTCGGGTCGACAAGAAGGTCGTGGCGGAAGCCGCTCTCGATGAAGACGTGTTTGACGCCCGGCAGCGCGCGCAGCTTTCCATAAAGGGAAAGGCCCTTTTCGTAACCGGGCTTGAGGTTCCTGCACGGCGAAGGCGTGAGGCAGTGACGGGTGCCGCAGGCCCCTTTTCCCTGCCACCTTCCGCAGACAGCCCCGTAGAGGTTGGCGGTAGGACCGCCCACGTCGGTGATGGTGCCGCGGAAATCCCTTCTCCTCGCAAGTGTCCCGGCCTCCTTCAGTACCGACGATTCGCTTCGCGACGAGACAATCCTCCCCTGGTGGAGAGAGAGGCCGCAGAACGAGCACTCGCCGGGACAACCCCGGTGGGAAATAATGGAGAAGCGTACCGTTTCGAAACCGGGCACGCCCCCCGCCCTGTCATACGACGGATGGCAGCGGCGAGCATAGGGAAGCTCGTAAACGGCATCGAGGTCTTTCGTGTCCGGCGGCAGGGCAGGGGGATACTGGATGACGAAGCGGTTGGCATGCCCCTGCGCCAGTGTTTTTCCCGTAAAGGGATCCTGGTTCTCCACAACGATCCGGAATGCCTCATTGAACTTGTCGATATCCCCCCTTACCTCCTCATACGAAGGGATCTCAACTACAAGTCCCAGGTCGCAGGTCACACGTTTCAGGTTTCCCGTTTCCCCTTTCCCGTTTCGGAATGCAGATATTGCCGAGACGGCATTTGGGGAGAATTCAGTCTTTTGCCCTTGTGCTGTCCCTTGCGACGTGTGGCATGGGACCTGCGAGGTGGTGCGGCCTGCGGCCGTCACCACCGCTGTTCCCCTGATCCCGTGAAGGTTCTCACCCGCCGCGAGCCTCCGGGCTATCTCTACCACCTGTGCCTCCCCCATGCCGTACACGAGGATGTCCGCCCTGCTGTCGAGAAGGATGGAACGCCGGACCTCGTTCTTCCACCAGTCGTAGTGGGCGAACCGGCGGAGGCTTGCCTCGATGCCGCCGAGCACGATGGGGACGTCCCTGAAAGCCTCGCGGGCCCTGTTGGCGTAGACGATGGCGGCGTGGTCGGGACGCAGCCCGGGTTTTCCTCCGGGAGAGTAATCATCGCTTAGCCGCGGGCGTTTGTGCGCGGTATAGTTGGCGACCATGGAATCCACGTTGCCGGCGGTTATGCCGAAGAAAAGCCGGGGCCTTCCGAAGCGGCTGAGATCGCGCGTGGTCCTGAAGTCCGGCTGAGCGATGACGCCGACGCGAAAGCCCGCCGCCTCGAGGACGCGCCCGATGACGGCGGTGCCGTAGGAAGGATGGTCCACGTAGGCGTCGCCGGTCACGAGGACGACGTCGAGGCCGTCCCACCCGCGGTCCTTTACCTCGGCCTGTGTCATGGGGAGAAGGGGTGTGGCCATGGGCCACATTGTAGCAGAATCGGGGTAAAAGGGAAACGTAAGGACGACATTGTCATTGAAGGACACGTCTCGCACGCCGTTGTGCGCAACTGGTGAACAAGAGGTTGCAGGAACGATGTATTCCTGATATATACCATAAGGCCGTCGCAGGGTAAGCCATAGATAACGCCGCTGGGGGTGGCAATGCAGGACCGGAAAGCAGACATCGTTCTATCTGTAACAACGGACATGAAGTTCCTTCCCCTCGTTCTTTCCTTTGCCGAATCGTCATCCCGGATATTCGGCCTGGAGGACAGGGACGCCTTGAAACTGACCCTGGCCTCCGAGGAGATGTTCGCCTATCTGTGCAGGATGACCGGCGAAGTGAGACCGGTCACCCTCACGATGGAGAACGGCTTCTACTATGCCCTCCTGCGGTTCGCCTTCGACAACATCGACTTCGACCCCCGTGCGTTCAATCTAACGGCGAATGTCTCACCCGATGAGGAGGGGTTCGATGAGATGGGTCTTCTCATCGCGTCGCGTTCCGTGGACAGGATGTCGATATTCCACAACGCCCTCATGGGGACGGGGATAGACCTGATAAAGGAGAAGACCTATCCCGAAGCGGAGCCGTGGAAAGGTGAAGAAGTACCTGACCGGGAAGGTCTGTCCTACGGCCGCCCGGATGCGGAGGACCTCAAGATGTTCGTCCGTTCCCTGGCGCACCGGTATGACCCGTTCGTCTACCCCGAGGATCTCCGCTATCCGGGCAAGGTCGTCGACATGGTTGCGAGCGGGGAATACGGGGTGCTGACCGCAACGGACAAGAAAGGGAGGATCGCGGGAGGCATGACATGGCGCAGTTCGGGGGCTTCGACGATCGAGTGCTACGGTCCGTACGTCTTCGTCGAAGAGGGAAGGCGGGACGTGGGGGAAGGTCTCGTCACGGCGCTTGTCTCGACTGTTGCCAGGTCGGAGGCGATCTGTCTGATGAACCGGTATCCCACGGCGGAGCTCCCCCCGGGTTACTTTGAAAAACTGGGGACCATCGATTTCATTCTCAAGGGAGAGAGAAGGCCCTGGGATTTTCTCTTCCGCGAGCTTAAGGAAGACCCGGGGTGCAGGGTCTATGCCCACGCCGGCATGGAGGAGTTCCTCAAGACCTGGTATACAAGGCACTTCCTTGCCCGGGAGATCGTCCCCGTCCGGCATGAAGGGGAGAGGCGCAACCCTCACTCCGTCTTCGGTGCGAGGTTCCAGCACAGCCAGAACCTCGTGGTCCTTTCACCCCTGTGGGATGGCGCCGATGCCCGGGAGAACCTGGCGAGGCACATCGATGTCCTCCGAGCCGAAGGGATAGCCAATATCCTTTTCCGGATCGATCTCGGTCACGGCTGGCACGCGCGGCTCTATCCCGTCATCGAGGCGAACGGATTCGTGCCCTCCATCGTTATCCCTTACCAGGGCAAGGCGGATTGGCTTTTCTTCACCCTGCGGGATTGAGGTCTCTCACGTGTTTGACGTTCCCCTTAACAGGCTTGTCCCTGAATATATCAAGAAGTTCGAGGCGTACATCCCGTCCCGTCCCGACCCGGAACTGATGAGGTTCTACAAGGTGGACCACCTGTGGCGGCTGAACAACAACGAGAACCCCCTGGGCCCTCCCGAGGGCTCGGCGCGGGTCATCGCGCAGTTCCCGCCGAAGAGGGCGAGCATTTATCCCAGCGGTGATTCCTGGTACCTGCGCGTGAGGTTGGCGGAAAGATTCGGTCTCGATCCCGACCAGATCGTGTTCGGCAACGGGGCGAACGAGGCCATCGCCTTTGTTATCAAGGCTTTCTGCCAGGAAGGGGACAACATCATCACCGCCGACAAGACCTTTGCCGTCTATGAATGGGTGGCGGCCTTCTCCGGCTTCGAGGCGAGGCTCACGCCTCTCAAGGATTTCGGTTTCGACGACGAGGGGATGCTTGCCCGCATAGACGACAGGACGAAAATACTCTTCGTCTGCAACCCCAACAACCCCACGGGGACCTACTGGGACGAAACGAGGCTCAGAAGGTTTCTCGACAGGGTCGCCGGGAGACAGGTCGTCGTCGTCGACGAGGCATACTGCGAATTCGTCGAGGCAGACGACTATCCCGACGCGATGAAGCTCCTCAAGGAGTACCCCAACCTCGTGACCTTCCGGACATTTTCCAAGATGTACGGCCTTGCCGGGCTCCGCATCGGTTATCTTGCGGGGAGCCGTGACGTTGTGGATGTGATCCGGCGGACCTGTGTCGTCTACTCGGTGAACGGCCTTGCCCAGGAGGCGGCGCTGGCCGCCATCGGCGACGATGAGCACGTGGCCCGGACGAGGCGGCACGTCAATGCCGAGAAGGCGTACCTGCTTGAGGAGCTGGCGAGCCTTGGCCTGGAGACGCACGCCGGTGAAGGGTGCTACGTCATGGTGAGGCTCCCTCTGAGCGATACCCTTGTGTACCGGCAACTCATGGCAAGGGGGGTCATGATTCGGACGATGACGGGTTTTCGTTTCCCCAACTGGATCCGCGTAAGCATCGGGGTACATGAGGCGATGGAGGACTTCGTGCGGGGTCTCGGTGAGATCCTTTCCGAACGGGAGGCTGCCCTGTGAAGGAAGGTGGGAGACATGTCCTCGACGGACCCCGCCTCGACGCCTTCTCGAAGGTCACGGGACGGGAGAGATACGCCGCCGACGAGTATTCGGAAGAGTTCTTCTGGGCCGGCGCGAAGCGGGCTCTCGTGCCGCACGCACGGCTGCTAGCCGTTCACACATCACTCGCCGCGGCGCATCCCGGTGTTGTTCGCATCCTGACCTTCCGCGATGTTGGCGGGTCGAACAGGCTCGGGATCGTGAGGAACCATCAGCCGGTGCTTGTCGACAGGGTCATCCGCCACGCGGGGGACCCCATCGCCGTGGTGGTGGCCCACAGCCGTCAGGCGCTTTGCGAGGCGCTCGATCTCATCACCTTCGACCACGAGCTGCTGCCGGGTGTCTTCGATCCTGAAGAGGCCCTGAAGGAAGGTGCGCCCAGGATCCACGAGGACAACGAGGAAGGGAATCTCCTGAGGGCTGTACGTGTAAGGCGGGGAGACCCCGACGCGGCCTTTCGCGATTGCGACGTCGTAGCCGAGGGTATTTTCGAGGCACCGCGCCAGGAGCACGCCTATCTCGAAACGGAAGCCGGTTGGGCCTATGTCGATGACGGCGGGGTGCTGGTCATTGTGGTATCGACGCAGAACCCCCACCGGGACAGGAAGGAGATGGCGGCCGCCCTGGGCCTCGGCGTGGATAAAGTGCGTGTCATTGCCCCCTATCTCGGAGGGGCCTTCGGCGGGAAGGACGGTATAACGGTGCAATGCCTGCTGGGCCTTGCCGCTTTGAACTCGGGGGGAGTGCCCGTGAAGATGTGGTGGAACAGACGGGAGAGTTTTCTCGCCGGGGTGAAGAGGCTCCCCGCAAAGACGTACTATCGCCTCGGAGCGAAGAAAGACGGCGCGTTTCAGGCGCTTTCCTGCAGGCTCTACTTCGACGGTGGCCCTTACGCGGGACTCTCCGGCGAGATCATGGCAATGGGTGTGGAACATGCCGGATCGGCATACCGGATACCCAACGTTCACATCGAGGGGTATTGTGCCTATACGAACAATGCCCTGGGAGGCCCTTTTCGGGGTTTCGGCGTGCCGCAGTCGATGGCGGGCATGGAACAGGTTGTCGACATGGTGGCGCAGAAGCTCGCCCTTGACCCTCTCGAGCTGCGCCGTGTCAACGCGCTGAGGACGGGCGACCTGAACTGCGTGGGCGTGGAGCTTAAATACTCGACGGGGTTCCCGGAGTGTGTGGACAGGCTCCTGGACCATCCTTTGTGGAGAGACCGGGAGGCCTGGAAGGCGTCGGCCCGCGGGTGGAAGAGGCGCGGCTGCGGTGTCGGCTGCATGGCCCACGCGATAGGTTATCCCGCCGTGGTTCCCGACGAGGCGAATGCCCGGGTGGAACTGAGAGAGAACGGGACGTTTCGCGTCTATTCGGGTGTCACCGATATGGGACAGGGGAATGCGGCCACCTACCTCAGGATAGCGGCTGAGGTACTGAACCAGGACCCGGCAACGATGGAGATCGTCCAGCCCGATACGGACCACGGTCTTCCCTCGGGCTCCTCCTCGGCAAGCCGTACGACGTACACCTTCGGTAATGCCGTTATACAGGCGGCGACGGCACTCAGGGAGGCCATCCTTCAGTCGGCTGCCCGGTCTTCGGGGGTCGAGGGTGCTGACTCGGTGGAGCTGGTCCCGGGTGCTGTGAGGATCAGGGAAAGGGGCCGTGAGATCTCCCTCCGTGACGTGGCGGCCCTCATCGATGCCGGAGACAGGTCGTGCAAGGGTTATTTCCGGACCCCTTACGACGAGAATACCATGGAGATAATGTACCTTGGCACACACGTGCTGTTCTCCTACGGCGCGCATCTGGCCCGCATCGAGGTCGATACCCTGACGGGAAGGATAGATGTCGTCGATTATGTGGCCGTCACCGATGCGGGCAGGGTGTTGAACCGCTCCCTGTACGATCAGCAGGTCCAGGGTTCCATCGCGCAGGGCATCGGGTACGCCCTCATGGAGGATTACATCGTAAAGGATGGCCGGCACGAGACGGGAGACCTGGCGACCTACATCGTTCCCACGTCCCTGGATGTCCCCGACATGGTCTCCGTTCCTGTAGAGTCCGATGAAACGACGGGTCCCTTCGGTATGAAGGGGATCGGAGAGGTGGTCATCAGCGGGTCCCTGCCCGCCATAGCCAATGCCTTTCACGATGCCTGCGGGGTGAGGGTATCGAGACTGCCGCTGACCCCGGAGAGGGTGTTGTCGGCTCTTGCCCGGGAAGGAGGGGAGGGGTGAAAGAGAAGATATCCTTTATCCTGAACGGTTCCCCCATGACCGTCGTGACAGACCCTGCCAGGAGGGCCGTAGATGTTCTGCGCGAGGATCTTGGCCTTACCGGTACGAAGGAGGGGTGCGGTGAGGGGGAGTGCGGTGCCTGCTCGGTCCTCATCGACGGCGTGGTGAAACTATCCTGTCTCATGACGGCGGCACAGCTGAATGGCAGAAAGGTGGTCACCATCGAGGGGGTTTCCCGCGGCGGTGAGCTGCATCCCGTGCAGAGTTCTTTCGTCGAACTCGGCGCGGTGCAATGCGGTTTCTGCACGCCCGGCATGGTGATGACGGCCGTCGGGTTCCTGGAGGAGAATGCCGGGCCGACGCGGGAAGAGATCCGGGAAGCGATCAGCGGCAACATTTGCCGGTGTACGGGATACCAGAAGATAGTCGATGCCATCGAGGACGCTGCGGCAAAGATGCGGGGGGGCGGTTCGGATGGCTAAGGTCTATCTCCCGCTGTCACTGGAGGAACTCCTCGGGATAATCTCCGATCAGCCCGCGGTGAGGATCTTCGCCGGTGGTACCGATCTCATGGTGCGCCTGCCATTTCAGGGTGTTGAAAGCCCCCTGGTCTGTATCGAGAAAGTAAAGGAACTAAGGGTGGTCGAGGAAAGCGCGGACGAGGTGCGTATCGGCGCCGCAACGACACACAGCGAACTGGTGTCCGGCGGTCTCGTCAAGGGCCTTTTCCCTCTTCTCCGCGAGGCGGCACGGCACGTGGGGGCGCCGGCGGTGCGGAACATGGGGACGATCGGCGGCAATATCTGTACCGCATCCCCGGCGGGCGACACATTACCGCCGCTCTACATCTATGGAGCCGAAGTGGAGCTTCGTTCGCCCCGGGGGGAACGCAGGATACCCGTCGAGGCCTTCATCACGGGTCCCGGCCGGACGCAGCTTGCGCCAGGCGAGGTCCTCTGTGCCGTCGTCATGCGGAAGGACCATGGTTTCAACTTCAACCATTTCGAGAAGGTGGGACAGCGCAAGGCCATGGCGATCAGCGTTGCCTCCTTCGCCTTCGCCGCGGCCATCGGCGCCGGGGGGGTCGTCGCCAGGGCGCGGTGCGCCTTTGGAAGCGTTGCCCCCACGGTATTTACCTCGCGGGACCTCGACGAGTGCTTTGCCGGGAAACCCATGGATGGAGACACCCTGGTGTCGGCGGCGGCCATTACCCGAGAGGGGGTCCGTCCCATAAGCGATATCCGCGCGTCAGCGCAATATCGAAGACAGGTGGCAGGTAATCTCGTCAGGCGTCTCGAAGAGACCGGGTAAGACCGGTGACAGACCCCGCCCCTGCGGGCACCGGTGTTTTTCCTGGCTTTTAACTTGAAACGTGAAACCCGGAACCTGAAACAGTTTTCTCTCCCGGAACGATCCCCATTCCGTATTCTTCTAACGTTGAACCTTTGACGTTGGACCTTGAAGGCCTTTCAGAAAAAAGAAAGCGTAAGATGTGAGACCTTACGCCTTGCTCTTTATGCTGTACGGTGTATATCAGCTTTCCAGGATAAAGATGACCTCGAGGGTGACGCGGAATTCTATTATCTTTCCATCCTCGACCCTCGCGCGCTGTTCCTTCACGCGCAGGCCGGTAATACCCCGTAGCGTCTTGGAAGCTCGTCTGAACCCGATAACCACGGCATCTTCAAAACTCTTGGGAGATCCCGCGATGACCTCCGTAACGCGTGCGACCCTGCCTTCAGACCTCATAAAAGCCTCCTTGTGCCTTTTTTAATCAAGGTTATCAGGGAGAGTATACAGTGTCAACTGTTTTTCAGGCCTTCATGGCGCCCCCCTGGACAGGAGTTATCTCTTGTACAGTCCGACCGTCTGCGCCTCTGCGAGTATGTGGCCCTTCATCGCCTTCTCGAGACCCTGTTTTGTCGGGTTCCCGTCGATGGCGAGGACTGTGTCCAGGGCATATAGCTTGAAGAAGTACCGGTGTGTCCCGGATGGGGGGCACGGTCCTCCGTAGTTCGTCCTCCTGAAGTCGTTCTTCCCCTGAAGCGCGCCGGGAGGTACCGTGTTCTCCTTGATCTCCCTTGTTCCCGGATCGATGTTGCACACGACCCAGTGGACCCATATCCCGGCAGGCGCGTCGGGGTCGTCGACGATAAGCGCAAGGGATCGGGTCCCCGGGGGGACGTTCCGGAATACCAGGGGCGGATTGATATCCTTCCCGTCACAGGTATACTGTTTCGGGATCGTGCCGTTATCCCTGAAGGCAGGACTTTCGATGGTCATCACGTCCATTTTCGTCACCTCCTTGCCCGCTGCTCCCGAAAAGGTGAGCAGGATCGCTGCCAGTGCCACGAAGGAAATCAGGTGTTGCATTCCATCTACCTCCTTCCACATCTCGTAGGCCGTATACATACAGTATAGCAGAATGCCACCGCCCCCATCGGGCTTCACTTTCCCCGCGGCTTCGGTTATAGTTAGTTTCTTAACGGGTTCTTGACGGAGTTGTTTCCGGGTTTGGTTCATGCTTTCCCTTCATTCCGGCGAAGGCCGGTGTCTTCACTCGCGGAAGCGACCTCCGGGAAATACGTGGGGATAGAAAAGCCTCTGGATCCCGGATCAAGTCCGGGATGACGATAAGAAGGTTTTTTCAGCAGCCTGTCAAGAGCCGCGAACGATCATACGGGAGACGTGAAAAGGAAGATGGAACATAGTGAAAAGATAGCAAGAGAACTCGGCATTCCCGAGGGAAGGGTGAGGGCCGCGGCCGCGCTTCTTGCCGACGGCGCCACGGTCCCTTTCATTGCCCGCTACCGGAAAGAGGCCACGGGGTCCCTTGACGAGGTGGCTATAGGCGCGATACGGGACCGGCTGGAGGAGCTCGCAGAACTGGATAAACGAAAGGGGGCGATCCTGCGGTCCCTGGAGGAGAGAGAGCTGCTCACAGAGGAGCTGAAGGAGCAGCTCGAAGCGGCCGAAACACTTGCCGTTCTCGAGGACCTCTACCTGCCCTACCGCCCCAAGCGCAGGACCCGTGCCACAGTCGCGAGGGAAAAAGGATTGGAGCCCCTCGCACGGATGCTCTTCACAGGTGAAGGGGTGGATTCCGCCGGGCTCGACCCGGCCGGGCAGGCCGCTGCCTTCGTCGACGGCGAAAAGGGTGTGGAAACGGTAGAGGAGGCGCTCGCGGGCGCCCGGGACATCATTGCCGAGTGGATCAGTGAGGACGCATCGGCGCGGGCGGCGCTGAGGGAGCTTTTCCTTGCGAAGGCCCATCTTACGTCAAGGGTGATACCGGGAAAGGAAGAAGGGGGTGCCAGGTACAGGGACTATTATGAGTGGCAGGAACCGGTCAGGAGCGCGCCGTCCCACCGGGTGCTCGCCATGAGGCGGGGGGAGAGGGAGGGGTTCCTGATGCTTTCCGTCACGGGCTGCGAGGAGGAGGCCTTAAGGCTGCTCAGGGACCGCTTTGTCAACGCGGCTACGCCGGCGCCCGAAGAGGTTGCGGCAGCCGTTGAAGACGGCGCGGCGAGGCTCCTTTTTCCGTCCATGGAGACGGAGGTCCGAGTGACCTTGAAGGAACGGGCCGACGCGGAGGCGATCAGGGTCTTCTCGGAGAACCTCCGTCAGCTTCTCCTCGCTCCGCCGCTGGGGCAGAAGAGCGTTCTCGCCATCGATCCGGGATTCAGGACGGGATGCAAGGTGGTCTGTCTCGACAGGCAGGGCAAGCTTCTTCACCGGGACACGATCTATCCCCACACGTCGAAAAGCCAGCGCGACGAGGCGGGCCGCACCATAGCGGATCTGTGCGAACGGTACGGGGTCGAGGCCGTGGCCGTGGGAAACGGAACGGCGGGCAGGGAAACGGAGTCCTTCCTGAAGGCGCTCGACCTGCCGCGCCGGGTGCAGACGATCAGCGTCAACGAGAGCGGGGCGTCCATCTACTCGGCGTCCGCTGTCGCCCGGGAGGAATTTCCCGACGAAGACGTGACGGTCAGGGGGGCCGTGTCCATCGGGAGACGTCTTATGGACCCCCTCGCCGAACTCGTCAAGATCGACCCGAAGTCGATCGGTGTCGGCCAGTATCAGCATGACGTTGATCAACCGGCCTTGAGGAGGGCCCTCGATGACGTGGTGATGAGCTGTGTGAATGCCGTCGGGGTCGAGGTCAACACGGCGAGCGCGCAGCTCCTCGCCTACGTGTCCGGCCTGGGTCCCGCCCTTGCAAAGGCCATCGTGTCGTACCGGAACGAGAACGGTCCATTCGGGGCGAGAAAGGAGCTGATGAAGGTTCCGAGGCTGGGGCCGAAGGCCTTCGAGCAGTCGGCTGGGTTCCTGCGGATACGGGGCTCGTCGAACCCTCTCGACGGGAGCGCCGTCCATCCCGAGAGCTACCCTGTCGTTGAGGCTATGGCGCGTGACGCCCGATGCTCCGTCGCGGACCTCATGGGTGATGAAGGCCTGAGGAAGAACATGGACCTTCGCCGCTACGTCACGGAAAAGACCGGTCTGCCCACGCTCACGGACATCATGGCCGAGCTTGCGCGGCCGGGCAGGGACCCGAGGGAGGAGTTCCACGTGTTTGCCTTCGCGGAAGGCATAGAAAGGATGGAGGACCTGAGGCCGGGGATGAGGCTTCCGGGCATCGTGACGAATGTGACGGCATTTGGCGCCTTTGTAGACATAGGCGTTCATCAGGACGGCCTTGTCCACGTGAGCCAGCTCGCGAACCGGTTCGTGAAGAACGCCGCCGAGGTGGTGAAGGTCCATCAGCAGGTGATGGTGACGGTCCTCTCCATCGACCTCGCCCGCGGGCGGATATCCCTGACCATGAAGAACGAATAGGGAGGAGGGCGAATAGGTGACGATCGCCGCACTTGATGTCTGCTACTCTCCGAACGGAAAGGCATCTGTGGCGGTGCTCTTCCATCGCTATTCTGGCGCGATGGCATGTCTAACGCATACCGTGCCGGTGGATGCGGTCTTCCGCCTGTTATTTGTCTTACCTTGACATACCTGTGCCATCTCTGGTAGCTCTATATTGTGCAAAGACCTTCGCAGGAGGGTCGGGAGGGAATGATGAAACACTTGTCTTCAAAGTTGGGTCTCGTTTTGGGTCTCGTATTCGCCGTTATGCTTGTTGCAGGCCCGGTGCTGGCGGAGAAACCGCCCTGGGCAGGTGGCGGGAAGAGCAAGGAGCCGTCTCGAAAGTACGACACGCAGCCAGCCGATAAGGACGGATGGCAGGGTGAGCGCAAGGTGCCTCCTCCCCGGGGGCCCGAGGGAAAGCACCGCTATTTTACTGACCATCAACGTGATATCATTCATAATTACTACGCCTCCCAGTACCGGAAGGGGAAAAAATGCCCTCCGGGCCTGGCGAAGAAACAAAACGGCTGCATGCCTCCGGGTCAGGCGAAGAAATGGGCCATCGGGAAGCCTCTCCCTCAGAGCGTTGTCTATTATAACCTTCCGCGAAGTGTTCTTGCGGAGCTCGGACCGCCGCCGCCGAACCACAAGTATGTGCGCGTGGCGCAGGACGTGTTGCTTCTCGCGACGGGGACGAGGACGGTAGTGGATGCCATCGACAACCTGAGCTGGGACTTCAGGCGCTGAAGAACCGCCGGGATCATGATCGGGGGCACGGGAAAGGCTGGCAATGATAGCGGCTTTTGACGTCCACTACTTTCCGGACGGGAAGGCATCGGCAGCGGCGGTGCTCTTCCGTCACTATTCTGACGCGACGGCATGTCTCACGTATACCGTGCCGGTGGATGCGGTCTTCCGCTACGTGCCCGGACAGTTCTACAGGCGTGAGCTGCCCTGCATTCTCAGGCTGCTCCACGAGTTCCAGGAGGTTCCCGCGGAAATGATAGTCGACGGTTACTTGATGCTCGCCGGACGACCGGGTCTCGGCCGGCATCTCTTTGAAAGTCTTGGCGGGAAGGTGCCCGTGATCGGCGTGGCGAAATCGGAGTACAGGGGCTCTACGAGAGTGGAGGTCTTGCGGGGAAGGAGCAAGAGGCCCCTGTATGTTACGTCGGCCGGCATGGACCCGGTGGATGCTGCTGAAAGGATCCGGTCGATGCACGGTACCGCCCGGATTCCGACATTGTTGAAGTATGTCGACCGGCTGGCAAGAGGGGCAGCGTGAAGAGAGAGACCTTGAGACCCCTCCCCGCAGCCGCGACGGGCCGAAGAGGGGAAGCTCGTTCCGGGCTGGCTCAAGCGTCACGGGGAGTGAGTGGTCCGCGGGGGCATGGGAAGTGTGCGAACGACGACGATGCCCGCCCATGGGAATTTCTCAAATCGTTGATGTCATGTGACCCGGAAAGTTGTATAATATACTCACGGTCGACCTGATCCTATTTGCTCATTAGCTGTTCGCGGGGGTCGGCCGACAAGGAATAACATCACCCTTGTATTCAAGTCATCATACCAGCGAACCAACGGAGAGGAAGCAGAAATGGCAAGCGTTGCAGAGTTCATCGAACTGAGAGAGAGCATCGAGGCGCTGGCGGGACAGATCGCGCTGTCGGTTAAGAACAAGGCGCTCCAGGATTCAAAGGATCGTCTTGAGGAAGCAAACCGGAAGCTTGAAGCGCTCAAGTCCATGGTGGCCAGCGATGTACAGGTGATCGTGGCGGACCGTCTCTCAAGGCAGCTCACCGGGCTGGCGGAGAAGATAGAGACGATGGCGGCAAAGAAGCCGGCGAAAAAGGCGGCTGCAAGAAAGAAACAAGCCGAGACGACGGACTGAAGGCCGTCCGACGCCCTGAGTCCCGAGATCAGACGCGTGTGGTGGACGAAACCCTTCCGGTCTCCTGGCGCCCGGGTAGCGCGACAGGATCTTCCAGCCAAAGACAGGTGTTTTCAGGATCGTGATCTTTCAGGTTAAAGCCGAGTCGGTACGGTCCGTGGTTGCGGTGCGTCTGCTTTCGGGCAGCCCGGAGGGTTCGGGTCCGGGCAGGAGTCTCTTGACGCCGAAACCGTACTGGAAGAAGACCCCCACGATTTGTCCTCTTTGAGTCTTGTCTGCCCCGAGCACGGCGGCATACTCCACCGCGGTGGAGCCATGATCATCGGGTATGTGCGGGTCCGCCCCCTTCGACAGGAGGAGGGTCACCGTTTCGAGAGACCCGTTCCTGCATGCCCAGTTGAGAGGAGTCCGGCCGGAGCCGTCCCGTGCATTGATATCCGCGGAATACTTCAGAAGGATGAAAGAAACCCGGTCGTGTCCCAGGCGGCAGGCGACGTGCAGTGGCGTTTCCCCCCACCTGTTCCGGGCATTTGCATCGGCGCCCTGTTCCAGGAGAAACCGGACCGAGCCGGGATTCGGGTTGTAGCAGGCGCAGTGCAGGAGGGTGTTGCCGTCCTGAGTGGTCCTGTTTATGTCCCCGGCAGCCTCGATAAACTGGCGTAAATCCTTTGTCGAATTGCCTGTTGCGATGCGAAAGACCTGACTGCGGTCGGCGGAATCCTGTCGTGATAGTGTCTGCATGCTCCCTGTATGTGCGTGACAGTTCGTCCGCGCTGATTGTGTTGTGCCGGATCGCTGTGATATATGTGGTACGTAGTCTACAATACCTGGGTGTAGAGTGCAACAGAGTAATACGCTAAGCAAGTCTGCCATGCGTATCGTATACGGATGGTTCTGGCCGGACCAAATACCACGGAGAAAAAAATTAATCTTCGGTTAATTTTTCAGTTGACAGGATATTTTGTCGGGTAGTAACATACCGAAGGCTCGCTAGGTAAGGTGAAGGGAAACAGTTGAACGTGATGAATCTGCCCGCGGGCAGATCAGATGTCGCACGGGCCATCGGATTTTGCAGGCAAGGCCGGAAGCTGTAAGGCAAAGAGTGGAAATGGTCCACCGCACGCAGGCTGACTCGGTGGCCGGGTGAATTCGATGGCGTTCAGGGACCTTGGATGGAAAAGCGGGGACGAGAGAACTCATATTCAACGCAGCCAGCGAAGGAGGAAACGATGTCGGGCGCAGGAGAGAGAAGACCATACTGGAACATGGAAATGGAAATGAAGCAGAATACACCGGAGATGAGGGAGATCCAGTGGTCGAAGGTTGTGAGAAAGATAGAATATCTGTACAACAGGACCCCTTTTTGGAAGTCCTGGCTTGACGCGGCAGGAGTGAAGCCGGACGACATCAGGACATGGGATGACTTCCACAAGAGAATCCCCATCTACAAGAAAGAGGACTATCGGGCCCTGGCCGAGAGTTGCGGGGGAGACCTTAACAGTATCCTGCATGAACTTTTGGGGGATGATGCGGATAGACTGTCGCTGTTGGCTGCGACGTCAGGGACTACGGGAGAGCCTTCACCGTATCCTTTTATTCCGGAGGACCGGCCGGTGTGGGCGGAGTTTGAGGGCAGGCAATTCTGGCGGGCGGAAGTTTACCCTGGAGACAAGATGATTCATGGGTTTGGTTTGAGTATGTTCATGGGCGGTGCATCCATGTGCATGGCGGTGTCGGATTATGGTGCGTGTTGCGTTCCTGTGGGGGCCGAGGCGGGGACGGAGGCGATTTTAAAGTGGGCCAGGCTGCTGAAGCCGAAGGCACTTGTTGGGACCCCATCCCTCATGGAATACCTAATCCAGAAAGCACCGAGCCTGACGGGAGAGAGCGTACGGGCCCTGGGGATAAAAAGCCTTCTCTGCGGCGGTGAGGCAGGGGCGGGCATACCGGAAGTTCGCAGGAAGATCGAAGAGGCTTTCGGAGCGAGACTGTACGACGTAGCCTTCGGCGGTTGCTCCTGCGATTATCCTGAATACCAGGGCCTTCACTACCCGGGTGAGGATCTGGTCATGTTCGAACTCGTGGACCCCGAGACACACGAACACATCCCGCTGGAGAATGGGGCCAGAGGACTGATGGTGCAGACACAACTCGATGGCGGTATCGCGATGGCTGCCCTGCGTCAAAGCCCGAATGACATAACCGAGGTGTATACGGATCAGTGTCCCTGCGGGAAGACGGGTATCCGCTTCAAGATCGTGGGGCGGAACGACGACATGCTCAAGGTAAAGGGTGTAATGGTCTACCCGGCAGCGATCGAGGGGGTCATCAATTCCTTTGTTCCTGCAATCCCAGGCGAGTTCCGTATCATCCTTGACGAACCACCTCCACGGGTGGTCCCACCGCTGAAACTGAAGGTGGAACACGCGGCGGGCGCGACAGAGGAGCAGCTCCGGGCATTGAAGAAGGAGATCGAGGATGCCATGCACAACAAGACCAAGATCAGGCCGGAGGTTGTCTGGGTTGCTCCGAACAGCCTGGAACGGTTCCTGAAGAAGAAGAACCTTTTCGAGAAGAAATATGCAAAGTAGTGATGCGCGGTGCAGCCGAAGGAAGGATTGTACAGGTAGCGGAGTGCGATCTTTTTTCGACAAGACACCTACCGAAGCTTAGGTAGCTAACTTGATCAACGCTGGTTTTACATGCCGGAAGCGTGCAGGGGAGGTTGCCGCACATGAAGGAGACGAGGAGAATGCAGTTTTACCCGAAGAACATTGGATCTCACCGAAAGGTATCAGGACGGTTTCCTGCTGCCAGGTCACTGCTCGCGAGGATGTTTATGATCCTGGTGCTGTCGTGCTTTTGCTTCGCTCTCCTGCGCGCCCCGGCGGTTTCGGGTTCAGGACTGGGATATCCCCACGACCTGCTCTCGGTAAGTTTTGGATCCGAGACCCACGGATGGGCCTGCGGTCGGTGGGGTACGATCCTGCACACATCCGATGGCGGGAAGACGTGGACGAAACAGAACACAGGCTCGATCGATCTCCTGACCTCGATAAGTTTTGTCGATGCAAAGACCGGTTGGGCCGTGGGAGACAGAGGCACGATCCTTCACACATCCGATGGCGGGAAGACGTGGGTGAAACAGAAAAGCCCTGTCGCGCTTCTCCTCATGGGGGTTCAGTTCCTGAGTCCACTGAAAGGTTGGGCCGTGGGCGAAAAGACAACGATAATCCACACGGATGACGGCGGCAAGACATGGGCCGTTCAGTTCAAGGATACAGATTTCATTCTCAGGGGCGTTTCCTTCTGCGATGAGATGAATGGGTGGGCCTGCGGGGAATACGGATACATCTTTCACACAACCAACGGTGGCGCTACGTGGACAAAACAGGCCGGGAGGTACGTGATCTCCGATGCAACAGGTGAGATCGAGGCCGATGATTACCTCTTTCAGATCACGGCGATAGATCCCCGCACGGCATGGGCGGTCGGGATAGACAGCATCGTCAGGAGGACAACGGACGGGGGAGCGACATGGAACAAGATGAACGTTACATTACCGCGAACGCACATCTTTGCCGTGACCCACAATGCTGGAAGGATCATCATGGGTGGTACGGGGCTTCTCGCGTCGGGAAGGGATAACCCCGGCAACGTGGAGCCTGCCAAGGTGGATCCTCCGGTAACGTATGGATTCATAGGCGGCGTGTGTCAGCGGGGAAAGGCAGGCTTTGCGGCCGTGGGAAAGCGTGGGTGGATCTATTTCAGCAATGAGACGGGTACTTCGTGGCACAAGGTGGATGTGCGCTGAGCCAGGCAAACAGGTTTGAGTGGAAGGAGACATGGAGGATGTTAACCATAAAAAGCAAACTCGATAGGTTCTGTTGGTTTGTTGTGCAGAAGAGGCTGGCGATCCTGATCGCCATCCTGGTTGTCACCGTGATCGCCGGTTATGGTGCGACCAGAATGCGGACCGATGTTGTGGTCAAAGACATGTTTCCTTACGACCATCCTTACCTCAAGCTTAACGAAAGGGTCGCAAAGGTGTTCGGCGGCAGCGGGTCGGGCGTGGTCATGTCGGTGAAGGTCAATAAAGGGGACATCTTCAACGAAAAGACCCTGACGAAGATCAAGCAGATGACGGAGGAGGTTGAACTGTGGGATGAGGTTTACAGGTTGCTCACGTCCTCCCTGGCGAGCCAGACCACGAAGACCGTGAAGACCAGGGGGAAGGGAGAGATCGAGGTTTCATCCCTCATGTATCCTGAGGTTCCAAAGACGCAGGAGGAAATCGACAGGCTCAAGAAGAACATCTACTCGAACGACGCGTACGCGGGAACGCTTGTATCCGAAGACGGAACATCCGCGTCTATACTCACGGTTATGCAGGATGATATACCGTACCTGCAACTGTTCAAGAAACTTCAGGCGCTCAAGAAGAAATACGAAGACGAGAACACGTCCATCCACATCGTGGGATTCCCCGTGCTCATGGGATGGATATACAACAGTGAATCCCACATGTACCTCGTCTTCGGAATAAGTATTCTGGCCATTATTCTGGCGCTCTTTCTTATTTTCAAGAACTTTCAGGGGATGTTTTCCCCTGTGGTGAACGCGGTCATACTTACCGTGTGGGGACTCGGCTTCATCGGGTTCACGGGGATCAACTTCAACCCCCTCCTGTACGTCCTTGTCTTCCTGGTGGGGGCTCGGATGATAGGGAACTCCAACCAGATCGCGTGTCGGTATTTTGAGGAGCTGGATTCGAGCGGTGGTGACCGGGTTCGCGCTTGCTATGAGACGATGCGCACCATGTGGATTCCCAACTTCGCCGCGGTCGTCGGGGATGCCGCCGGGTTTGCAGTGCTCTTCATCGCCAAGATCGTCCTGATGCAGCACCTGGCCATCATCATGACCTTCTGGATGTCGACCATTCTGATGACGGGATTTCTGGTGCCCGTGGTGTGTAGCTTCTTCACGCTTAAGGTGGACACGTCCCAGTGGAAGAAAGAGACGTGCATGATGGACAAGAAGGCGAAGATCCTGATGAAGATTACCGATTTCTCCATCTCTCCGCGAGGACGGTACGTGGTGGGGGCGGCGATAGTACTGCTGACCATCGGGTGCGTCTGGCAGATGGGCAAGCTGAAGATAGGGGACCCGGTACCCGGTTCGCCCATTTTCTACAAGGACCACCGGTACAACCGGGACCAGGCCGTTATCAACAAGGATTTCAAGGCATCATCGGAAAGCCTTGAGTTGTTCTACGAAGGTGAGAGGGAATCGGTGTACGATCCCGCCGTGATGCAGACCTTTGAAGGGTTCACCTACCACATGGCGGAGAAATTGCCCGATATCTACAAGACGTCGAATTCCATCATCGATCTCGGGAAGATGGTGAACCTGACCCTCCACGACGGGGACCAGGTATTCTACAAGCTGCCGTGGAACGAACAGCAGTTGTCAGGGTTACTCGGCTACATGGCCAATACCGCCGGTACGGCACAGCTCCGCCGGTATTTTGACCCGCCAATGGAACGCTCACGGGTGACCCTCTTCTTTGCCGACCATACCTCGGACAACCTGCTGCGCATACGGGACACGGCCTACGCGTACTTCAAGGACCATCCCATGAAGACAGAGAAAGGGCACTTCGAACTCGCAGGAGGGAGGATCGGGATGGAGATCGGGGTAAACGAGGAGATGATGCGGACGCATTTGTACATAGACCTGGCCATCTATGTCGGCATCTTCCTGTTGTGCGCCTGCTGTTACAGGTCGGTGGTCGCCGGCCTCATGTTGACCATACCGCTTATGCTGGCGAATGCCATGTCTTTCAGCTACATGTCGCTGAAGAACATCGGCCTTTCCATCAACACGCTTCCCGTGGCTGCCATCGGCGCGGGCGTGGGAGTGGATTTCGCCATCTATCTCTACAGCCGCTGCATGGAAGAGTACCATCTGATGAGAGGGGATTGGAAAGCAACGATCGTGCAGTCCATCTGTACCTGCGGCAAGGCAATTGTGTATACGGGAATCACGATCATACTGCCTATTCTGACCTGGTACTTCTTCTCCGACATGAAGTTTCAGGCGGAGGTTGGTTTCTTCCTGTCACTTATCATGGGCGTGAACGTGCTTCTTTCGCTGACCCTGCATCCATTGCTCATATGGATCATAAAACCCAAATTCATCAGCAGAAAGCAGGGCAAGGCCGCACAGCCGGAAGGAGGTGAATCATAGGAGCAGCTTAAGTGCGGGAAGGGACGATCTGTACGACGACGTAAAAAAATACCTGGATCAAAGGGGGACGGAATGACATGGAGAAGTAATCTGGCGAAGTCTGTTATCAAGGCTGGTCTTGGCACCCTTATCGCGGGCGTAATCTGTATCCTTTCGCTTCCGGCTCAAGGATACGAGCTTCAGGTTGGGGGAAGGCCGCTCAGCGTTCAGGGCTACATCAACCAGAGCGTGAGCTATGGCACCGTTGACGGTGACTGGATCGATAATAAGAAGGGATTCAACTCTTATCTGACACAGGCCCTGCTTGAGGCAACGTATCAGCCGACGACGAACGTGTCCCTGTTCGGGAGCCTCAAATTTAATGCGGATTGGGCCTACGGTATGTATAGTGGCAGGAGCGAATGGCGTGACAAACAGTTTAACGAGGCCCGCGACCGGCTGTTCATTTTCGATGAGCCCAGGGACTATATCAACGAATTCCATCTTACCTGGGAGAACAAGGGTTTCTACATCAGGGCAGGCAAGCAGATCGTATCCTGGGGCCAGACCGACGGCTTCCGCCTGATGGACCAGATCAACCCTGTTGACATGCGCAGAGGCATGACGGACGTTCAGTTCGAGAACACGATCATGCCCATCTGGCTCCTGAGAACGGAATATCGGGCCGCGGTTCAAACGAACTGGCTGCAGGATCTCAATTTTCAGTTCGTGTTCAACCCCAATGCCGACTCCCCGAGGGAGCTGTTCAACCAGATCTGGCCGGGAAATACAAACTTCGGGACCTGGGCACCTTATAAGACGATAAGCCTGGGAGGGGCCTATCCCTTTGATTACGCTTACATGGGGTCTTTCGACGAGGACATCAGTGCTCCGCAGAGTTTCGATCCCCAGGGGTATGCATACGCGCTCAAGGTGTCAGGAAATGTCCTTGACGCACGGGTTAGCCTAAACGGCTACTACGGCAGGGACCACGACCCGGCTATACGCGTAACGGGTCCCGTCCGGTTCGAGACATCGGATTTTGACGGACGACAGATCATGCATCTGGCGACGGAGAGCTACTTCCCTCTCTTTCGTTTCGTGGGCGGCACATTCTCAAAAGATCTGACGTGGCTGTCGTCGAGCGCACTGGGCGGCGTCGCCCCGGTACTCCGCGCAGAGGCGTTGTATGCCTTCAATAACACCTTTACGAATGCGAACCAGGAGTTCGAAACCCATGACGAGATGAGGGCAGCCGTGGGCATGGACTGGAAGATAAAGATCAAGCCGCTGAATCCCTCAACGTATTTCAGCATTTCTCCCCAGATCTATAACCGCAGGATAATGAGTTACCCGGACCAGTACAACGGCCTGTCCGACTGGAACGATACGGTAAAGGAGAACACATGGACGACAACCCTCTTTATAAGCACGAGCTATTTCCATAACAAGCTTCAGCCATCGTTCTTCTGGATGCGGGACTGGACGATGAAGGGTGCCATGTACAAGCCCCAGATCGCTTGGGAAAAGGATACGTCCTGGAAATACAGCCTGGGCATGGTGATCTTCGACGGAGAATCGACGGGGCATAGTCTGCAAAGGCTGTCACATAAGGACCAGGTGTATCTGACCGTTTCCTACAAGTTCTTCTAGCAGGATGTGCGTGAGGAGACAGAAGGATCCGCCATGAAGATACATGTGGATATCAAGATAATCAGGAGGAAGGAAGCGATGAAACGTGCAGGAATAGGGCTTATGTGCAGTTTTGCGGTATTTGCCGCGTGTTGCCTGATGGCGTCGGTTGCCGCCGGGTTCGAGTATCCTAACCCCAAGACATACTTCCCGGGTGGGGCGTATCAGACGATAGCGAAACACAAGAACTGGAAGGACGATCCGCGTCCCCTGCTTACCACGCTGGGACCCAAGCAGGTGCTTCCGAAAGAGTTTTACGCAAAACTGGTCTACGACGTTGAGAAGATGAAGAAGGACTGGGCGGCCATTGTGGGTTTCAAGGCGCCCGAGGTGGTAGGGAAGGTTGCTCCCCACATCAAACCGGGGAAATACACTTACAAGGACGTGCAGAAGGACGCCGGGTTCAAGGAGCTGTTGATACCCCTCCAATACGAGCGGATGGCACCGGGCGCGCCTCCCTTCTGCGGCAACATGTCGCAATTTGAGATAATTCCAACGCGCCAGTATTACTGGAACACTCCGGTTGCGGAAATGACGAGGGCAAACCAGGGAAAGGCGAAACTTGACGACAAGGGATACCTTGTACAGGCTTCATGGCAGGGAGGATACCCCTTCCCGAAACCGTCGGGAAAATTCAAGGCACAGCAGGTGATCTACAACATGGAAAAGCGGTACCTGGGGTGGGGAGGCAGCTATGTCCTCTGGAACCATGGTATCGGTGTGACAAAGAACCATGCAATAGACCACTGGGGTGGACACGAGGTTCGCTACGCCATGCTTGCCGGCCGATCGGGAGAGATAGGACCCAAGGGTTGGTATGACAAAAGGGCACAGGAGCGGGGCGAATCCAGGACGTACCTGTTCTCGTTTGCATATCCCCGTGATATGGCGGGACTCACCACATATCTGCTGACCTATCTGGACCCGAACAAGAAAGACTCGATGATGGCCTACGTGCCCTCGTTGAGAAGGGTAAGGAAACTGACCTCCACCGATACACAGGATGCTGTCGGCGGCCTCGACCTGATATACGATGACAATGAGGGCTTCTTTCAGAAGATATCGCCCACTGTCTATCCATACAAGTACGAACTGATAGGAGAAAGGGAATATCTCATCCCTGCCGCGAGTATAGACGGAGCCGAATATGTTTCCGAGAAGGACAAATGGGAGATACGCAATGTGAGGTTCGAGCGCAGGCCGGTCTATGTGGTCCAGATGACGCAGCAGGATCCCAACTATGTTTACAGTAAGAGGATCTTTTATATCGACAAAGAAACGTTTCTTTTCTACCACGTGGAGAACTACGATCAGAAGGGTCGCCTCTATCGAACCTTCGACATCACCTACGGGTGGTATCCGGAAATGGGCACCTTCGCATGGAGCGCATACAATCATGAGAGGGATTATGTGGATAAACACTCCATGTTCATCAAGTCATACGCCCTTCCGGCCCTCTGGGACAGGCGTGATCTGTCGATAGAAGCATTTTCGAAGGCGAAATAGATTCAGCGTGAGTGAGGCGAGATATGAGGGATATACTTATGGTGTTACCGTTTGTCGAACCAGCAGACGTGATTACGCTGACCAGGCAGTATTATGAACAGACGGGCGTGGACGTTGTGGGTATAGATGAAGGTAAACATCCGCTGATAAGGTATGCCGATGTCGAGCATAACACTCCGGGAATAGTAGAAAGGATTGTCGAGGGAGAGAAGCAGGGATACCGGGCGGCGATTGTCGGGTGGTTTGGAGACCCCGGGCTGATAGCGGCGAGGGAACTTGTCTCTTTCCCTGTAATAGGCCCCGGGGAGGCGACCCTTGCGGTTGCCTCCACTCTGGGCGACAAGATAGTGCTCGTGGAACCCGACAGGGATTCCGCTTTCGCCACGCAGAGGATGGTGCGTGCATACGCGGAACAAAGATCATTTTCTGCGAAATGGGGTTCTTGTGCCCGTTATTGAACCGCGTATTACGGCAATAGAATACGCAAAGATGCTCCTTCGTAGCGGGTACAACCAAAGTAGCGCAATGTTCACTAAACACGGCTATCGGCCCGCACAGAAAGGCTGACAGGTTTTGCGGGAAAAGGCAGTGCAAGAATGAAGACACCTGAAGAACGTTGTAAGGACAGAGACTTTTGCATGAGGAAATACGGGTTCGACACAGTCGTGATCTGTTTTCGACAGGTATCGGCTTCCGGACCTGAGGCAGTTGTTTATCTCCGTGACTTGATGAGCCCCTTGCCACACTGTTTGGACAAACACCCCGAAAAGAGCAAGGCCCTCACTAAATTACCCCTGACCTGGCAGGATGCAAGGTGGCCATCGAGTTGCGGAGATCAGCCTGCACACAGGGTACAGCAGGTATGAAACGGTGCCCGGCAGGTGCGGTCAACACTTGGCCAGCAACGAGAATGAGGAGAAGGGACGGGGCTAATCCAATCGAAGGAGAAGGGATATGAAGATACTCAGCATAATCGGGTCCCCACGCATTCGCGGCAATACGCATTTTCTGGCGCAGCAATTCGGCGAGGGCGCAAGAAATGCCGGAGCAGAGGTTGAGGAGGTCCTGTTGCGCAAGTTGAAAGTGGGGTTCTGTACGGACTGCGACCGCTGCGACAGGGATGGGATCTGCAAGATAAACGACGACTTCGGTGCAATAGCGGAGAAGATGAGGGCGTGTGACGGTATCGTTCTGTCGACGCCGGTTTACTGCTGCAGTGTCACGGCCCAAATGAAGGCTTTCATGGACAGAACGCACAGCCTGGTGTATCCGAACTGGGAATCAGGTCTCGAGGGCAAACCGGTGGCCTTGATAGTCGGCGCGGGCTATCCCCCGCCGGCGGTGCCGACGGAAAGTTTCCAAGTGAACCACAAGGCCAGACCGGAAACTCTCATAAGGATGGTGAAGGAACTGAAGCTTGTGGAGAGGCCCTCGAACATAAGGGACGTCCTCGACGCCATGAAACCCTTCGATCCTACCGTTGATACCCTGAAGATCCTGTACCAGTTCACCGTTTTTCTCGGCATGCAGGTTCTCGGTTATATCGAGGCCGTGGGCTTGGGCCACAAGAAGAACGCGGTCAGGAGCAGACCGGAAGAAGTGGAAAAGGCGGTGGCATTCGGTACCAGTTTCACGACTATGGTCCGCCTGATCAAGGAAGGAACGTTGCTTTGAAATGATGCCTTCACAAGTAGGATTGCGCGGGAGCACGCTGCGTTGACAGTTTGGTTGGAGTTGCAGGCACTGATTACTGAGGAGGATACACAAATGACGACAGCCTTGGAAAAGCTCAAGAAGTATTATCGCGAACGAAATCTAGCGGCACAGGAATGGAAAAGCAAGGGCGGCAAGGTGGTGGGATACCTTTACACCACAGTGCCGACAGAGCTTATAACCGCTGCCGGGCTCCTGCCGATCATGGTGACGGGAAATCCCGCTGTCCCCACGGAAGAGGGGGACCGGTACATGGAGGACTACTTCTGTCCCTTCGTGCGTTCCGTCCACGACCTATTCGTGAGGGGCGAGTACGAGTACATGGACCTCGTGGTCTTCCCCCACGGGAATGACTCCGTGTCACGGTGTTACTATTATCTCTGCACGGAAAAGCAATACCACCCGGAGATGAAGTTCCCCCCGCTGTACTTCTTTGATATCCTGCATACCAAGAGGTATATCGCGAATACATACACGCGGGGGAGGGTGGCCGCGTTGAAGGAGAAGATCGAGGAACTGGCGGGAAAGAAGATCACCGACCAGGCGCTCCTCGATGCGATTGAGGTACATAACGAGAACAGACGTCTTCTGAAGAAGGTAACGGAACTGCGGAGATCTGACCCTCCCCGGCTCTCCGGGACGGACGCATTGCAGATCATTGGGGCATCCTTTTTCATGTCCAAGGAGGAGCACAACAAACTGCTCAGGGAATTCCTGGAGGAAACGGCAGGACTCACCGCACCCGAAAAAGGGGTGCGGATATATGTGGCGGGGACTATCATCGACAACACACAGTTGTATGAGCTTATCGAATCATGCGGGGCCACGGTTGTTTCCGAAGACGTCTGCACGGGTGACCGTTACAGCGACGATCCCGTGGATGCCTCGCTGGAGCTTCTGGATGCGCTTACCGATAAGTACCACATGAAATCCCATGACGGAAGGATGTACCCCATGTCGGAACACCTGGACTACGTGGTATCAACCGCCAAAACGGCCGGGGCCGACGGAGTTATCTTCAATTACTTGAAATGGGACGACAGCCACGGATGGCACTATCCGGGTCAGAGGGATGCCCTGCTGAAGGAGGGCATATCGAGCATTGCCTTTGACATGCAGGAATACACGATGGATAACCCCGAACAGCTCCGGACAAGGGTCGAAGCGTTCGTCGAGATATTGAAAGGAGGCAAGTAACATGACGATGGACCATTATGCAGGGACGGAAAGCAAGGGCTTCCAGGGCGAGAGAAGCATCAAGTTCCTCAAGGCCTCCGCGGCGATCACCGCTTTTCAGAAAAAGTACTACGAGGAGGTCAGGCAGAGGGCGGCTGAGGGTGAGCCGGTCATCTGGACGAACGTGGGCAGCCCCTATGAGATCATGTATGCCATGGACCTGCCCATCATATTCAATTTGCACTGGTCGGCCCTTCTATCGGCAAAACAGCTGGCGCCCTATTACCTGGATGTCCTCAACCAGCACGGATATTTCAGGGATCTGTGCAGGTATTGTGCCCTCCCGTATGGTTATTTCCTGGACAAGGACACGAGCAAGGCGCCATGGGGAGGGGTTCCGAAGCCCTCCGCCATAGTGGTGGACGCCGCGGACGACCCCCAGATAAGGATATACGAGCTCATCGCGAAGGAGCTGAACATCCCGATCTATGTCTTCGACCGGACCGCTCCCTACGAGATCCCTGAAGGTATCTGGTGTGATACGAAGGAAAAGATCGAGGCGGAGAGTTACAGGGAAGGACCGAGGCTTGATTTTCAGATGAAGGAAACGGAATCCCTCATATCCTTTCTGGAGAACCTTTGCGGTCGCTCTCTGAGCGAGGTAAAATTGAGAGAGGTCATGGAAAACAGCAACAAGCAGTTCGAATACATCGGGAAGGTCCTCGAACTGACGGCGAATAAGCCCTGCCCGATAACCATGACCGACCACATGCCCAACGTTATAAACACGCAGTTCTTCAGGGGACACAGGCTTGGCCTGGAGCACGCGAAGGCGCTGTACGAAGAAGTGCAGGACCGGGTCGACAAGGGACTGGTGGCATGTCCCAATGAAAAGATCAGATTGATGCACATGGTCGTCCCTACGTGGTTCACCCCGGGGTTCTTCAACGCCTTTGAAGAACAGTACGGGGCTGTTTTCGTGTGGTCCGTTTATCTGCCGATCGTTCAGCAGCTTTTCCGGTACGACCTGAAAGACCCGATCAAGGCCCTTGCCGGACGGTACGTGGGGTACACGGAAGTGGGGCTGCTTCCCCCCTACTGGTCCCAGTGGGTCGTACACTGGGCGAAAAAATGCAAGATAGACGCCGCCATCTACCAGGTGGCGGATTCATGCAGGATGCTCAGCGGTCCCATGCGGCTCACTGTAAAGGCCCTTCAGGATATCGGTATTCCGACGTTTGAAATGAGAAGCGACTACGTGGACGAGCGGGATTGGGATGACGCGCGGATGAAGTCGCAGCTCTCGAATTTCATCGAAACGTTGCTGTAGACGAGGGAGAGTGATGCCATGTACGCGGTTGGAATAGATGTGGGCTCTGTAGCGGCCAAATTCGTGATCATCGATGACCGAAAGGAGGTCCTGAGCTATATATGTACGGAGACAATTCCCGACGTAGAAGGGCTCAGTGACGGATTACTGCGGGATGGTTTGCGGGAGGCAGGTCTTGAGAGAAAGGACATTGGCTGTATCGTGAGTACGGGATATGGACGGTACAGTGCGCCTTTTGCTGACGCAAGCCGAACGGAGATCATGTGCCATGCCATGGGTGTCCACCACATGTGTCCCTCGGTGCGGACGATCATAGACATAGGCGGCCAGGACAGCAAGGCGATCATCCTTAATGAGACAGGTCGCATCACGAACTATGCAATGAATACGAGATGTGCTGCAGGAACGGGAAGGTTTACCGAGGTCATGGCGAAGGCGCTTCGCATTGAGCTCCCTGATTGGGGAGAGGTGGTCGCCTCTGCGACGGAGAGGGCCAAGATCAGCAATATCTGTACCGTGTTTGCGGAAAGCGAGGTAATATCAAAGATCATGCAGAAGGTGCCTCTCAATGCCATACTCTCCGGGGTTTGCGAGGCGATAGTCACGAGGGTCATCGAGACAGTACGGCGGGCAAACGGAAATCCTAAGATCGAGCAGGATGTAGCCTTTACGGGCGGGGTTGCCAACAATCTGGGGGTGAGACAGGTCCTCGAAGAGAAACTCGGGATAAGACTGGTCATCCCCGAATTACCGCAAAGGACGGGCGCCCTCGGTGCGGCCTTGCTGGGCTTGAAGATGAAAGAGGATGAGATCTCGGGAAACGGAAAATGAGCAGGCTGGCAGGGGCCGATTCCCCGGCCCCTGGCCTGAACAGATCTTTGAATATGGAAGAGAGAGAAGAACCAAGGAGGTCAGGTAACATGGAAAGCGTTAGCAAGAAGGTGAACGTCAGGGCGGCGGCGAAGGAGAAGGTGAACGGCCCCTATTCGATATTGACACTCGACGAAAGCGGGGTCCAGGCCCACGATATAGCGGGGGATGGAACACTCCTCTTCGTCGGGCAGGTGGTCCCCGTGGCGTCGCTGCGGGTGTTCGATCAGGAGACCAAGAAGGACCTCGGGGTGTTCCCCGCGCCGGCCCGCGGCCATATCGTGCCTTTCAAGTTCAGACTGGCAAATTACGAGAAGATCGGCAGCGATGGTTCAAAAGGGACCTTGTACCTGCTTGACGGAGTATATCCCAAGATCGCAGGTTTTCATGATGCGCTGATCCTCAGGTATGACTATGAATATTCCCGCGAGGAGGGTCTGAAGGCCGTGCTGGTCCGGGAATCCAGGGTGCCGTCGAACACAGTTCCCTTCAGGGACGTGCTTGAAGGTACCCGGCCGGACGGTGCCATGTTCATCACCGGGTTCGATCTCCTTGATGATAAAAAGGTTGTCATGGCGGACTGTTTTGCCGGGGTAATGTGGCTCTTTGACCTGGAAACGGAGGAGCTGACCCTTGCTTTTACGCACCGGGATTTCTGGTGCCAGCCGTGGCCGGAGGACATGACGATCACCCTGTCTGACGGGACCGTGCAGGACGGGTTCTCCGGGTGGACCCATAAGAACAGAAAGGAGTTGATTCCGTTCAAATGGGCTGTTCCCGCCTTTGAAGGGCTTGACAGGAAGATCTTTTATGGGCTTCACGGGGTTTCCATTTATAGTAATGAGTCAGGGAGGAAGGTCGTATTTGTCAGCCCCGCCACTCCGGGGATCTATGCGATCGAGGAGGCTGAGCTGACACGGACGGATGTTCCCTGCGATCAGAAAGGTTTCGAGACCATCGTTCCGGGTGTCAAGGGCCTCACGAGTTACGTGGCCGAGGTCCAGGCGGATGTGTATAACCCGGGCTCTCCCTGGCTGTACTTCCAGCGTGTCATGTCGAACGGGAACGAGGTGCCTGATGAGGCCGTCGCGGAATGGAAAGAGAAGTACTGGCCGCTCTTCCGTGTCAATATGGAGACAAGAGAGATCGAATTTGTCGCCGATGACTGGAAGATTTGGGACTATTGTACGAATAACAACGTGATACCGGGCAAGCCGGGATATATGCTTCTCACATCGACGCCGGTCCAGCAGGAGAGGATACCTCATGCCAGCGCTCTGCTGGAAGATATGTCCGACTTCTCAGGTCTGTCGGAAGACTTTGTTTTCCCGGTTATCGAAGTCAAGATCTGATTGAGGAGAGGGGTGGCCCGGCGTTGAGGCCGGGACACCCGGCGAAGATGCTGAACTGCGCATGAAGTAAGAGGAGGAAGGAATGTCATTGGTAGGCGAACTGGCTAGCCTTGTAGCGGAAACGTCCTTTGGGGATCTGCCCGGGCATATCGTGGAAGCGGCAAAAATGCACATTCTGGATACGATCGGCGGGTCTTACTGGGGGAGACATGAAGGAAACAGCGGGCGACTCGTAGACCTTGTGAGCAGTTTCGGAGGAAGCCCCGAGGCGACGCTGTGGGGCGAAGGCAGAAAGGTGCCGGCAATCTGGACGGCGTTCGTAAACGGCTATTCATCATTCTACATCTCGGACACAGACCGGTTCTGCGGTTCCCATGCCGGTGCCGTGGTGGTTCCGGCGGCGCTGGCCGCAGGGGAACTGGCAGGTGTGAACGGAAAGGACCTTATCACGGCCGTTGTGCTGGGATACGAAGTGTTCTCTCGGGTTGGTCTGGCCCTGTTCCCGGCGATCAGCCGCAAGGGTTTTCATGCCACCGGGGTCATCGGGCCGCTGGGCAGCGCGGCCGCAGCCAGCAAACTCCTCGGCTTTGACAGGCAGATGACAACGGACGCATTGTCCATCGCGACGTTGTCCGGCATGGGCCTGGGTGAGGCATTCCGGTATCTTGATGCCGTATCGCTGAACATCGGGAGGGTCAGCCAAGCGGGGATCATGGCAGCTCTTCTGGCGCAGAAAGGCTACAAGGGTTCCGACACGATACTGGAGGGAGGTAGCTTCATACCGGACGGTTTCCTCTCCGCGCTGGTAGGGACATACGACGGGCACGTTATTACCGGGGGACTCGGGAGGGAATGGAAGATAGTCAATTCCGCTCCGAAGATTCACGGAGGTTGCAGGCACCTTGCGGCGCCCACGGACGTGATTATGGCCATGGTAGTAGAAAACCGGATACGGCCCGAGGATATCGAAAAGATCAGAATCAGGCAGTATTCAGAGGCGTTCAGGCTCGACCGGCCGACAGTGATTGTCAGGGATGATGCCTTCTGGAGCTCGCGTTTTACTGTTTCGGTGGCACTTCTCAGCGGTGGACCGGTGTATCCGTCGATGTTCACCGACGAGATGGTCAATAATGAGGCTGTTCGGAAGATGATGGCAAGAGTGACGGTTGAGGCAGACCCGGCGTTGGACAGGGAGTTTCCAGATAAGTGGCCCGCGGAAGCGGAGATCGTCACCGGGGACGGGATGGTGTATCATGGCAGGATCGATTATCCCAGGGGTGAACCCGAGAACGAGGTGCCCGTCCGGGAACTTATCGGCAAGCTGAGGGCGCTGGCGATGCCTGATCTCGGGAGCGAAAGAACGACAAGACTCATTGATGCGATTCACAGGCTGGACGCAATTGGTGTTGATGAACTCGCATCAATCCTATGATGTACTCCCCCGTAACAAAGAAGGGCGCGGCCTTTGCCGTTCACGGTAAGGCCGCGCCCGGAAGGCCGACGGCGGGGGCGGTCGGCGGATCTCAGGACAGCGGCATTCTATACGAGAGTGTCATGTTTCGATTGACGGGTTTTTTTTCGGGTGATAACATAGCATACACTCGGTAGGTAAGGCCGTCGAGGCGGACGGTTTTGATCGAGAGTCTGGCATTAAGAGGGGAAAATGGCGCGAGACAGAAGAAACAGATTGGATGACGTTATCAGTGCTGCCTACAGGTTGTTCTGCGAGAAGGGTTACGAGGCGACATCGATAAGTGATTTGTGCGAAGCGACCCACCTGACAGCTGCGGGCCTTTATCACTACATCAAGAGCAAGGAAGATCTGCTAAACCAGGTTGATGTGCGTTACTACGAAAGGATCAAGGAAGCGCTTACGAAAAAGAGGTCAAAAAAGGACCCCGAGGAAGACCTCCGGGAATTCGTCCGCGATATGAGCCGCGTGATCCTGCAGGACAAGAACGTTGTCCATTTTCTGATAAGCAGGGGATTCGCAGAGACATCGCTGTGGGAGGAGGCGAAGGCCAGGCGTAAGGAGGTGACGGGGTTTGTCAGGGAGAAGTTGAGAGAGGCAAACCCTGCCGCGGGGGATTTTGAGATCAAGACGGCGGCGTTTGTCCTTATCGGCATGGTGACGTGGGCGTCTCTCTGGTATGATCCCGAGGGGTCGATGTCAATGGATGAACTGGGCGATTCCTTGTACCGGCTTTTTGCGAAGGGTTTTCTTGCAGCGGGGGCGAAGTCCAGGTCCAGAAAATAGTCTGAATGCTCTGTCATACCTCAAGGTTTGTCGGGGATCACGGAGCCGTATATCGTCTTAACCTTATTACTGCGGGAGAGGAACGTTCAAAAGGAGTGCGGGGGTGAGGAACTTCCGGATTTTTGCAGGGCTGTCTGTCGGGATTGCCGGACCCGCGGGTTCGGTGCGCTGATCGGGGAACTTCGAGCGGTGAACGTAGAGGGTATTCAAAGGATTACCATCCCCGCTCCTTTTGCGTCTGGAACGACAAATACCTACTTCGCTGAAAAACCGGTACCTACTCTCATCGATGTGCCCGCAAATGAGGAAAAGTATTACGAGAGGCTGAAGAAAGAGCTCAAAACGAGGGGATACTCGGTCTCGAAGGATATAAGCAGGATCATCGTTACCCACCCCCATTTTGACCATTGCGGGCTTGCAGGCCGGATCGCCAGTGAGACGGACGCCGAAGTCTGGACGTACGGCGGAGGCGCACGATACCTGGAGAATTTTCCCGACGAAACGATACAGGACTTCCAGTATTACAGGACTTTGCTGGAAAGTGCCGGCGTGCCGGCGCGGGTAAGTGATTGTCTGGAGAGTCTCCGGGAGGCCCTCGTCCAGCAAGGCAGCAGGGTTAGAGTGTCGCGGTATCTGACCGATGGCGACGCGATAGAACTGGGATCGATGAGTTTTAAAGTAGTGCACGTGCCGGGTCATACTCCGTGGTGTTTCTTGCTCCATGACCGGGAAAGGCGAGTGGCATTGACGGGAGATTTCCTCATCAGGGACATTTCCTCGAACGCCGTCCTTCAGAGACCTCGGGAGGGTGCGAAGGGATACAAGAGTTTGAAGAGTTACGTGGCATCCCTCAGGAAGGCTCAGGCCTTGGACCTGAAAGAAGCGTTTCCAGGCCATGGAGATCTTGTGCGTAATGCAGGTGAGAGAATAGAAGGGCTCCTGTCTTCCATCGGGGCGAGAAGGAGTCAGATCCTTTCCGTGGTAACTGCCAGGGGCATATGCAGTCCCTTCGAGATCATGCAAAGCCTCTTTTTGAACCTTCCTGATTGGCAGGTCCTTCTGGGTATATCGGAGGTGATCGGTCACCTGGAGCTGCTCGAGGAGGAAGGCCTGGTGCGGAGGGCGGCCGGATCATCCCTTGCGTTTTTTTCCTGTAACTCACGGCCTGGCCGTGAAATTCGTTGATCCGTTGCAAACCGGCATGATCGATCCGGGAGAGGACGCCAGAAGGGGGCCGGCGGGGGCGCCCCGGCGAGAGAGAATCGTTAATCGAACTCTATCCTGTAGTAAATGGCGGCGCCGCTCTGGTTGCCCATTGTGCTTTCCACGTCCACCCGTCTCGTGAGGCTGTACCGGATGCCGAAGATGTTCTCGCCCGTGTATATCGAACGGCCGTAGCTGACGAAAAGCTTCGGAGAGAGGTATTTGCCGAGTTTGACGATGGACTTCGAAACGTCGCCGTCGGTGGACTCGATGTCGAGAACGTCGAGACCCAGCTGTTTCTGGATGGAGGATGCCTTCCCGCCCGTGAGCAGGCCGCTTGCCGCCCTCGCGAGAAGGGCGGCGTCGCCCTGGCCCGTCCCTCCCGATGCCCTGCCGAGAACGATGTAGCTCAGGATGTCTCTGTCCGCCATGGCGGGTTGGGAATAGAGGTTGACGAGCGGGGATACCGGTGTTCCCGCCACGAGGACGCCCGCCGATACGTCGCCTACCGTGCGCAGGGCGAGGATATCGAGGTTTGCCGCCTCGACGGGGCCTCCGCCGAAGGAGATGTTGCCCCTGCGTATGTCGAGCTTGACCCCGTAGGCATCGAACTTGCCCCTCACGGTGCGGATGCCGCCGCTCGCCCTGATGTCGTCCGGATCCTTCATGGCGATGTTGACCTTTCCGGCAAGACGCGTGTCGATGCCGTATGCCTTCACCAGGACCTCTTTGCCGAGGATGACGTCGACGTCGACGTCGATCGTAAAAGGGAGGGCCTGCTTCGGGCCTCTCTCCCTGCCCGCGACGATGACGTCGCTGCTCGGCTTGATGAGGGTTTCTTTCTGTTCTTCCCGGATGAGGGCTTGTGGTATGAGGATAGACCCCTTCACCGACACTCTTGCCAGGTCACCGGCTATCGTAAGGTCCGGGCTGATCTTGACGTCAAGCTCCGGCAGGTTCACGGCCTGGAAGCCCTCGCCCTTCAACGTACCTTCGAAGGTCTTGATCTTCCCCATCGCATGTACCATCGTGCCGCTGGTCTTTATGGAGCCCTCACCGGAGTGGACGACGAAGGAGGATAGGGTTATCCGGTCGTCGTTGAAGAGAACGTCGGCGTTCATATCCTTGAGACGGATGCCCGCGGGAGGCAGGTACGCGCTCGAACCCTTGAGGTTTAGCCTGCCGGTGATCCGGGGATCGGCCAGGGTACCGCTCCCCGTGAGGTCGAAATCGATCTGTCCCCTTGTCTCCTGGGCAAGTCCGGGAAACAGCGCGGCGAGAAGGCCCCTTTCGCTCATCGTACCCCGCATCGAGACCATCATCCCGGAGCCCTTGTTGACGGCAATGGGGATCTTTGCTGGAAGAGGGACCCGGAACGTGGTCTCGACACGGCCGTACCGCCCGAGCCTGAGGTTCGCCTTCCCCTTGAGGGAGGTGTCCTTCCAGGTCCAGTCGAGGGCCGTTTCCCTGATGGGCGCGGTGATCTCGCCCTCATCGCCACGCCAGGTGAAGGAACCGTCGGAGATGCCGGTCTGTCCCGCAACCTCGAAGCGGTTGCCGGGCAGAAGGCTGCCCGTGACCTCGCCCGAAAGGTGTCCCTTGAGGCGCACCGTACCGGGCAGGATGGGTTGCAGCATTCCCATGTCCAACCGTTTCCAGGCCGCCTGGAAGGTTCCCTGGTCCGGGAGGGAAAAGGCCGCTGGTCGTTTGGAGGCGATCCTCGCGTTCATTCGGCCATCGCCGGCGAGTTCCACGTCAAGGGACGCGCGGAGCCCTGAACCGTCCCAGTTCAGATTGCCATTGATGCTGTCGGCTTTCACCTTCAAGGATCCCTGGGAGAATACCACCGACGCGTTCATCTCCGCGTTGAGAGTCAGGCGTTTACGACTGAGCCATTGTACACGGGCCGCGCCCGATGAGATGCCCTGAACCTTTGCCGGGTCGATGAGCACGCCTGCACGTCCCAGGTCGACCTGCTGCCATTTCACGGCGGCGGAACCGGTCATGGGCTCCATGGCGATGTCTGCGCCGAGGTCGAGTTTTTCCCCCGTCGAGCTTTTGAGAACGAAGGGCGAAAGGAAAAGCCGTTTCTGCGAAGCGATGACCTTCGCCGGCGACGACAGGTCGAACCTGCCGAAGGGAGCCTGCGTTCCTGAAAGCCCGACGATCGTACCCTGCCAGGAGCCATCGGCATACCCTCCCGTTGCCCGCATGTCCAGAGAGTTCCTGTCGTGCGCAACGGCCAGCGCGATCCTGTGGTCGCCCGTCTTGCCGGTGACCTTGAGGCTGAGCGTGTTTGCCCGGAAGATGCCATAGGCCAGGCTCCTGCCCCTGATGTCTATGGTCAGATCACCCTTGTAGCCCTCCGGCATCTCTGCGGACACGTTGAGGGACGAGAGCCTCGCGTCGTCATAGGATATGTTTTTTCCCTGTGCCGTGAAGGCGCCGGCGGGTTCGTTCTCCCGCCACCTGGCCCATCCTTTCGCAAAAAAACTTCCCGTTGCCCCGGGAAGGAGTTTAGAGGCGTCATCGATCCGTATCTCGCAGGCGAGCCGTTCCTGTACAACACCGGAAGCGGTCGCGGCAAATCCGTTTCCCCTCAGGGACAGGGTATTGATCTTCACGATCTCGTCGCGGAATGAGGCGTCCACGTGTGCCGACACAACCCTCTTCTGGAAAGTGCTCTCCTTCAGGGAGACCGTGAAGGATCCTTCCATCGGGTGTTCCGGGGGGAAGAGCAGTTGGGCTTTCACACCGATGTTCAGGTTTCCCTCGAGGTCTGGTCTGATACGCGCGGGGTTGAGACCGGATCCCGTGAACAGGGCGGACAGCCGCATGGGGGTTTCCCGGGACACGCTGACACTTCCTGAGATGGCGCCGCCGAGCACCTTCGCCTCGAGGTCCTTGAGCTCGATAACCCTGGTGTCGCCGCGGACCTTTCCTTTGAGTTTCATGTCCTTCCAGGACTCTCCCCGGTTCCCGAAAGAAAACGCTCCCTCGAAGTCCTCCGTGGTCCCGGCGATATGAAGGTCTCCCGATATGTCCGTCTTCACCTTTGTTTCGGGGGCAATGTCAAGATTGCTGATCTTTGTCGAAAGAGAGAATGCCGGTTCCTTTCCCGAAAAGTCGAGCGCGCCTTCGGCCTCGATCGTCCCTCCGTCCTCCTTTCTCGAGAACTTCGCGTTGCTGATACGGATGGCCTGAGGGGCAATGCCGACGGTGCACTGGAAATTGAGACCCTCCTGCTTTCCTGAGAAGGCTTTCAGCACGAGCGGCCCCGCGATCTGTTCCTTCCCTCGTGACGAGGGAAATCGAGCGTCCACGGATACGGTGTCGATCCCGGCGATCTTCTCCGGGAGGCTAGCCGTAAGGCGCGCCTGGAGAGCGGGCCGCACGAGGTTGAGGCTTACCGAGCCTTTGACGCCGCCAGAAGGGCTGTGGAGGTCGAGGGCACTGACGAAAAGAGTGCCGCGGTCCAAAAGAACGGTCGCCGAGATATCCCTCACTACCATGGGTTTGCTGTCCGGGGCCCGGTAAGTGAGGCGGGTGACCTTTAATTTCCTGATCCGGGCATCGATGAGGGTCAACCACTTCGGAAGTCGAGGCAGACTGAGGTCTACAGGCTCTTCAGGACTTTCCCCGGCTGTTATCGATATGCCCTCGGCGGCAAGACCGTTGATCGCCAGTTTCCCGGTGACAAGGTAGAGAGGATGCCATTTCAGGTCAGCGCTGTCGATGGCTACTGTGAGGTTCTCGAGGCGGATCATGATCCCTTCCATGCGGAGGGACTGGCCCACCGTGCCCGTGACCTCCCTGATCTCGAGGGTGCCCGACAGAGCGCCGCGAACTCCCTTCATCAGAAGGGCAGTACCGCTCCGGGTGTAGAGTACCCATGAGGCGGAAGAGACGATAAGGACCACCAGCAGAAGGGGGATCGCATACCATAGATGACGCTTTAACATCATAATCCGAACCCTATGGAAATATGTATTCTGAAATCGGGATCCCTTACCCCTATCTGGCGGGCGATATCGAGCTTTATCGGCCCGATGGGACTATAGTACCGCACGCCCATGCCGGCGCCCTGGACGAGCTGCATGTTCCTGAAGTCGTTGAAGGCGTTTCCGGCGTCGTAGAACGCGGCCACACCCCAGTCGTTGCCCACGGCGCGCTCCAGTTCGAGACTACCCGTCAGGACATTTTTGCCCCCGACCACGTCGCCGTTGGCGTCCTCCGGTCCGAGGGATTTGTACGCGTACCCGCGGACGCTCTTGTCTCCCCCGGCGAAGAAGCGCAGGGCTATGGGCAGGTCGGCATCGGATTCGTTCTGGAGGGTTGCCCCCACCATCGATCTTGCGAGCAGGGAGAGCCTGGCGGGAAGAGGCACGATGATCCCTCCGTCTCCGGTGAACTGGATGAGCCCGGTGGTGGAACCTATTGCCTGGTGCGTGCCTTTCAACTCCATGGAATACCGGTAACCCCGCGTAGGGCGTATCATATCGTCATAGCTCATGCCGGAGAGCCGCGCCCCCGGGAGGACCGAAAAAGTGTTCGTCCGTTCTTCGCCGACTTCCGAGTTCTCCTTCAGGACCTGGAGGAACACGGATCCTACCGGTACCCGCCCCAGGGTCCTTGCCTTTTCGAATTCGGCCATCATCGATTCACTGAAGAGCGATGTTCCCGTGGTCTGGTCCTCGCGCTTCATGTTGAAACTTATCGAAGAGAAACTGCGTATATCCCTGGTGTCGGGTATCGTGTACCGGGCCCCGATGACTTGGAGCGGTTGGCTGAGATCGAACTGTGCCTGGAACCTGTGGCTCGTCCCGAGGAAGTTCACGTCCTCGTACTTGATGGACCCTTTCGGGCCGATGTCGGTCTCGTAGCCGCCGCCGAGCTTCAACCGCTTCGGTTTCGATGGGCGAAGGCGGATCTCTATGGGCACGCGGTGGTCCCGCGCTTTTTCCTTGTCCGCGTCGATGATGACGGTCCTGAAGCGGTCCGCGTTGATGAGGTTGCGCTGGGTCAGGGCGATCTTCTGGTGGGAGAAGACATCACCCGGCTTGAACTCGAGGTAACGGCCGAAAAAGGACCGTGGATACTGGGGGGCACCGGAGAACTCTGTCTCGCCGAAGTAATAGAGGTCGCCCGTCTGGAGGACTAGTTCGATCGCGGCCGTTCGTTCCTCGGGATCGACGCGTATCTCATGCGTCGTGAAGTCGGCGTCGAGGTAGCCGAGTTCCAGCGCTTTCTTGCGGATATCGTCCTTTCCGTTCTCGTAGAGACCGTGGTGGAGCGTTGCGCCCTCACGGAGCGGAAAGGCCGAGATCACCTTTGCAAGTTCCTCTTCCTTGCTGCCTGCACCCGTGACGGCCAACCTCACGGAAGCCACCCGCACAGGCTCCCCGGGATCGATGGAAACACGGATCTCGTGCACGCCTTGCCCGGATACTTCGGAGGATACCGTCACCGTGGGACCATAGAACCCGAAGGGTTCAAGGGCCTGCCTTACTTTTCCGGGTATCTGCTTCTCAAAACGCTTGAGCCATCTCTCGTTGACGACCCCGTCCTTGACGAGCCCGCCAGGCAATATCAGGGCGACCTCGACATTCTCCAACTCCTCACCCTGTACCCCTTCGATAGCGACCCGGACCTTCCCCTGCGCCAGCAGGAGGGACGGCCCAAGCAGAAGTACACAAAGAGCGATCAGTAAAGCGAGGAGGAGGCGGGAACTGGATATCTCCCCGTGCGCGGCAAGGGTTGTCGGGTGGAGCATCGAAAACCGGCATGGTGGCCAGCATGTCTTTCGGGGGCATTGAAAGAAACGCGCGGGAAGGACGGGAGCCATAATTACTATCGTAACACCCCAAGGACCTCTTTGTCATCAGACCCGCTCGCATTGCGGCTCCACATAATGGTGTGCTTGTCGCGGCAGACCGATCGGTTGCGGTCCTATTTCAGCGTCAGAAGGTATGAACGGAGATTGATCTTCCTGGAGTTCAGTCCAAGCTTCCTTCTTATGGCATTTCTGTGAGAATCGACCGAACTTGGCGCGATACCGGTTATTTCGGCTATTTCCTTCGTTTGTTTACCTTCCTTGATAAGAGACGCCACCTCGAGTTCCCTTGGTGTAAGGTTCGTGTGTCTCAAGGTGTTCAGGAAGGGTGATGCTATCTCATTGAGGTTGCTTACGACGACATCGAGGTAGTTCTGCTGGTCGCGGTTCAACCTGGTTCTGCGCATCCTGTTGAGATAGGGCAGGACCATTTCCCGGATATTCGATACGAATCTCTCTTCGAGTTCCTTCCTGTCATCCTCTCTCTGTCTCAATAACACTTTCAGGGTGGTATTGACCTCCGCAAGCCTCCGGGACTTTGCCACCAGTTGCTGCCGCTGTTCTTCCAGCGCGTCCCCGGCCCTTTTCTGCGCGGTGATATCGCGGGCGCTCCCGCGGTATCCCAGAAGGTTCCCATCCTCATCGAGGAAGGCTCGAGCGTTCCCTTCAACGAGAATTTCGCTCCCGTTCTTGTGGAATACCTTGAAAGTAAAGGGGACGAAGGGTTTTTTTTCGGCCGCGACCGTATTCATGATAGGTGCCAGGCGCTCTTTCTCGTGGACAGGGACAATGTCAAGGGGGGTCTTTCCGATAAGTTCTTCCGGCTGGTATCCCAGATGTTCGGATATCCTGGAGCTCAGGTAGGTGTAGGCAAAGTTAGCGTCCGTTTCCCATACCCACCCGGGCACGCATTCTACCAGGGAAAGGTATTGCTCTTCCTTCTCCTGCCTCCTCGTAGCCTCCCGACGGATCTCGGCCATGCGGTCTTCCACCAGAACACTGAGGTGGTCATGATGGGACCTTAACTCCTCTTCCAATCTCTTGCGGTCCGTGATCTCTGTGACCGAGGCGACGATCGTAGGCCGATTGCGGATCGTGGCGCGAGCCGCCATCAGTTCGACCCACTTTTCCGTACCATCCTTCGCGAGGATCTTCAGCTCGTAACGCCTTGCAGTCTCCTTCCCTTGTACGAGTGCGCGCGCTATGCGTTTGACCAGCCCTTTGTGATCGGGGTGGGCGATGTCCCAGAAGTTCATCGCGGCAAGCTCCTCCCTGGAATAGCCGGTCCCTGCCTCAGCAGCCCTATTGACAAAGATGAACCGGTTGCCCCGCACCAGGATCACCGCCGCCGGGATCGAGTCGAGAAGGTCCTTTAATACCGGTATCTCCGGACACCAGTCATCATTGTGGCTCCCCGTTTTCAAGCAGTCATCGGGCCGATTATCGGTCATAGACAGAGGTTTTCCTTCACTTAGATCCTGTATAGCTGTTTTTTCGGTTCCTTGTGCCCTTGACTTAAAATATGGAAAATGTCTCCATATTCTATCCTTGAAAAAGCGTCGACAAATCGACGTTTCCTTTGTGTTAAGATTCCTTATTGAAAGTCATTTTACAATCCGTATGCATCATCTAAAGCAAGTTGTTTGAGCATTGGCAGGGAGGTTCCTGTCGTCATTTCGCACCTGGAGCGGAATTTAGAGCTCTTTCCAGCTGTACGTGTTCTTTTGATGTTGCTCGCATTAGCGATGGTTCTGGCTCTTTCGGCGGAATGGTGGCAACGGCGACCGGGAAACAAGGAGAGGGTTCTTCGCGAGGCAGGCACGAGTATGAGAGCAGCCTGACCGATGGCTACGCGATTTCACAATTCATCCTGGAGAAATAGAGATCATGAATGAAGCGGAGGAAAGGTTCCGGCTCTTGTTCGAAAGGACGAGGGACCCAGTTTTGCTCATAGATGATTACAGGTTTATCGATTGTAATGAAGCGGCGTTACAGGTGATGCATTGCAAGGGCAGGGACGAGTTGATCGGCCTGCGCCCATTCAGTATATCCCCTGGCATACAACCCGATGGCCGGTTCTCGTCAGAAAAGGACCGAGAGGTGATAGACATTGCCCTGGGTAAGGGTGTCAATAGTTTCCATTGGGAGCATCGGACGTTCGGCGGTGACAGGCTGTGGACCGATGTATCGTTGATCGCCGTCCCCTACAAGGGCAGGAAGGTTGTCCATACCACGTGGAGGGACATCACTCGTGAAAAACAATTGGAGGAGAGCCTTGAGGTGCAGACACAACGGTTTATGGCGATCGTTGATAATGCTCCGTTCGCTACTGTGCTTGTTGATGCCGGCGGGAAGTGGGCCTATGTGAACACCAGGTTCAGGGAGTTTTCCGGCTACGACCTCTACGATATCCCTGATGAAGCCACCTGGTTCCTGATGGCTTATCCTGATCGTGATTACCGATCGATGGTACTGGAAGAACGGCGGCTGGAGGTGGAGAGATTCAGGCGCAATCCTTCATTGAGGGAGGGCAGGAAGTACACGTTCACGGTGACTTGCAAGGACAGATCCCGGAAGGTGGCCCGGATCATCCCGGTCTCGTTGCCGTCGGGCGGATACCTGAAGACGTTCATCGATGTTACGGAACGGGAAGAAGATCGGGAAGGATTGAAGAAGGCGGAAGGGGAGCTGGCGGCGAAATCAGCTCATCTTCGCGAACTGAACGCGGCGCTGAAGGTGCTGCTCAAAGAGAAGCACGATGTGAAATTGGAAATGGAACTGAGTATAACAGAGAACATCAACAAGTCTGTCCTGCCGTTCATCGGGGAGTTGAAAAAAGGCCGTCACGATGGGCAGTACATGGCCTGCATCGAGATAATCGAGCAGAACATCAAACAGGTCGTTTCACCGTTCCTCCACAAGCTTACTTCCAGGTACCCGGGGCTTACGCTCCGGGAAACACAAATAATTGATCTTGTGAAGAACGGAAAGGCGACGAAAGAGATAGCGCAGGCGCTGAAGATATCGCAAAGCGCCGTCAATTTCCACAGGAACAACATCAGAAGAAAACTTGGCATTGTCAATCAGAGGATTGGTCTGCTGACATATCTTTCCCGTGAACTGGTTTAAAGATGAGTGTCGACCGAATTCTATTGAACATCTTTCGGAGATCGCTCGGGGTCCCTTCATGCGATGCCTTGAACCGGACGCATGCCGTGGCAATAGCCCTCAGGGAAGGTCTGATCGAATTGGGCTAGATTCCTCTTTTTGTTAAGCCGGCCGTTGACACATCCATATGACAAACCTGCCCGGATCAAGCCTTTCCTGCCTGTACTTTCGTACAGTTTCCAGGTCCATCCCGGATTTGATATTAGTGTAAATAAGCTATGGTGTATCAGGTCTGACCTAACACAATGTAGGAGTAATTAGATGTGGTACTGCGAGGCTAATGTAGTAGCCCCCGTTTAAACCGGACACCGTTACAACCAAAATAAGTTGTAGTAATA
>LVAA01000061.1 GCA_001603955.1 Syntrophobacterales bacterium Delta_02 | reverse complement strand
GAAAGATACTTCCAGCTATTAGCTGACTAACCCCCCCCCGTCAATTTTCACAGCGCTCTTTCGGGCGGCTTCTTAATACCCCAAGCTCGGCCTCAATTTCCTCCTAGGCAATGTCAATCTATCCGCCGGTGAATGTCGGGCGGGTTTTTTTTGCACTTCTTTCAAAAAATGTGTTGACATTCCACTTTTTAATGTGGAATACTTGCACATGCTGAATCACACCCACTTTTGCAACACCTGCGGCACCCGGTTCGAAACGGACGGCTACTACGACTATCTTTGCCCCGACTGTATCAAAACACACGGCGGATGTTTCTCCCATGCATTCTGTGTGCAGTGCGGCAAGCCGCTGGGGACCATGACGGTTCTGAGAAAGGATAGGGGTGGCACCGGTAGATTCCCTTATGAAATGCGCGAAGGCTCAGTGCTGTGTCAGTCCTGCCGAGAAAACCCCGTCCCGCATATCAGAACATGCCCCACCTGCGGCAAGGAATTTCACCCAAAGGGCGGTCAAAAATGGTGCTCTCCAGAATGCAAGGCACAAAAGCGCGGGAATACCCCTCGATCCACAATCGAAGCACACCGCAAGGCCGCTCTGCGCTGGCAGAAGTCGAACAAGGAAAAGGCGAAAGCCCAATCTCTTGCCAAATACTATCCCGACAAGCTCGTGATCGTCTATGAGTGCCCCTGTGATGCCGAGAGGAAACACAACCACCATCATGACTATACGAAGCCGCTGGAGGTCTTGAGACTCTGTCCGGACTGTCACCGCAAGGAACACGCCCGCCTTCGTTCCCTGATGGACGAGGCGATATAAGGAGCCTCTCATGATAGACCGCGCCAAGATAGGTCAGATAGAAGAAGGGATTCCGATGCCTGATCGTCGCAAATATCCCTTCTCCGGGATGAAGGTCGGCGATTCCTTTTTGATTTCCTGCAATGGAGACAGAAAGAGCGTAATGCATGCCGTCACCGCTGCTGCTACCCGCTACGGCAAAAAGAGTAACGGCGCGCAGAAATTCAACTGCCGGTCGGAGAAAGACGGCGTCAGAATCTGGAGGACAGCATGAGGTCACACATGACACACCACCCAAGGAGGCCCCCAATGACCAACGACGACCCCATGAGACCCGTGAAGCTTCTGCTTTGCTCGTTGCTCTGGCTTCTCGCGGGTCTTATCCTCGGAGGTAAGCTATGAAAAACCCCGACAGCAACTTTCCCGCCATCCTCGCGATCGTCCTCCTTTTCGTCCTTTTCGCCGCCCTGCTCTACGGCGCCGACGCTGAACAGGCGATCAGGGAGACGGAGCTTGATCGGAAACTTATCAACACGCGGATTGTGATCGTACAGGGAGGAAACCATGAGTAGGCGCTGGACATGGTGGACGCTGGTACCAAAGGGAACGGATAGGTTTTTCTCGCTCATCCCTTTCCTGACTATCGTATGGGATACCAATGATAAGGCTCTAGAAATATACGCCGGATGGTTTTTCTGGATGTGGGTACTGAGGGGCATAGTGGAGGTCACCCATGCCGAGTAGAGCCCTGAGCAGTGCCAACGTCCCCAACGATCATGGAGCCTGGCTCCTCCCCGGGGAGACGGTCCGCAAGCCCTACACCTTCCCTGCTCAGGGCGATCCCTGCCCTCACTGCGGGGCCAGGACGGGATTTGTCCACACGGCGACCTTCTTCCGCTGTCCGCGCTGCGGGACCCTCCTCGAAAGGATCATCACAGTCATGCCGATGACCGACGACCTCAAGGGCCGAGAGTACAACGGCGGTGCCGAGATGATCGACGTGATCTGCGCGAACCCGAAGTGCGCGAAGCCGTTCCGAAAGAAGACTACGACGGCCTCCGACTTGTGTATCCATTGCCGGAATATCGAATCCGCTAGGGCATGGCGCGAGGGACACCCCGAGGAGTCGCGCGCGATCCAGAGAAAGCACCAGGACAAGAAAACCAACAGCCGCCGGCAATCCGGCGCGGTGGCGTGAGGGAGACCATGGCCAAGAAACCATATACCAACACCGAGCTATCCGATAAGCGCTGCAGGTCCTGCGGAAAGCGTCTCAAGAAGAACCTGCTTGCGAAACGCCCCGACGCGGATCTCTGCTACAGGTGCTTCACGGGGAAGAAGGGGAAGATAAAGTGAAATGCGAGAAGAGGAAGATAACGCAGTACGCCTGTCCGAACGAGGCTACGGTAATCAGGGTAACCAAGTCAGGTAATAAGATCGCCCTCTGCAGCGGTTGTGACAAGAGATTTGGCGCCGTTGTGGGGGAAATAGACAAGACAACCAACGGCCGTCCCTGAGCCTTAACAGGGGGAAAGGAGGAGTAGCTTCACAACTTTTCAAGCGCCGACCGGGGCCCCGCCTGTGCCGGGTGATGGGCCCCGGGAATTAACAGGAGGTCAGTCATGTCAATGCAGTTTTCAGGGAAGATCACAGGAATTCATTTAACGGAGACGTCGATCCCCTCCACGGTAACCCTTACAGGCCACCTGGAGGACGTCGGCTGCACCATTACGATACAGGTCAACAGGGAGAAGGCGAAGGCGATTGCCGGCGCGTACGGGATCGACGACGAGCCGATGCCCATACAGTTGGGGAACGGGGGGAAACTATGAAAAGCATGCACGCGGCAGACATCCATTTTAACAACAAGCCGCAGCTCCTCGCCGACATCATCAAGTGCTGCGACTTCTTCATCGCCACGGCGATCGAGGAAAAGCCGGACCTCATCACCATTGCCGGCGACCTCTTCGACGAAGGCGTCCAGCTAGGCAGCCCGGCGAGTCTCGCGGCGATCGATTTCGTCTACAAATGCGGCAACGTGGCCCCGACCGTCGTCATCAGGGGAACCACCACCCACGATGCCGAAGGCAGCATCAACGCCCTGGCAAAGCTGAAAACGGTTTATCCCATTTACGTGACGGACCGCCTGGAGCAGGTGGGACTGACAACAGGCGGCTTTCTCACCCAGGTTTCGCTCTACAGGCCCGGGCAGGAAGGGGAAGGAATTCAGGGTTTGGCCGATCGAGGGGGCGATCTTCTTGCCGTGATTTCTTGTCTCCCTTCCATTAACAAAGCCAATCTGATGTCGACCATGTCCGGGTCCGTCGCCGACACGAGCCGCGAGACCATCGACCTCGTCCGCGACGTCCTGCAGGGATGGGGCGTCATCAACGAGCAGGCAAGGGCCCTCGGCGTCGCCACCGTCCTCGTCGGTCACGGCACCGTGACGGGCTCGCAGCTCTCCACCGGACAGACCATGGCCGGCAAGGACCTGGAATACACCACAGGCGACCTCAGGCTCGCGGCATGTGACCTCTACTGCCTGGGCCATATCCATAAACGCCAGGAATGGGGAAACATCTTCTATTCCGGCAGCATCACCCGCCTCAATTACGGCGAAGCAGAGGAGAAGGGTTTTTACATCCATGAGATCACAGAAGGCGCCCTCTCCTCTCGCTTCGTCGAAACGCCGGCACGGTCGATGCGTACGAAGCGACCCGAAGGCCTCCCGGGTGTCGAGGTCGTCGAGGACGTCCAGCAGGGCGACCTCGTCCGCATCGTGTACGAGATAGCGGAGGCCGACGTCGGCAAGGTGGACGAGCAGGCCATCATCGACGCGGCCATGGCTAAGGGAGCCGCGGAGGTCAAGATCGAGAAACAGATCATCCCCACGGTCCGCGTCAGGGCCGAGGGTATCAGCCGCCTCGGCAGCCTCGAGGAAAAGCTCCTGAAGTGGGGCGAGACCACGGGTCAGGGAATCACCGCGGGGATCTCCGAGAAGCTGGCGCTCCTCGAAGAGATGGAGGACCCGCAGGCGATCATCGAACACGTCTATGAAGGGAGGGTCAATGAAGCCAATTCAGCTGCTGCTTAGGAATTTCAAAGGCATCAAGGCCGGTATGGGGCTCGACGAAGTGACGGTCGATTTCACATCATTGAACGGCATCGTAGTCTTTTCGGCCCCGAACGGATCGGGCAAGACCACCATCCTTGACAACCTTCACCCATATCGCCTCATGCCTTATCGTGCCGGCAACAGTTACCGGCCTACAGCGTTTTCATATTATGACCACACGTACGGCGACGCGGCCAAGGTCTTCATCTTCGAGGTCGACGGGGCGACGTACATGAGCAAGATCCTCATCGACACGGACCGCAAGAAGGCCGAGGCGTACCTGTACACCTGGCGCGACGATCTTGACCCTGCAACCGGCCGGGAAGGAGATTGGGACAAGTACCCCGGCGTTGACGGCAAACTTGAAGCCTATGACCGTGCCGTCGAGGAGGTCCTCGGCAGTCCCGAGCTCTTCTTCACGTCCATCTTCCGGGCGCAGAACGCGAAAGCCCTCAGTGACTACAGCAAGGGCGACATCAAGGACCTCTTCGTGGAACTCCTCAACATCTCTCACCTGCAAGCCATAGGCGAGAAGGCCCGCCGCGTGAAGCAGGACCTCTCCGGCAAGGTCGAGGTCGCCATGGTAGACCGCAAGCGGCTGCAGGACACCGTGGCCAGGGAACCGGAGACCACGGCAGGCATCACCGCCGCCCAGGCCGACATCAGCTGCATTGCCGGCGAGATCTCCTCTCACGAGCAGGAGGTCATCACCCTTCAGGAACAGATCAACGAGGTCGATGTCAAGATCGGACTGCAGAAGAAGGCCCGGGAGGAGGTCGACAAGATCCGGAAGGAACTCAACGAGGCCAACGTCAAGTATCGGAAAATGGCGGAGTCCGCCGAAGCGAAGGGGATGGAGCTCTCGAAGAAGGCTGCAGCCGCGGCGACGGGGGCGGGCGCGCTGAAAGAAAACATAATCACAGCCGAGGCCCAGGTCGCCAGCCTTCCCTATCTCCGGAGCCTGGCAGAGGAGAAGACAGCGAAGGAAGAGGCCCTCGAGGCGACGAGGACCGATATCAGGGACGCCGACGCCTCCCTCGAGGTCATGAACAAGGCTTTGAACGATATCCTTTCCTCCGACAAGACGATAGCAGAGAAGGAATCCGACCTTAAAGCGAAAGTATTCTCGCGCACCAATCTGCTAGAGAACAATCTAAAGCGAGAGATCCAGAGGGCACAGAAGCAGGCCGAATACATCCAGTCAAGCGGCTGTCCTGTCGACAACCCGACGTGCAAATTCATGGCGGCTGCCGTCGCAGACCGCAGCAAGATCCCCGAGCTCGAGCGGGATATCGAACTACACAGCAAACCCGCGCAGGACGAAATCGACCTCGAGGCTGAGATAGCTACTCTCAAGGCACAGCGCAGGGATCCCGCATCAATCCGCGGCCAGATCAAGGCCGTCACCGACACAAAGGCCAACCTCCTCCTGACTCAAAAGTCCATCGAGGCGGACCTGCAGCAGATAACCAAATCCCTCGAGCGCCTTCCCCTCGCCGAACAGGCGGAGGCGCAACTCCCCGAGCTCCGGAAGCAACTACAGGAGACCGAGGCCGAGGTAGCAGCCTGCGAGGCCGAAGCGGCAAACTACGCCAAAGAGGTCAACAAGGAGCTCGTCGCCATCCGTGAGACCATAAGCCAGCTCGACATGAAGCTCCTCGATGCCGGCGACAACGGCCCCGACCACGAGGCAGATAAACAGGCCCTGGTAGACAAGCAGGCCGACCACCGCAAGGAGATCGAGGAGGCCCGCACCCGCGAGGCCGGGCACCGTCAGCACCTTGGAGCACTCCAGGAAACCCTGAAGCAAATCGACAGGGCGAAGGGCGAGCTCGACACCATCGGTGCCCGCATCACCTACCTGAACGATGAGATCAGCCAGTGGGCCACCCTTGAGAAGGCCTTCGGCAACGACGGCATCATCGCCCTGGAACTGGACGACGCGGGCCCGCAGATATCGGCGATCGCCAACGAGCTCCTCACCGTCTTTGGCGGCCGCTTTTCCGTCCGCATCGATACACAGTCAGCGAAGGCTGCCGGCGGGATGAAGGAGGTCTTCGACATCACCGTCTTCGATAACCAGACCGACGAGCAGAAGAGCATCAAGCGTCTGTCCGGAGGGGAGAAGACGTGGATCGAGGACGCGGTTACGAAAGCTATAACGATCTACAACAAGCAAGCCAGCGGCCGCCAGTTCAAGACCATCTACACCGACGAGAAGGACGGGGCGCTCGACTTCGAGAAGAAGAAGGAATTCTTCGCCATGAAGCGGCGCGTCCTCACCCTGGGCGGCTACGACAGGGAGATCTGCATCACTCAAAGCCCGGAGCTCATGGCCATGGCCGACGGCGTCATCAGGCTGTCGAAGGAGAACGGAGTGGAGGTCATCACCAATGCCTGAGCTCATGATAGCGAACGTCGTCCGCCAGCGGCTCACGGAGTCGCGGCAGGTCCGGACACAGCTCTGCCGGAAGTGCGGGGAGGAGATCCTCGTCGTGAAGACCCGCCTCGGCGGCCTGGTGTTCCTCGACATGGAACTGAGACGACACACCTGCCCTAGCAGGAAAAATACAGGAGGTAACAATGGACGACTTTAGAGACGATCTACTCGGAAGCGCCGACATAGCGCAGAGAATGCCCATCCTCGGCAAGCTGCGCCCCGGCATCAAGGTCCTGAAATCCGGCTGCAGCGACCTGGACAAACAGATATACAACCAGATGGTAGCAGAGGGCGCGCTGTGGTACGAAATCGACCGGAAGCTGGGCAACGACTCCAAGGGAAAGTCGAAGCTCATTCCCACCAACCAGGACTATTTCACCGTCCGCCCGTTCGACTGCAAGATCAATCCGCTGAACGCGGAGAAGCTCCACCAGCTCTACAACGACCCGGACGGCCAGATCCGGAGTGTGCCGATCGTCTTCATGTTCAACGACTGGTTCCAGAACATCCCCCACAAGCTGGTCAACTGGGGCACGAACGGCGCCAAGTTCCTCAGCGACTACCGCGAGATCGACGGCAAGATGCAAAGGGTCTGCACGTCCCCTCTGCCCCGTAAGCCGAAGGAACGTCCGACTCCCGGGAAGAGACCCATGCACGTTCACGGTCCCTGCTGCCCCGAGTCCTGCGAGGTCTACCAGAAAGGATACTGCAAGCTCCACGGCTACATCCAGTGCATTATCCCCGGCACCTTGGGCGCGGGCCTCTGGAGGATAGAGACCACATCCATCTACTCCCTGCAGCAGATCCGGCAGACCATGATGATGGTACAGGGCATCACCCGCGGCCGACTGGCCAGCCTGTACAGGGACGGGGCGCCGGTGTTCACGCTCCGGAAGGTTGAGGATACCATCTCCCGGGTGGATCTCGACTCCGGCGAGTCCAAGAAGCAGGACCAGGACCTCATCTACCTCGACGCCAACATCGACATGGCGGAGCTCAGCCTCGCGTACCAAGAGCAGGCAATGCTCGGAAGAGGTCAGCAAGCCGCGGCCGCCCTGGGTACCCGGATACCGAGAGAACAGGAGCCCACAGGGTCAGGCCCGACCATAGAAGCACAGGCCTCAAATGAAGTCGAAAAACCGGAAGACCCCCATGAACCCGAGGCCTCCGAGGAATCCGAAACCACCGACGAAAGCTCACAGCTCACCGAGGAGGAGGAGAAGGCCGCCCTCTTCGGCGCCATCATCCCGGCTCTGAACAGTCTTCCCACGGACGTCAAAATGAGGATCCGGAAGAGCTACCCCCAGGACCTCATGAAGATCGACCTGGAAACACTCCGGAGACTGGACAAGGACATCAAGACCGCCATGGCGGCGTGACATGACGACCCACACGGAAGGGGCGCGGGTGGCCGAAAGGCAGCGAATAGACCGGACTGAAAAAACCGGCCGACAGAAATCAGGTTTGAAGGCCTACGACACGCATAAGAGCCGGGGTCACGTACCTGCCCCGCGCCCCGAATAGAAGGAGGACCCATGGCAGCAAAGAAACTCGCCGAAGTGATTAACAAGAAGATGGCCCCCGCCCCCGTTGCGGATCCCGTGGACGGCCAGAACAGCATCACCTACCTGCCCGTCGAGAAGATAGCCTCAAACCCGCAGAACCCGCGGGAGTTTGGAAAGCACGTGCTGGATGCGGACGCCAGCGACGCTTTCGCAGAGCTCATAGCGTCAATCAAGGAGCACGGCGTCCTGCAGCCCATCATTGTCCGGCAGCGGATCAACCTGGACGGCAAAGAGAGCTACGAGCTGGTGGCCGGCGAGAGGAGATGGAGGGCATCGCAGGCCGCAGGGTTCGCCACCATCCCCGCGATCGTCAAGGATATGGACGACGACGAAGCCTTCGACATCATGACCATAGAGAACCTTCACAGGGAGGATCTCACCGAGTCCGAGGAGGCCAGGAGCTTCAAGGCGTACGTCGACGCCAAGGGCCCCGCGGCGATCGAGGACCTCGCACAGCGCTCCGGAATCAGTGCCCGCTACATCCGCCGGCGCGTCCGGGTCATGGAACTGCCCGCGCAGATCCTCAAGGAGTGGGAAGACGGCAAGATCGCCTTCGGCGTCCTCGAGCAACTGCTCAGACTGGACCCTGACAAGGTCGAGGACTTCCATAAGCGTCATATGAAGGATGAATGGGACCGGCGCGTCGATCGCGTCAAAAGCAACATCGACAGCCTGGCCATTCCCTTGGGCGGTGCCCTTTTCAAAGCCAAGGACGCCGGGTGCTCATCCTGCCCGTCCAACAGCAAGGTCCAGGTATCTCTTTTTGGTGACGACTTTGCGGAAAAGAAGATCAACTGTCTGAACCCAGCCTGCTTTGTGGAGAAGCAGAGGGCCTTTTTGACCGCGAACTGGGCGGACACGAAGATCGCGAAGGAGTACGCCACCAACGGTTTCGCGTTCCACGAAGAGATCGGCTACGACAAGTACGAATCTTTTTACACAGACAGACAGCCATGGGAGAAGTGCGCGGATTGTTCTTCCTTCGTCACGATACTCTACCGCCGTTCCGGACAGGTATACCACGACAAGGCCTGCACCAACCCAGCGTGTTTCAGGTCGCAGTCTAAGACGAAGGAGACAGGCAGCGCCTCGAAACCGGCCAAGGACCTCGGCCCCGAGTTCCAGGATCGCTTCTACCGCGAGAGGATCCCCGAGGCGATAAACCGCTTCACTTTGCACGATGGCTCCGCCCTGCGTATCGTCGCCCTGGCCCTCATCACCAACAGCGAACGTACCAGAAGCATGTTTTTTGATGAAATGCAGATGAAACATGTCTACGCATGGGAGGGCCACGAGAAGATCTGGAAAAAGCTCGAGGATCTAACCCCGGCCGAGCTCATGAAGTGGATCCAGCGTGTCTCCCTTTACCTCACCCTCGAGGACATGCAGATAGGGGCAATGCTCAGTCACAAGCACCTCATGGCGAAGCACCTGGGCGTCGACCTCAAGACCGAGTGGCGCCTCCACGAGGACTACCTGAAGCGCAAGACCATCCCCGAGATCCTCGGCATCTGCAAGGAATTGAAGATCCTCGAGGATCAGGCGGTCAAGGAGTTCGCCGCGGGTACCCTGAAGATGAAGACTGACAGGTACGACACCCTCAAGAAGAAGGACCTCATCCGGCTCATCCTCGAGAGTGGCGTCGACCTCGCGGGCCGGGTACCGAAAGAGATACTGACCATAAAGAAGGAGGCATAAGTGCCAACAATAGGACAGAAAACAGTAGAGGCTGTCTCGGATAAGATCCGGATGCTGCTCTCGGAGCACAAGGAAGACCTCGACAAGGCGTGGCTCAAGTGCGACAAGACGCTCACCGTCCCGATCAGTCTGAAGTTCAAGGACGGACCCGGCTCCGGTGACATGGAGTACAACGTCTCCCTGGATATCATCACCGACCGGGTGAAGACCTCGGGATCCGGCGTGGTCAACGAGCGACAGGACGAACTCTTTCCCAGGGAGAAGAAGGCTCCCAGGAGAGCCGGTCCTATCCGCTGGTTCGCCATGCCCGACTGCAGGCTCGATGTCTATAAACAGTGACCAAGTTCCCGCGGCCGCGAGTATGCGCATGTATGATTCGCAACCTACCCCCCCCCAATGGCCCGAGGGGACCGGAGCGCACCGGATCGCGGCCCGGGCCTTATGAAAGCAAGGCTGCCCGTTCCAACGGGGAAAAGGGAGCTACGGGGCGGGCTGTCACCCGACAGGTCCTTCACGCCCTCTCCCCTGCCACAAAGGAGACAAGTAGAACATGCCATACGCTGATAGGCTACGGAAGACAGACTACGAGGTAAAAGATATATCCCTTGCTACAGCACAAGAGTCCTACGACCCTCTAGGCAACATATATGAAGGCGATGAGATTGTGGGTATATCCTGTGAGCCCGGTATTCATGCCGTCATCCTCGGCGGGGAAACCGGCCCCGGTGCGCGGCCCACGCACCCGGATTGGGTACAGTCGGTCAGGGACCAGTGTCAGGCCGCTGGGGTGCCGTTCTTCTTCAAGCAGTGGGGGGAATGGGCACCCTGGGGAGAAGACAACTGCAACTATCTCTCTGATTTCAACTGCGACGAGGCCGATAAGAGGTTCAAATCTATAGCCACGCCCCCCTACGTAATGTACCGTGTCGGCTCCAAACGCGCCGGTCGCCTGCTTGATGGGCGGGAGTGGAACGAGCTTCCGTGGAGGAATGATGGCTAGAATAAGATGGGAAGGTGCGCTTGGGTATCTAGGCAACATCTTGATTTGCGATACCAAGCAAAAAGCCTTTTTTGACTATGACGGCTATGTGTCATACGAACTAGACTTTTATCTTTGGCATGACACAGCCGAATCTTACACCCGCCTTTCCTCTGCCAAGCGCGGTGCGGAACGTCTATTGGACAAATTCCTGCGGGATGCAGGGCTGGAGGTGAAGGGTGACTGATATAGATGCCCTTCTCAAAGCGATTGGAATGGATGAAGCGAATTGCCATACCTGTGTGCATCTAGGACAAGACAGCCCCGGCTCCGATGACCCTTGTGAGCCTACGTGGCCCGTATGTGAACGGGAGGAGAACACCCATTACAACAACCTGAAATCCTTTCCGTTCAAGAAGCGAATGGCTTGCTGGTATCCTCATTTTTGGCAATCTAAGTTCGTGGACCAGATAAAACGTGGGACCGACAAGGAAGTTCAGAAACTGGCGGATGCGTTTCACAAGACAGTGGAGGACTTGCTATGAAATCCCTCCCCGCACCATTCTTTTTTAAGGCGATGAAGGAAGAAGTTAGGGATATGTTTGATGACCCCGCCTTTAAATACTTTTCGCATGCCAAAGGGGAGAACCCTGCCGGGTGGTATTGTTGGGAGCGCGAATATCCAGAAGAAGGAGCAATTTATTGCAAGGCCCCTTACTCCCCCGGCGAGAGGTGCTATGTGGGGGAGACCTACGCCGAACTGCTAGCCGTGTCTCCGGCTACTGATGAACCGCTTGAAATAACCAAAGGGGAACGTTTGATAGAACCTCCTACAAGTTGGGTTGACGATAAGGGGCGCACCCATTGGTATTATGACGGTCTTGTTATCGCCTACCGAGAAGATAGCAATATTGAGTTCTGCGACGCAGATGGAGGTATGGGAGATTTTGCCGACAAAACAGACTTCCCCCGTTGGAAGTCTCCGGTTACGATGCCTGCCAAATACGCCCGCCGCTTCGTCATCATCCTTTCCTGTGAGCCGGTGCGGATTGAAGAGGTAACGGAAGAGGATTGTAGCAGGCTTGATTTGAACGGGGGATGCCTCACCTGCGGGGAGATGCAGCCGTGCGGTTGTGGTTATCCAGTACCGGATTATAGAGATTCATTCCTGTACGACTGGCACCGCAAGCACCCCGGTAAGGAATGGGCGTGGCGGGTGGAGGGGAAGGAGGGGGAAGATGGAAAAGGATAAGAGGGATGATGTTCAAGAGCAAATCATAGCCATATGCAAGAAGCACGGGCTTGACATGAATTATACGGTATCTGGTGAGATTATAGATACCCTTCTTGCCCGCGAACTGGAGAAGGCGGCGAAGTGGGACAAGGTAGAGGAACAAGTCGACATCATCTGCACCTTTATCGCAAACAGCGCCGGCGCCATCCTCATTGAGGTTGATGGAATCGAGGACTGGATACCGAAGAGCCAGATAACGGATGCCAGCGTCGACCTGTATGGGAAACCCGTGCGGGTTTATGGCCTGCCAGTCTACAAGGTGAACGAACCGCACCATTTCAACGTAGGTTGGGCCACCCAGCCGAAGGAGAAGACGTGAAGGAAATCCAACCGATACCCATGAAGGACATCAACACTGAGCTCCTCGGGCAGCTCGAGCAGTTCCGGAAAGAAATGTTGCAGCTGGTCGCCCTGCCCCTCCACTTCCTGCAGGAACCGAAGGAGGAGACGCCGGCGGCTGTCGAAGAGATCCTGTTCATCGCTGTACGGCCATTACCAGACTTAGACCTGCCCGTACTGGACCTGGAGGAGTTCCGGCAGCCCAGGCAGGTCTTCTCCCTGCCAGGGAATGACCGGACGCCCCTGACCCGGTTACCGGTGCCGGCGACGAACCGGCGACTGAGCCAGCTCATGAGAAGACACAACAGGTAGGAGGACGGAGCAAAATGCTGTTCAACAACATCACCCTAAGGAGGTACTCGACCGAAGAATATGGATTGGCCGCCCTGCAAGATGCCTTACGCGGTGACGGCAAGCACCGACTGTACAACCTGATCGAGAACCTAGAAGCCCTCCACTACAGGGGATTCAAATACGACCCGAAGAATGATACTTACGTGGAGCCCAAGATGGGGGTGGCCATCACCGCCAATTCGCTTTGGTACAAGGGCGCTTACAAAGAGGTGGACTATCTGCTTGAAGTACATAGAAAAAAGGAGTCGTTTCCCCTATGAACAAACGCTATGTTTCCATCAAGAAAGCCCAGGAGATCCTCCCCCTCTCGCGCCCAACCTACACCAAGCTCCTCAAGGACGGAGAGATAAGGGGGAAGAACACGGGCAAGAAATGGCTCATCGACGTGGAGAGCATTCATGACTACATGAACCGGGACGAGGCCGAGAGCGACAAAGCTGCCGCCCGGATCCTGGCGGGATAATTATGTTGACTAATACGGAACACATTTTTAAAATGGACTCATTGAAGCTCTTCAAGAACAAAAAGAGCGGTTACTGGTATGTCCGGTACTCCCGGGGGCATGAAAAGTCCCTGAAGACGAAGGACAGGGCCGTAGCCGAGAAGGCCTTCAAGAAGGCCACCAGGAAGATGGTCGAGGACAGGCTCGTCCGGATCGACAGAGAGAACAAGACCACCCTCTCCGAGTTCACGAAGGAGTACCTCAGGATCTCCGGCGGGACGAAGGCAGACCCATCCAAACGCTCCGACAAGCTGTCCCTCGAGACGCTGGCGAAGTTCATTGAAGGCGGCGGCGGCCGGTACCTGCACACGATCACCACCAAACTGGCAGCCCAATTCATCAGCGACCTCGCCAAGGCAGGGCTTGGCAACGAGACCATCAACACCTACCTGCGGCGCATCAAAGCCGCCATGAACGCAGCCGTGGACTGGAAATACCTCGATGCCAGCCCCTTCCAGAAGGTGAAGCAGCTCAAGGTCGAGAAGAAACTGCCCCGCTTCCTGTACGGGAAGGAGATCAAGAAACTCTTCAAGGCCATCACGGACGAGGATTTCAAGAGGATGGTGTACTTCTATGTCCACACCGGCTGCCGGCGCGCGGAGCTGGTCCGGCTCAAATGGGGGGACATCGTCAAGATAAAGGGTGCATACGTCATCACCATACAGAAGACCAAGACCAGCAACCAGCGTATCATCGACGCCAACGCCGAGGCAGCGAAGCTCATCGACAGCATGAAGCGCGGCCAGAAAGATGCCTACGTCTTCCCCAGGTGGAGAACGCCCGATGCAGTGACCCGACTCTTCCGGAAGTACGCCGATGCCTCGAAGGTCCCCCACATCCGTCTTCACGACCTCAGGCACACGACGGCCAGCCACCTTGTCATGGCCGGCGTCGACCTCAAGGCAGTCGCAGAGATCCTCGGGCACACCAGGACGAGCACGACCGATATCTACGCCCACCTGGTTCCGGACCACCTCAAGAACGCCATGTCGAAACTGGAAGGATCCTTCAGCATGGAAGAGATCGAAAACGACAAGGTCGTCTCCATCAAGAAAGGGAAGAAATGACCCTGGCCATCCCCACGGTCAAATTCGGAATTGCAGGAAATCTGCAGGAAATCAAAACTCGTAAGATTGTAAGTTGAGGTAATAACAGGGCTTCGGCGACGTCGGCCTTCTCACTCGTAATGAGCAGGTCGCGGGTTCGATTCCCATCGTCGGCTCCAATATCTTCTGGCCCTTGCAGAGGATTCCCGATCTTCGCACCTGCCTCTTCCCGGGCCCGGCTTTTCACGGGCCATTCGCGGATCCTTTTGCTTCAACCCGTCACCCTTATCAGCCGTATGTTGTCGGCCCCTTTTAACGAACTGTGATCCTCCTTTCTCTATCCGCCTGCTTCACTTCAACGCAATACCCTTCGATTGACAAAAACTGCGTACAGCGATAGCCTTTAAGGCAGATCATGCATTAAACCCATGGGGAGAACATGAACAACAGGATCATCGCGGTACGAACGGTTGGTGTGGCGGCGGCGACCGTTCTCGTTGCTCTTTTCGTGCACGTATATGGCGTTATGCAAGCCAACTGGCTGCAATACGGGCTAAGAATCGATCTGGCATGCCTGCCTTTTCCAACCACTTTCTTTCACCGCTATTCGTTCCTGGGTTACGTATTACCGCTGGCGGCCCTGCTAAGCATTCTCCTCGGGAAGAATGCACGGGAAGAGAAGCCGTCGCATGGTGATGCGTTTTTTTGGCTTGTGGGCATTGTGGCCTTGGCATGGCTCTTTGCCTCCATTCTTTCCTGGCAGCTTCCGCTCTACTATCCTGTGGCAGTTATCAGGTAAAGGAATAGCACGATACACCTGATCTCATCTTTTCATTTCCTTTTCTTCGATCATTGCGTACAATTTCATGGTCCGCGTCTCTTCCGGGGTGATCGACGGTGCCTATTTCAGGTTCATCCTATCCCCGAGGAAATTACCGTACGTTGAAGAAAAGACCGGTCAAGCCAATACAAAAAGGACAAAGGGGAAACGAAACCGTTTCTCCGTTGCACCCATTTCCAGCCGAGGAGAAAGCATATGCCAGGATACCCTCAAAGAAAACGTGGATGCATGATCATGATACAGAAAATGGCGGTCATAGCGTTCTTTTTGCTCAGTCCGCTGCTTCTTTACGCCGCAGATACGGGTATCACGATCCAGACCTCACTATCGAGTTCCTATCCAAAGACAAAATCTTTGAGCAAGGAGGTACTGGGTCAGCTCAAAGTACAGGAAGACTCCGATGATGCAGCTCTTATACGCAGGGCCCTGGGACAGCTTCGCGATGGAGACATTCTGGTCCTCTCCGTCCATTCGAACCCAAATATCTTCGGCCTGGGCAAAAAGAAAGTGCCCTGGTCGAGGTTCTGGGCCACCTTCGGCATTGCCAGGCCGCCCCGGCTGGCAAGTGTTGTCATAGCGGGCTGCATGTCCGTCGAAGGCGACGGCGGATACAAACACGCCGCTCAGAGCGACATAGAGGGGCTTCGGTCCATCTTCAACGCGAAAACGCTCTTTGCGCCCGGCTGCGAGATTAACCCGCTCGTGGCGGCGAAGGACACAAGTGGACTTTTAGGTTCCCTTCTTGCGGGCAAAAGACTCGCCGACATCAACCTCCAGAATCGCTGGTACTACGTGGCTGATCCCGCAGTCGATAAGAACAGGGTAACGCTCAAAGACCTCAGGGGCGGCGATGATAAGGAGATCAGGGATTGCCTGTGCAGGTGCCTTGAACCAAAAGGGGGAAGGTTTCACTGCCGCTACGATCTCCACAACAGGGGAAATTCTCCTTCCTGCCGCGATCTTGCCAACGGACCCTGTCTCTGCCAGGCAACCGGATGTTTCAGAAAGAAGCCGCCCGTGAGCGGTGAATGTTACGATAATTGCATGAAACGATACAGGTAGTCGGAAGGTTCGCGGGTGCGCCCTAAGGGGATTCCGAACTGTTGTCCGGCGGGGACGGGAGAGTAAAGGCAGAGGAGAGGAAGACGGTGAGCATCTTGCCGATGCTCCCGGTGAGATCGAAGTCGCCAAGGTCGATGTTGCGGTTCGTCATCTGTTCGTAGTGGATGAAGACCATCTGCGAGAACGCCCGGTCCCACTCGATGACCGAGGCGGGCGGCTCAGCCCGCAGTTCCTTCCAGTACTGGATCCCGATCTTGACGAGGCCCTCCCTGTTCTCTTCGTCGTAGGGCATGAAGAAGAACCGTCCCAGTTCCCGCGCCAAGTCGTGCATGTCCAGGGAGGTCCCTTCATCCTTGAGCCTCGGGAGCGCGGCCGTCATGAACCAGATACCGCAGACGAAGGTCAGGACCCTGTCCCTGGGAAAGGGAAGGTCCTCCCCCGAGGCGTTGAGCCTCTCCATCAACGAGGGAAGGAGAAGCGTGGAGATATCGGCCGAAACGGCCCTTGTCAGCATCTCATCGAGGCCTTCGCAGGGCCCCAGGGCCAGAACACAGGCCTCCCCCATCGCCTCCAGATCTGCGCCAGCCTTGTCAAGGAGCGCCTTCGTCAACGGCTTGCCCGCGACATCGAATTCAGCGATTTTTTCATTCCAGGTTTTCATACGCATACCGCGCAGGTTATGGGTTATGTAAAGAAGTCCTTCCTATCGCCCATCACCTATTACCCATTACCTCTCCTCTCTACCACTTCAATATCCCCTTCAGCAACTTACCCGGCGTTATCCCCTCATCCTCCTTCTTCTCGGGAGGAGGAGCGCCTTCATCGCTCGGTGCCCTGCCGGGCCCGCCGCCTTCCATCGTCATGAGGGGCAGCATCGACGTTGATTTGCGCCTTACCTTCACGGCCCAGATGGGGTCTTTCGGACGCGGCGGATAGGAAATGTTCAGTTCATCGCCGTAGGCTATGAACTGGATCATGGCGCCCTGGGCGTCCTTGAAGATTCCTTTCGGTACGGCGCACCGCGTCGTCGAGGGCGCCATCACGACCTTATCCCTCACGAGGCGCCGCACCTCCCCATCGGAGAGGAAGTTCATAAGCGCGTACCCGGCCTCCCGGACATCGCTGGAGCTCCAGATGATCATCGTTCCCGTCTTCTCGTCGTGTCCCATGGCGCTCGCGAAATAGCCCGTCGCCGTCGGGATCGCGTTCCACTGGAACTGGAAGCTCTCCTCGGGGCTGCCCTTTGTCGAGGTGAACTCCACGGGGGCCATGAAGTCATGGCCGGGATCTATCGCAAACCGTATATCGGGAAGATAATTGCCGTGGACAAAATGGTCGCCCGCAAGGGAACTGTCCGCGGGGACCTGCTTCGAATCCTTCCTGTTCGGCCAATCCGCGTACGTCCATCCCGGACGGGTCGAAGGCGGGTTCTGCACCGACACCTGTCGTCCCTGCAACGCCCTTCCGAAATCGGCGGGGTTCATCTTCTCCGTGTCGATGACGTAAGGCTGGCCCGGTCTCACCGTCTCCGAGCAACCCCAGTACATGAGCATGCGCATCTTAGGCTTTTCCATCTTCTCCTGCGGCCTTTCCGCCCTCCCGACCGGTTCCGCCCGGCCCGGACGCACCGGCTCGGGCGTCATGAGCGGGAGAGTCGACCCCATATTCTGTCCCGGCGGGATATCATGGGTCCCCTGAGGGTCGGCCGGGGTGCTCTTCGGGGAGGATACCTGCAGCTGGAGCCTTTTCCCTGAACCGCCGCCTGCACCCACACCGAGCATACCGCCGATCATGCCCGACATCCCGCCCCCGGCACCGGAAGGCATTCCGGGAAAACCGCTCTTCTCCGTGGAAACACTCATCCAGTAGCGTGTCACGGGCGTTTTCTCCGCCGAATCCGCCACCCCTGACCACAGGACCAGCGCGAAGATACACAGGATACCCGATGTTACGGCCTTCCAGGAAAGATCAGTCTTGCCCATCATTTCCTCTCCTCCTTGAACATTGTGTGCGTCGAAACCTTATGATGCAGATTATATAACCACCCTCCGGGTGTCAAGGACAAAGACGGTTTCAGGTTTCAAGTCCCAAGTCTCAAGCTAAAAACAGTCCCAATCGACGATCCTCTCGGGTGTCAATGTGAGATCCGTTTTCACGGCATTGTCTTTTGCCTGAAACCTGGAACTTGAAACCTGAAACCGTCTTTTCTTCCTGGAACCGTTTTTATGCTGCCTTTTGTCTCTTTTCGACGAGTTCCTTCATGAAGGACAGGAGGCTGAGGTCCGGCTTCGAGAACTGGCCGTCGGCGCCGACGGACTGGCCCTTGTGGATGAGCTTGTCCGTTATGAGAGAAGAGAAGAGAATAACGGGAATGTCCTTGAATTCCGGCGAATCCTTAATCTTCTTGCACAGGTGGTATCCATCCATGCCGGGCATCTCTATGTCCGTGAGAACCACGTCCACGAGTTCCGTCAGGGCTACTCCTTCAGCGAGGGCCTTTTCCCTGAGGCTCACCAGTTGGTTCCATGCCTCCTCGCCGTTGCCCACCGAGTGGACGGTAAAATGCCCGTGCTCTTCCAGGCGAGCCCGAACGTTGTGCCGTATGACGTTGGAATCGTCGGCATGGAGCACCTTGATGGGCCTGTCGAGGCTGAATTCCAAGCGTCCCTCGGCGGCCGCCGAAGGGGCCTTCAGCGCCAGTTCCGGATTCAGTTCCGCGATGGCCTTCTCGAGGTCAAGGAGAAAGACGAGGTTATTCTCGAGCTCGATGACCCCTGTCACGGCATCACTCACGTTCTCCATGTACCCGTCAAGAGGTTTTATGTCCTGCCAGGTAACGCGATGTATCCTCGTGACGCCCGACACCATGAAGGCCGTCACGACGTTATTGAACTCCGTTATGAGTACGTTGCAGGGCTTCGTCTCAACCCTCGTCTTACCGAGCCAGACGGCAAGGTCTATAAGGACCACCACCTTGTTCCGATGGTTGAAAAGACCCGACACCATCCCTTTCTTCGAATCGGGCGGATTGATCTTGTTCCTGGGAACGGGTATGATCTCTATGACCTTCGCCACATTGACACCGTAATACCCGCGATACCCTTCCTCATCGATATACAGTTCCAGTATCTCTACCTCGTTCGTCCCCGTCTCAAGAAGAATGCTCGACGTCCCCTGGGCCATAACCCCTCCTTCGGCTGTGCCGTCACAGTAATAAAAATACACGCATCTTTCTCTATTATCGGAAGATCTGCAAATAGATTAAGGGGAAGAAAGGACCGCTTGAACCGTTTGAACAGCTTGAGCCGCTTGAACGGGAAAGACCAGGGTGGGCGAAATGAATACAACCCTGCTCGTATACCACCCGGTGTCGATCCACGATATTTCGTTTTTATTCTTTTTGACGCTCAAGCGGTTTCTACTGTTCCTTCCTTGGGAAGGGGATCTCTATCGCCTTTACCGGGCATTCGGCGGCACAGAAACCGCATTCCTCGCAGAGGTCTTCATCGATTAAGGCCTTGCCTTCCCTGAAGAGTATGGCACCGGGAGGACACACCTCCCAGCACGTCGCGCACCCTGTGCATGTTTCCTTGTCGATAACGGGGATCATCAGAGCACCATCCCTAAGCGGTATCCGTCACGGATCGCGTTCAGAAGGCGCCTCGGTTTCTTCGCGTCCCCGATGAAATACACCTCTCCCGCAAGCGATCCCGCGGTATTTTTCCATATGTCTTCTTCCGGGGCCATCAGCGACGTTATGACGCTGTCCGTCTCGACAACCCCCTCTCCCGAGGGCCCCGTGACACGCACCCGGCCGTCTTCCACCGAGTTGATGACGGTGCGCATCATGAAATTGACCTTTCGCTTTCTCATGAGGGCCATGTACTGCCAGAAATAAAAGGGGTTAACATCCCTGCCGGGCTTTCCTGCTTCGTCTATGACGGTGATCTCGTATTCACCGCTGCGAAGGAGGTAAACGGCGACACCAAGTCCTACACCGCCCGCTCCCATGATGACGACCCTCCGTCTAACCTTCTCCCCCGCCGCCATCACATCGTGCGGTGTCAGAATGCCCTTCGAGACACCTTTTATGGACGGTCCGCAGGCCACCACGAGAACGTCGGGCGCCTCCGCGCCCACGGTGGCCGGATCGCACGTGGCGCCGAGCCTGATGCCCACCCCGGCCTTGCGGCAGAGCTGCTCGAGGGTCGCTATGGGCCTCATGAGCTCCGCGGCGCCGGCATCCACCCGGGAAGCTATGAGGATATTGCCCCCCAGCCTGTCCTTCTTCTCGAAGATCGTTACCTCGTGGCCCTTTTGTGCCGCCACCTCGGCGCACTGCAGGCCCGCGGGACCGCCACCCACGACAAGGATCTTCTTTCTCTTCTCCGTCCGTTTGAACCCGTAGTATCCCCACCCTTCTTCGCCCTCGTGTCCCAGACTGGGACGGACGGAACACATGATGGGCTGGTGGTAGTAAAGCCGCGAGAAACATACATTGCAGGCGATACAGGGGATTATCTCCCCTTCCCTGCCCTCCATGACCTTCCTCGGGAACTCGGGGTCCGCTATCATGGGCCGGCACATCTCCACGAAGTCTATCTGACCCCCGGCGATCGCCTTCTCGGGAATCTGCGGGAGGAATTGCCGAAATGCCATCATGACGGGCACGTCGACGGCCTTCTTCACCGCCTCCGCTATGTAAAGCCAGTGTCCCATGGGAACGTCCCTGGTGATGACCGACTGCGAGGATTCGTGCCATCCCACGGTGACGCTCAGGTAATCCGCCCCGGCGTCCTGCGCTATCCTGAAGCTTTCGACGCTTTCCTCGAAGGTGTTGCCGCCCCGGTCGTCGAGGAGTTCGTGGCCACAGAGACGGATGCCGACGGGCATGTCGCCCACCTCGGCCTTCACGCCCCCGATGACCTCCACCATCAGCCGGCACCGCTGCCTCAGGTCCCCGCCGTATTCGTCGGTCCTCTTGTTCGTGTACCTCGATATGAAGGTGGAGATGAGGTAACCGACGATGCCGGAAAGCTCTATCATGTCGAACCCGGCCTCTCTCGCGCGGCGCGCCGCCGCCACGTGGTCCTTCACGGCCTGCCTTATCTCTTCCTTCGTGATCTCGCGGGGAGGCTTGAAATAGGAGAGCTTCTGGGGGACAACGGAGGGCATGAGGCAATAGTCCAGCTCGATCCCGCCTTCCCTTCCGCAATGAAGTATCTGGATGCTCGAAAGCGCTCCGTTGGCACGGATCACATCGGCTATCCGCTTGAGACCGGGGATATACCTGTCGTCATTGATGGACATCATTCCCTTGAAGCCCTTCCCCTCTCCCTTCTTGTCGGGGTAGGCACCCTGGGTCGTCACTATGCCCGCCCCGCCCTTCGCCTGGGCCTCCATGTAGGCGACCTCCCGGTCGCTCACATAGCCGTCACCGTAGGGAAAGTTCGTCTCCGTGGCCGCGTATTTTATCCTGTTCTTCACGGCCAGCCTGCCGATGGTACCCGGTTGAAAGATATGCGGATATCGTTCCATGTTCGCCATCCTGTTGTGTTCAGAAATGAAGAAACCTCGAAATGAGTAACACACCACCGAAAACGAGTCAAGACACAAAAAAGACTGTTTCAAGTTTCAGGTTTCAGGAAGTAAAGACGGTTTCACGTTTCAGGTCTCAGGTCTCAGGTGAAACGATCTGGAAAATCGTGTAAAGGTTCCGATCTTCCCGGACAGTCAGTCCCTCTTTCGAATTTGACTCGAAACGCGCAACCCGGAACCCGGAACTGTCTTTTCCATGAAACTTGAAACCTAAAACTTGAAACAGTCTTTATCCTGGAACGGTCTTCACCGGGTTACCGGTGAGATGTCCCATATATCCTTGGCGTATTCGTGGATGGCGCGGTCACTCGAGAACTTTCCCGACCTTGCCGTATTGAGGATCGCCCTGCGCGTCCACTGGTCTCTGTCGCTGTAGGCCCTGGCTACCTCCTCCTGGCATGCCACGTAGAGAGAATAGTCGGCAAGGACGCAGTAACGGTCGCCGTCGAGCAGGGCCTGCACGATGGGTTGGAACAGGGCAGGCTCTTCCGGAGAGAAGAACCCCGATTGAAGCTGGTGCATCACCTGGGCAAGCTCCTTGTTCTCCTCGATGTATTTCTTCGGCTCGTACTGTTTCCTCAGCTCGAAGATCTCCTCGGCCCCGTGCCCGAAGAGGAAGAAATTCTCCTCTCCCACCTCTTCCCGGATTTCTATGTTGGCGCCGTCGTAGGTGCCTATCGTAAGCGCTCCGTTGAGGGCGAACTTCATGTTCCCCGTGCCCGAAGCCTCGTACCCAGCCGTCGATATCTGTTCCGACAGGTCCGCCGCCGGTATGGTGACCTCGGCAATGGTAACACCGTAGTTGGGGACGAAGACCACCTGGAGCTTGTCCTTCACCAGCGGATGGGCGGCGACTATCTCGGAAACGTTGTGTATTAGCTTGATGATGAGCTTGCACATGAGATACCCCGGCGCCGACTTGCCCGAGAAAAGAACCACCCGGGGCACGAAACCCTCCGGCACCCTCCCCTCCTTGAGACGGTTGTAGAGTGTGATGACGTGAAACACGTTGAGGAGCTGTCTCTTGTATTCGTGAAATCTCTTTACCTGGCAGTCGAGGAGGAAATCCGTTTCAAAGGTAAAGTTGAAAACCCTATCCATTGCCGCGTAAAGGCGAAGCTTGTTCTCCTTCTTGACCGCATTGAAACGGTCCCTGAAAGCGGCGTCCTCCGCCATGGGCTCGATCTTTTTCAATTCCTCGAGGTCGTGCGTCCACCCGTCGCCGATGGCCTCCGTGATAAGGGAGGCGAGACCCGGGTTCGCCGAGAGGAGCCACCGCCTGTGGGTGATGCCGTTCGTCACGTTCCGGAACTTCTCGGGATACATGAGGTAAAAATCGTTGAACACGTGGCTCTTCAAGAGCTCGCTGTGCAGTCGGGACACCCCGTTCACCGCGTGGCTTCCCACGATGGCGAGCCGGGCCATGTTGACCACCTTCCCGCAATCCCCCGTGACGATGCCCATCTGGCAGGCCTTGTCGAATTCCTCGGGAAAGCGCCGGGCCACGTGGATATGGAACTTCCTGTCCATCTCCTGAATGATCTGCAGGTGGCGGGGAAGCAGGTGCCCGATGAGATCCTCCGACCACGTTTCCAGAGCCTCGGGAAGGATGGTGTGGTTCGTGTAGGCAAAGGTCTCCCGCGTGAGCTTGCTCGCGATATCCCAGGAGAGCCCGTGATCGTCGATGAGTATCCTCATCATTTCGGGGATCGCGATCGAAGGATGGGTGTCGTTGAGTTGGATCGCGACCTTGGCGGGAAGCATGTTCAGATTGTCGTAGGCCTTCCCGAATCGCCTCATGATGTCGGCGAGGGTGGCCGCCACGAAGAAATACTGCTGTTTGAGCCTCAGTTCCTTGCCCGCCAGGGACAGGTCGTTGGGGTAGAGGACCTTCGAGATGTTCTCGCTGTTGTTCTTGTTCTCCACGGCCTTGACATAATCCCCGCTGTTGAAGTAGTCGAAATCGAAATCGCGCGTCGACTTGGCCGCCCAGAGGCGCAGGGTGTTGACCGTGTTCGTCCGGAAGCCTGGCACGGGATAATCGTAGGCCATGGCCAGGATCTCACTCGTGTCCACCCATTCCGTCCTGGCGGAGTGTGTCTCCACCCTCCCGTAGAACCGAACGGGATATATGAGCTCAGGTCGCGGGAACTCCCAGGGGTTGCCGTAACGCAACCAGTTGTCCGGCGCCTCCGTCTGACGCCCGTCGACGATCCTCTGCGTGAAGATGCCGTACTCGTACCTGATCCCGTACCCGTAGGCGGGATAGTTCAATGTGGCCATGGAATCCATGAAGCAGGCCGCAAGTCTGCCGAGGCCGCCATTACCCAATCCGGCGTCCCACTCGTACTCGAAAGTGTCTTCCAGCTTAATGGCCAGGACGTCCATGGCCTCGCGGTATTCGTCGAGAAGGTCGATGTTGATGAGGTAGTTCTTGAGAAGCCTCCCCATGAGAAACTCCAGGGAAAGGTAGTAAAGGCGCTTGGCATCGTGCTTATAATAGCTCTGCTGGCATTCGATCCAGTTCTTGACTATGCGCGCCCTGACGGAAAGGGCCGTCGCCGTGTACTTGTCCCTTTGCGTCGCCGAATACATGTCTTTCGACAGGGAATATGTGAGCTGGTTTGTCAGGATCCTGCGAAAATCGTCTCCGGCCCGGCTGTCTGACCTTTTTATGCCGGCGTCATCAGAGGTTTGATTCATGTGACATCTCCTTTGATAATAACGGAGTCGAAGCTCCGATACCTATAGTTATCGATATTTACTAAAGATTCTTTAGCGGTGGTGATAAGGAAAGACCGTGATCGAACACGGCGGGGCGTCCCTTTTCCAGCGGTCCTTGGCCCCAGGACACCATGTTCAGTGCCGCCCGGGGCGACCATCCTAACGGTCCAGCAACGATGCCGGCTCAAAAACCTCGCCCAGGGGCCTCACAAAGGTGTAATTCATGGTCTCGGTAAGCATGGCATCCCCGACCTCTCTCGTGTTGTTGGCTATCACGGAAAACGGTAATGCCGCTATGGTCGCCGCAAAACCGACGCCTACGCTGGCAATGCCGATAGGTCTCAAGAGTACGAGGTCAAAGAACATGGCCTCCCCCTTTCCGGTTCCCCTCCAGGAACGTTGTTCGGACTCGTCCTCGGCAAAGGCCGGAAGCACGAAAAGACCACAGGAAAGGGCAGCGATCATGAGAATTATTGCAACTTTTTTCATATGTTACCCCCTTTTCTT
>LVAA01000060.1 GCA_001603955.1 Syntrophobacterales bacterium Delta_02 | reverse complement strand
ACATTTCTCATGACAGACAAGAGTCTTCCATCGATCCTCGTGTCTGCCCCCCCGTCTACGCCATGCGAATCCTCCCCCGCATCACGTCCCCCGCCTTGACAGGTGAAAGAAAGACATCCGCCGCGAACGGGACGAACCCTGGTGTTGCCTTTTCCCTTGGACTTTTGAACCCTTGAGCTTTTGAACTTTCTTTTCCTTCCCCTTGACAAACGCACTATTCTGAATATATATTCATTACGTGAGACACGAGATCAACGCTACGAGGTAAGGATGCCGAGACCAACTTGCAAGAAACGAATAGGATTTCAACCGAAAGCGGTGTTCTTCAAACCTGCCGGCATACCGTTGGGATTGGTTCAGGAGATCGTGATCGGTCACGACGAGGTGGAGGCCATGCGGCTCAAGAACCTCCTCGGGTACCCCCAGGAAGAAGCGGCAAGCCAGATGGGCGTTTCGCAGCCAACCTTTCATCGCTTGATCAACGCCGCCCATCAGAAGATAACCGACGCGATAATAAACGGCAAGGCCCTCAGGATAGACGGCGGCAATGTCACTGTTCACGAGGGGATGGTCGGGCCATGCCGCTGGACAAAGCGGTGGAACCAGGGATGCGCCTCCGCAGAGGCCATTGCCTCTTCCCCGATCGAAGAAGGAAAACAAACACAAGGAGGCACACCGATGAAAATAGCCATAACGAGTGCAGACGGTACACTTGACGGAATGGTGGATGAACGCTTCGGAAGAACGAAAAAGATAATTATCTTTGACACGGAGACAAACACTCACGAAACCATCGACAACACCACAAATATGAACGCGGCTCAAGGGGCGGGCATTCAGACCGCACAGAATGTCGTACAAACCGGGGCCCGGACGGTCATCAGCGGCCATCTCGGCCCCAATGCCTTTCGCGTTGTTTCCGGCGCAGGTGTCGAGGTGTTCACGGTCTCCGGAATGACAGTCCGCCAGGCCCTTGAAGCACACAAGAACGGAAAGCTTAACAAACTTGCCGGTGCCGATGTAGAGGGGCACTGGTAAAAAGCAAAGGAGGTACTTATTATGCCAGGAAAGGATGGAACGGGTCCGACGGGAAAGGGACCGATGACAGGAAGGCGTGGTATGGGTCAGGGCGCGGGTGCAGGCCGCGGTGGTGGTCAGCAGGGCACGGGAAGAGGCAGGATGGGCGGCCAGGGTCTTGGTCTCGGAGGTGAATGCCAGTGCCCGAATTGCGGGACAAGGGCCCCGCACAAACGTGGGGTTCCCTGCTTTGAACAGCTCTGCCCGCAATGCGGATCGACAATGGTGAGGGCATCATGATAGATCTCACCGGTATGAATATCACGATGGCAAGCGGAAAGGGCGGAACGGGCAAAACAACCGTGGCGGTGAATTTTGCCTGGTTCCTCGCAAACGCGGGCTATCCCGTGCAATACCTGGATTGCGACGTGGAAGAACCCAACGGCCATATCTTCCTCAAGCCCTCCATCCAGGCATCCTTCGCTACAGAGGTTATGGTTCCCGTCGTGGATCAGGAAAAATGCACATCCTGCGGTGAATGCGGCGTGAAGTGTCAATTTCACGCCATCGTCAACCTGCCCGGGGACACGCTCATCTTTCCGGGTCTCTGTCACGGTTGTGGTCTTTGCAGCGCCGTGTGTCCCGTGGGAGCCATCACGGAGGGAACCCGGGAAATTGGTATTATCGAAAAAGGGAAAGGCGTAAAGGAAATAGAGTTCGCTCACGGAATCCTGAATGTGGGTGAGGCCATGGCCGTGCCTCTCATAAAAAAAGTGAAAGACGAACGGAAGGATCCCAATATACACATTATTGATGCACCACCGGGGACTTCCTGCCCCGTGGTGGCAACCCTGAACGGTTCCGACGCGGTCATCATGGTAACAGAACCAACCCCCTTTGGCCTCCATGACCTCACGATAGCCATCGATGTGGCAAAGCTCCTCAATATACCCACGGGCGTCGTCGTAAACAGGGACCAGGGGAGCTATCCCCCTCTGGATAATTATCTGAAAGCAAACAATATACCGGTCCTCGCCGTAATTCCTGAAGATGCGGATATTGCGCGCCATTACTCGCAGGGCGACATGATCCTCGAATCTCTTCCGCATTACGTCGATACTTACCGGTCTCTCGTTACAAACCTGGAAAAACTTCTCAACACCCATGGCATGCGCGCCGGGAGGACCCAATCATGAAGGAAATCGTAGTAGTGAGCGGAAAAGGCGGAACCGGCAAGACCTCAGTTGTCGCCTCTCTGGCCTGCCTGATCAAGAATAAGGCCATGGTGGACTGCGATGTGGATGCCGCAAACCTTTCCCTGGTGTTATCACCACGCGTTATCGAAGAAGAAGACTTCACCGCCGGCAAAAAGGCCCGGATCATTCCGGAAAACTGCACTCAATGCGGCGTTTGCCGGGACATGTGCCGCTTTGATGCCATCTCCGAAGACTTTATCATCGATCCGGTCGCCTGCGAAGGGTGCGGTGCGTGCTATTTCTTTTGCCCGGCGGCAGCCGTTGCATTCGAACCCACAGTCGTCGGACGCTGCTATGTATGCGACACACCGACGGGTGATCCCTTCGTATATGCGGAACTCTTTCCGGGGGAGGAAAATTCTGGTAAACTGGTAACCATGGTAAGAACAAAAGCAAAGGAGCAGGCGGAACGCGCAGGTCTTTCCCGCATCCTTACCGACGGCCCTCCCGGCATCGGGTGTCCCGTCATTTCCTCTATTACAGGCACCTCGCTCGCCCTTGTCGTCACGGAACCCACCGGCTCGGGCATTCATGACCTGGAGCGTGTTGTTCAGCTTGCACGCCATTTTCAGATCCCCTCGGCGGTGATAATCAACAAGAGCGATATCAATCCCGCCTGTGCAGATAACATCGAACAGTATTGCATTCGCAACGAGGTGCCTCTTCTGGGGCGCCTTCCCTATGACAGCACGATCTCGGAGGCACAACGCCAGGGCAAGGCTATAGTGGAATACGCACCCGATATACCCGTAAGCAAGGCTATGCGCGAGATATCGGAACGAATACTATCTTTTTATGAGGAGCAATAAAAATGACAGACCAGGAACAAACAAAACAAGAAAAGGAACTGGATGATCTCTTCCTCCAGGAGCGCTTGAGCCGGATCAACCGGACCCTTATGGTCCTTTCCGGCAAGGGCGGTGTCGGCAAAAGCACGGTAGCAGTGAATGTGGCCTTGAGCCTCGCCGCGCAGGGACAGAGGGTTGGCCTCCTCGACGTCGATATTCACGGGCCGAGCATCCCGAAAATGCTCGGGCTCAACGGCCAGAAGGTCGGCGTCAAGGACAACGAGATAATCCCCATCGAATGTTTCGGGAAGATCCACGTTGTATCCATGGGGCTCCTCCTTGAGCACGACGACCAGCCCGTCGTGTGGAGGGGACCTCTCAAGTACAACGTCATCAAGGAATTTCTCCAGCACGTCATGTGGGGAAACCTTGACTATCTTGTCATCGACGCCCCTCCGGGGACCGGCGATGAGCCGCTCTCCGTCGGACAGCTCATCAAGGAACGCGCCAGCGCCATCATCGTGACGACACCGCAGCAGGTGGCGACCATTGACGTGGCGAAGTGCATCACCTTCTGCAAGCAGCTGGACCTTCCTGTTGCCGGCATCGTGGAGAACATGAGCGGATTCATTTGTCCGCACTGCGGCAAGGAGGTCGACATCTTCATGAAGGGCGGCGGAAAGGAACTGGCTGAACGCATGAACGTCCCCTTCCTCGGCGCCGTACCCCTGGATCCGGACATCGTCAGGAGCGGTGAGAAGGGCATCCCCTACGTCCTTTCCTACGGCACGTCGGAAACAGCGAAACGCTTTGACGAGATCGTGGACAAGATCACCGCGGTCTACTCATCAGGCAATACCGATATCCCCCGGCCCCCGGCAAAAGAAGACAAGGCCGAAGATTCTGTCATACCACCCTCCAGTGGCGCGGGCCAGGGGGATATCGCTACCCAGGGAGGCACCATGAAGTTCGCCATACCCACAAATGAAGGCAAGCTCTGCATGCATTTCGGTCATTGTGAGGCCTTTGCGCTCATCGATGCCGATGCCCAGGGCAAGGTCACGAGCGAAACATACGTGACACCTCCGGCCCACGAACCGGGCGTTCTTCCGCGCTGGCTTGCGCAGCAAGGCGTGAACTGCATCATAGCGGGAGGCATGGGAAGCCGTGCCCAGCAGCTTTTCGCCCAGCAGGGCGTCAGGGTTGTAACGGGCGCGCAGGAAGCAGACCCGAAGAAGGCGGTGGAAAGCTACCTGAAAGGTACCCTCGCCACCGGCGCGAACACTTGCGACCACTAAATAAAGCCGGAATCACCGGGAGCGGTTGGCGCACCGCGCCACCCGCTCCCCGCGGAAAGGGGTCGCTGAAATGAAAGTACTTGAGGACATAATATCCTCGATCACCGTCGATGCTCCCGTCAGGGATGTCACGAAGGGGATTTTCTGGACCGCGCTGGTGAGCAGGCATTGCGGCCTGGCATCGACAATGGTCTATGATTGGGAGATTGGAGGCGGCAAGGAACCTGGGCAGATGTCGTACCTGGATATGAGCGCCACCTCGCTCGCCAGGGGAGCGCTGTTGAACAGTACCATGGATGCGTCCCTGGGGCTCGCCGCGATCAATTCCCTCATCGATGTCGATACCGTGCGATGCGTCGATCTCAACGCCGGACGTTATCTTATCGACAACGGGCAGGGAAAGAATATCACCGTGATCGGTCATTTCCCTTTTGTCGAGGACCTGAGAAAGGTTGCCGGGAACCTCTGGGTGATCGAAAAACGGGTGCAACCCGGGGACCACCCCGAGGAGGAAACCGCGACCTGCCTTGCACGATCGGATTTGATAGCCATTTCCAGTACGACCCTGATCAATCACACCCTCGGCAACATACTCAGCCTTTGCCCTTCGGGCAGCACAAAGATGCTGCTCGGCCCGACGACACCTCTTACGAGCGTGCTCTTCGACCATGGTATCGACATCATTTCCGGGTCCATAGTCACCGATCCCGACACGGCACTCCTGCATATACGCCAGGGAGCAAATTTCAGGGCATTGAAACGGACGGGCTCCATCCGGCTCGTCACTCTAATGAAAGATCAGGGAGGACACAAGCTCCAATGAACGAATACACTCCGATCGTCATGGACCATTTCAACAACCCCCGCAATGTTGGCATCATCACCAATTACGATGGGATGGGAGAGATCGGCGACCCGAATTGCGGGGACTTCCTCAGGGTATTCATCAAGGTCGAGGACAACATCATTATCGCCATACGATACCAGATCAGGGGATGCCCTGCGTCCATTGCCTGCGCGAGCATCATGACCGAGCTCGCCGTCGGCAAGGACCTCGACGAGGCCATGATGCTCGATGACATGGACATAGTCAAGGCCCTGGGAGGGCTCCCGGAATACAAGATCCATTGCTCGAATCTCGGCGCGACCGGATTGAAGAAGGCGATCCTGAACCATCTTGCACGTTACATGTCGAGCATACAAGAGCAGGCTGAAAAACCCAAATAGCGCAACGCGAGGAAACAGTTATGAAACTTGTTCTCGTGGCACTGGCCCTGGTTGTTTTGATCCTCTCCGCGGGACCTGCCGCAAACGGCGCCAACGGGATACCATCCGTCGTCACGACGAAGTGGCTCNNATGCCTGGCGGACCATGGAAAAAGGGATCTCATGCCAGCTCCCCCCGAAGGACGATATCGAGGACAATCTGAGGTCCGCGGGGATAGACCGGGATAATATCGTGGTTATCGTCGGCAAAACGGACACGGACCTTGACCGGGCACATCCGGCACGGGTCGCCTGGACGATGAAATATGCCGGCATCGGGAATGTGGCTATTCTTGATGGCGGGTACAGCAAGTGGAAGGCCGAGGGGCGCCCCCTGGTCGGCGGCTGGACGACTGCTGTGCCGAGCTCTCTTCACTGCGCCTGGAACAAGGACCTGCTCTGTTCAAAGGATTGCCTCAAGGAAAAGGCCGGGCGTGTTACCATAGTAGATACGAGGGTCCACAGTCGTTTCACCGGCAAGGTACAGGACCCGGGCGTCAGGAAGAAGGGACACATCCCCGGCAGCGTCAATCTGCCCTACACCTCAGCGTTCAAGAAGGATGGCACCTTCCAGGGCAAGGACAGGCTCGCCCGCCACGCTGCCCGCGCCGTCGGCAAGGACAGGAAGAAAGAGATCGTCATCCTTTGCTGCACCGGCCGTTTTTCTCCCACGTGGTGGTTCATGCTCAGCGAGGTCCTGGGATACGGGAAGGTCTCCATTTTCGACGGGTCCATGGAGGAATGGTGTACCGACACATCGGCGCCTCTCGTCGAGGGCCGGTGAAGGGCACAGGCAATTTACTGATGTCCTGAGAGAGCGCGTATCGCACCAGTAGAAGCGGAGGTCAGCGGTGTCATTCGGATTCAGAGGCAGGCACGGCCATCGCAGGCGTGGTGGAAGGACAATCACCGGCGAAACGGGAGACCCGGGCGGCGCACGCGCCGTTCCGCCACGGCAGTGCATCTGTCCGCATTGCGGCATGATAACGGACAAAATCCCGGGACAGCCATGTTTCCTGACGCCCTGTCCCCGCTGTCAGGGCATGATGGCGGGACGGTTCCCGGCAGAGGAACGGCGGGAACAAAGTCATGAAGAATGACGACATCGCTGAGGTCGATCTGGCAAGGGGTCAGCGAACGGCCCTTTTCGCCTCCGCCGTCACCCTCGGGCTCGCCGCCGTCAAGGCCCTTATCGGTTACGGGTTCCATTCTCCCCTTCTCGTCGCCGACGGTTTCCACACCTTTTCCGATTTCACGGTAATATTCGCCTCGTGGTTCGGGCTTTTTCTGGCCGCCAGCAAAAAGACGGAACGTTTCCCCTATGGCCTTTACAAGGCCGAGACCCTCGTCAGTTTCATCATCGGGCTCCTCGTGACCTGGGCTGGCATCGAGGTGTTGCTCGAGGGGGCAAGGAAATTCGGTCCTCCCGCATCGACAGGCGTCTTTCCCCTGCTGCCGGTCGCTGTTTCCTGCGTCTCCATGGCCATCGGGTACTTCCTTGCGCGCCGGGAAGGCTCCGTCGGAAACGCGATCAACTCCCAATCGCTCAAAACCATAGCCCAGGACTCCTACCTCAATATTGCCGTGTCTTTTGCCGTCCTTACGGGTATCCTGGCCGCCTGGTTTTCCATACCCTACGTGGAGGGAGCGCTCCTCGTCGTCATCTCCCTGCTCATCCTGAAGCTGGGCTTCGAGACCATCTGGTTCTCCCTGCTCATCCTCCTCGACGCCAATCTTGACCGTACACTCCAGTCGGAGATCATGCGGGAGATAGGCGACATACAGGGCGTGACGGGCGTCCGGGATGTGAAGATAAGACAGGCGGGGCCTTTCAGGCTGGTGGAGTCCAATATCGAAAGCAGCCCCCACGCGCCTCTCTACCAGGCCCATGGCGTGGCCGACAGGGTGGAGGAGCACATCAAGGCGAGCTTCCCCTACATCGAGTCCGTCTACGTCCATGTCGAGCCCGGGAAGAGCAAGACCACCGTTGCCATAATTCCCGTCAGGGACGTGGACGGCCTCGAGTCAAGGGTCCACGGCCATTTCGGCAGGGCACCCTATTTCCTCGTCGTGCGCATCGGGGAGAGTGGGGTCGAGATCGAGGATTTCTACTACAACGAGCACCTCGGGAAGAAAGGCAACATCCACGTGGGAGTCAAGGTCATCAGGGAGTTGACCAGGTACGGGCTGAACACCCTTTTCACCTCCCAGATAGGGGAGATATCCTTTCACATGCTGAAGGATGCCTTCGTCGACATCTACAAGGTCCGGGAGGGTGAACCGGTTGCGGAGGTCATCGAAAGCTTTCGCCGTGGAGATATCGAAGTCTTGAACGCTCCTACCCATCCTGCCGAGAAGTCACTGGCCGAAGGCGTGATACGAACGGGGAAGGGTAAGCCATGACGCTCCGCATCCCTGCGGCACCCTTGACCCAGATCTGTCCGCCGCCGCCCGCCGGTCGGACGGCCGCTCGATCCACGAAAGCGGGTCTATCATGGGGAAAAGGGGCACAACAAGGAGGGAATTTATGAAGCTGACGGCAGCGACGGGCGAGGCGCCGGGGGCCGCCGGTCCCCTCTCCAAAACGATGGCGTTCGCCCAAAGCGGGGGGAAAGAGGACATCGGCCTGTGCAAGAGCGTGAAGATCACGTGCATCTCGGAAACAAGCTGGTTTGACGGAAATGTCCTGATGAAGAACATGAAGGATGCCGGGGGTCCCCAGGCGAGCCAGTGGATCGTTGACTGGGACCCAGAGAACAGCGGGGGATACTCCAGCCTCATCGAGGTCGAAGGCCTCGACGGCAGCCACCACAAATTCCTTCTCGACACGGGTTGGAACAACTCGTTCATGGACAAGGCCTTCGAACGGGAAGGTGTCCCCGCCATGCTGAAAAAAGGCGAGATCGAGTTCCTCTACGTCACGCACGAGCATTTCGACCACTTTTTCGGTATCGAATCCGTCTTGAGGTACGATCCGCAGATCAGGATCATCATACCCAACACGTTCTATGACGAGGGATACCGCCTTCTCGCCGGCGCCGAATTCGAGAGGTCGAAGGCGAAGAACTCCATTCCCTACAAAGGCACGCTCGTAAAACACGATCCCGCGAAGATATACAGGCTGTACCCCGGTTGCGCCTCCGTGACCTTCGACCTCCCCATACCCTGCCGCACCCGGGGGGAACAATCCCTCTATTTCAACGTCAAGGACAAGGGGATCGTCTGCGTCACCGGGTGCTGTCACCAGAACATTATCGATTTTGCCGAATTCGCCAGCAAGAAACTCGAAGGAGGAGAAACTCTGTACGGTCTTTACGGCGGTCTCCATATCGCACCCGTCGGGCCGCTCACCCCCGAAGGAGAAAAGACCGTCAGGGAGATGGGAAAATTCGGCTTCAGGAAAATGGCCTGCAACCATTGTACAGGCGTGAGCGCCGTCCAGAAGATGGTCGAACTGGGTTATCCCGTCGTCAGGGGCAGCGGCCGGTACGGATCCCCCAGCGAGATGTACCTGGGAAATGGAGACGTCGTCTTGTTTTGAACACGGGTCCCGGGGCCGGGGATGATGCGCTTTTCTTCCGGCCCCGGGTCACGAACCTAGTCTTCGAATGCCATCTGCGGCTGCCAGACCTTCCAGACCTTTCCCACGAGCTCGGGACCGGGCGTGAGAGTTACCTTACCCGGGCGCCATCCCGACGGCGTGGCCTCGCCGGTCGCGCGCACATGCTGGAATGCCTGCACCTGCCTGATGAACTCCGCCACGTTGCGGCCCACGGGAGGCGTGATGACCTCCATGGCCTGTATGACCCCGTCGGGATCGATTATGAAACGGCCGCGGATATCGACCCCCGCTTCCTCATCGTATACGCCGTAGACCTTCCCGATACGTCCCCCGCCATCCGAGAGCATCGGGAAGGGAAGACCACCCTTCACCATCTTCGACAGCTCATCTTCGTTCCATATCTTGTGCACGAAGCTGCTGTCGACGCTGCAGGCGAGGACCTGAACACCGAGGGCCTTCAGTTCGTCGTACTTGACGGCGACCGCCGCCAGTTCCGTCGGTCAGACGAAGGTATAGTCACCGGGATAGAAACAGAGGACCACCCACTGACCCTTGAACTCGGAAAGCGTGATGTTCTTGAACCCTCCATCGGCGAAGGCATTTGCCTCAAAGTCCGGGGCCGGTTTGCCCACTCTTGCCGTTACCATGGTCACCTCCCTCTCAATTGATGCGGATGTTGCGGGGCCTTCGGCCGATGGGGCGCTTATTGGACCCCTGGCCGGCTTTACGCATGACTCCTTCTGCTGTGCCATATCCACCTCCTCACAATATAGAAAGTTTAGCGCGTGAGGTTCGGCTTGAGAAGCGGTGCTTCATAAAAGCATGAATGAAAGCCCCCTGGGGTCGCACTGGCCGCGAAATTGCGCAGTCCGGCGGGTCCGCGTCCCTGCGGTCCGCCGGCACGACGTTCTTGAGCTATTGCACTGGAAGGAAAAGGTATCTTCTCTATTCCGCCGGGTTTTCCAGCCAGGAGTAATACCCTTCCGACAAATACACCGCCGCAAGGGGATTGTGTCCCATGACACGGTCCTTCACGGCAAGCACCGTCGAAGGCGCCTTGGCATATTTCAGGAAAAGGGAGTCGTGTCCCACACAGAGTCCGAGGAGAATATTGAACTCGCATTTGGCGTCATTGACCACGAAAGCCTGGAGGATGGGGTTACACATCGCCTCGAATTCCCCCCGGAACATCTTGTGCTCGTCCTCGAGGCCGATCTCCTCCTTGGGTACCCTGCCCACCTTGCACATGACCGAGACCACGTCGAAACCTTTCCGGGTGAGTATCCCCGCAACCATCGCCGCCTCTTTCGCGAGACCCCCGCAGAAGACAAGGCCCAGTTTCCCGTACTTCATCTTCTTTGCGAATTCGCAGATCTCCAGTATCCTCGGTTTCGCCGGATGCAGCCGGTAGGGCTTCCTGTCGCGGTCGATGTAACATTCCCCTTCCTGAATGGACGCCTGACGGGCAAATTCATGGACCTTCCGTTTCCTGTATTCACGGCGAGCCTTCTCTATGAGCTCTCTCTTGAGGACCGTGGGACACCCCTTGAAGCCCTTTCCCTCGGGACTCGTGCAGATCCGCTCCCGGAGAGGGATGTCGCAGGCGGCACATGCGCTCTCCACTTTCTTTCTCAAGGCAGCACCTCCTCTTCACGGACAACTTCTCCCTTGACCCTCGTCAGAAGTTCCTGAAGGATGGGGAGCACGTCGGTCCTGAAACGCCCGGCCACGAGAACGTACATGATGTCATCTCCCACCTTCAGGTCGCCTTCGTTTATCCAGACCCGCACGTCCACTATCCCTTCACGCTTCTTCGCCTCTGAAACAGCGGCGGCGAGAAGCTCCCGTTCATAGGAAAGCCGCATGCCTTTCACCGGTTTCCCTTCCTTCGAGGTCGCCCTGACGACACCATTATGCACAAGCATCATCCCGAGCTCACCCGGGTCCACCGATCTCTTTATCTCTTCCATCCATTTTTCTACCATAGTCTTCCTCCTAACGGTTTCTACCATCCATGGAAGGGAAAAATCAAGAAACGGTTCCCACCATGGATTCTCAGCCACCCGTTTCCGCGGATATCCTTGGTTTTCCGGGCAAATCCGCGTATTATATAAGGACCGCCACGTGCACGCCCGTCCGGCGTGGTCCGAAATGCACAATTGCCGGCGCGGAGGGAAAGGAACAGATGGTCGTTGAATACCTTCAGGCGATGGTAATCGTTCTCGGGATAAGCGCCCTCATAGTGTTTGTCCTCGGAAAGCTCCGGATATCGTCCGTGGTGGGGTTCCTCCTGGCCGGCATTCTCATCGGGCCATCCGCTTTCGACCTCATCGGGGACGCTCACGAGATAGAACTCCTCGCCGAGATCGGGGTCGTCCTTCTCATGTTCACCATCGGCCTCGAGTTTTCCCTCAAGAACCTCTTTCAATTGAAGTCGATCGTCCTGGGGGGCGGAGCCATGCAGGTTACGCTCACGATAGCCTTTGTCGTCTGCATAGGTTATTTCTTTTACGCCCAGCCGTTCAAAGGGGCGCTGTTCGACGGTTTTCTCGTTGCCCTGAGCAGCACGGCGATCGTCTTCAAGATCCTCCTCGATCATGCCCAGATGAACAGCCCTCACGGGCGTTTTTCGGTGGGGATATTGATCTTCCAGGACCTCTGTGTTGTACCCTTCATGCTCCTCATCCCCGTCCTTGCAGGTAATTCGGGCGGCGGCAGTATAGCCCTCACCGTTGCGAAGGCAGCACTGGTCATAGCCCTCATACTCTTCGCCTCCCGGTGGTTCGTTCCCTTCATATTCAAGCAGGTGGTGGGCATGAAGAGCCGGGAGCTCTTCGTCATATCCATCATCACGCTGTGCCTCGGCACGGCCCTTCTCACCTCGTCCATGGGTCTCTCCCTTGCTCTCGGCGCCTTCCTAGCGGGCATGATCATCTCGGAATCGGAGTACGCGGCCCAGGCCGTTTCCGACGTCCTTCCCTTCAAAGAGAGTTTTACGGGGCTCTTCTTCATTTCCGTCGGGATGCTCCTCGATCTCAGGGTGCTTGCGAGCAACGTGGTCGGTGTGTCGATGATGGTCCTTGTGATAGTGGTGGTCAAGATGGCTGCCATCACCATCACCGGCATGGTCCTCGGCAACTCCCTCAAGAACTCTCTCATGACGGGCTTCCATCTCTTTCAGGTCGGAGAGTTTTCCTTCATCCTCGCCCTGGAGGGAAGAAAGTACGGTCTCATCACCGACGATCTTTATCAGGCCTTTCTGTCGGCTTCGATCATCACCATGATCATGACGCCCTTTCTTATAAGGGGCTCGTCGTCCATCGCGGAATGGGTCGCGAAGAAAAGCCCTCTTCGCCTCCTGGAAAAGGGAAGAGGCACGACCGGTCCCGAACGTTATCCCGAGAGCATGAAGGACCACGTGATAATAATCGGCTTCGGCCTCAACGGGGGGAATCTCGCACGTGTCCTGCGTTCCATGGACATCAGGTATGTGGCCCTCGAGCTCAACAGCAAGACGGTCCGGGCAGGGAAGAAAAAGGGCGAGCCCATCTACTACGGCGATGGCACCAGTGCCGAGGTCCTCCACAAGATAGGGATAAGGAATGCAAGCGTCCTTGTCGTCGCCATCAGCGACGCTTCGTCCACCCGGAGGATAGTGCAGCTGGCGCGTTCCTCGAACCCTCACCTGTACATCATTGCCCGCACGAAGTACGTGGCGGAGGTGGAAGGACTGAAGCACCTCGGGGCAAACGATGTCATACCCGAGGAATTCGAGACCTCGGTGGAGATATTCTCGAAGGTTCTGCACCGCCTGCAGGTTCCCGTAAACGATATCCGGGAACACATCGACAGGATACGGCAGGACAACTATCTTGCCCTGCGGGCGGTGAAGCTCCCGAGGAGGTATCTCGTGGAGCGCGAGGACATACTCAAGAACATCGTGATCGAGACCTACCGGATACGACAGGGCTCGGTGGCCGACGAAAAGACCCTCAGAGAGCTGAATCTCCGGTCCACCACGGGGGTGACGGTGATCGGAATAGAACGGAGCGGCGAAGTCCACCGGATGCCCTCCCCTTCATTGCGCCTAATGGCCGATGACGTCCTGCTTTTCATTGGCAGCCGCGAGGACATCGACTGTGCCATTGGCTACCTTGAATCGAACGACGCCCCGCCCCCGGAGACGTTGACACAGAAAGGACGTGTGAACGGATGAATCCTTTTTTGATTTCCGCGATGGCGACCCTCCTGCATCTCAAGAGAAAGTGTCCCAAATGCAAACGCGAGCAGATGACAAAACCGGGCGAAAAGCACAGGTCGGTCACCTGCAAATTCTGCGGAACAAAGATACCACCCAAGAAAACCGAGTAAGGACGGTCTCGGGTTTCAGGAAGAGAAGATCGTTTCAGGTTTCAGGGAGAAAAGACCGTTTCAGGTCTCAGGTTTCAAGTCTCAAGTTCAAGACGAGAACCGGTTTGTGCTCTTTGGGCCTTTGGCATGAAACCTGAAACGTGAGACCTGAAACGGTCTTTGCTCCTTGACTTGTTTTGAGCATATGCTTATTATTATCCCATGTCTCGCCCGAAGAAATGCAGATGTGTGTGCTGCAAACTCCAATCGGATTGTTTCAAACCCCGGGGCACACCTCTTACCGACCTTGATCAGGTAACCCTGAAAATGGATGAGCTTGAGGCTCTCCGGCTTGCCGATGTCGAGGGGCTCTACCAGAAAGAGGCGGCGAGACAGATGAACATCTCGCGGGCAACCTTCGGCAGGATCGTGGAGGCGGCGCACCGCAAGGTCGCCGAGGCCATCCTTCACGGCAAGGCCCTGAGGATAGAATCGGAAGAATCAACAACGAGAGGAACGACATGAAGATATGCTTTGCTGTCTTGAAAGACGAAGGTGTTGAAAGCACCGTTTATGATCATTTCGGCTCCGCACCTGCCTTTGTCGTTGTCAATACGGAGAAGGACAACGTTTCCGCGGTGGTCAACCGCGATGCCAACCACATCCACGGCGCCTGTAATCCCATAAAGGCCATCGGCGGGACAGAGGTCGACGCCATAGTCGTGGGAGGTATCGGCGCCGGGGCGCTCATGGGGCTTAACGCAAAGGGCATCAAGGTCTTCAAGGCCACGGGAAGCACGATAAAAGACAATCTTGCCCTTTTCAGTCAGAACAAACTGCCCGAACTGACCATAGATCATACCTGCGCCGGACACAAGGGTGGATGCGCCCACCATTAAGCAAGGAGAAGATATGCCGATCTACGAATACAAATGCGAAGATTGCGGGAGCGTAAGCGAGTTCATCGTTTTTTCCCCTGATGAGGAAGTGGCGTGCCGGTCATGCGGCGGCACGAAGCTGACCAAGCTCATGTCGGCCCACAACACCTCCACCTCCCCGGGCTCAGGTTCCATGCCCGATCTCGGAGGCTGCTGCGGTTCCCCCGGCTCCTGCGGTTCCCCGGGAAGCTGCTGTTCCGGCTGATACCTCCCCTCCGGACCGGGGTCAGAAGGTTATGACCTCGTATCCGTTGTTGATATAGCGGGCCATACCGGGATGGCCCGACATATCGTCGAGGAGGCGCAGGCCCTGCTCTTCAGCAGCCTTCAGCGACCCCATCTTGTTGGCGCAGGCCCTGCATGCGCCTTCGATGAGCCCCTTTTCCCTGGCATTGCGGTACAACACGGCAAGGGGATTTCCCTCTTCGGACAGTTCCGGGATAAGCTTCGTGGCGGCCCCCTCGATAACAACCTTGACATCATATCCCGCCGTTTTCATGTTGACGGCGTTGAGCAGCACGTGGACAAAGCACATAGGCTCCCCGTTGAACGCAAAAAGGACCACTTTCTTCATCTTTGACCTCCCTTTCTTCCCCTTCCTTCCTCTTCTCCCATGGGTTCCGGGGCCTTGCGCCAGATGGCGTCCCGGACGATGAAGGTATTCCCGGTCACTTCGTCTTCCTGCCAGTGTCCTTCCTCGACAGTTCCACTCCGAGTTCCCTGAACGTCTTCAGTATGTTCTCTTTCGACATATAGCCCACGTGGCGATGCCGCTCCTTCCCCGATGCATCGTAGAATATCTGCGTCGGAATTACCCGTACGCCCAGCTTTTTGGCGGCCTCGGGATTCACTTCCACCTCGATGAACTCAACTCTCAGAACGCGTGCGTACTCGGCCTTCAGTTCATTCAGGTCAGGCTCCATCATCTTGCAGGGAATGCATTGCCTTGACCCGACGTCGACGAGGGCCGGAAACCGCACGGTCGCCGGCCTGGAGGTGGCAAAAGCACGCGGCGGCCCCGCCTGCCTCATATCGGCGCAAACACCGGGCAGCACCATTACCGCTGTCCACAGTAATAACGCCAGGCCCACCGTCGTGAAACGAAGCCCTGATATCCTTCCGGTCACATCCATCCTCGCGACATCGACATCCATGTGAATTCCTCTCTTTCGATCAACGATCCCTTCCTGTAGCCCGCGCAACGAACCCCCGGCGGCATTTCGACGGCACAGGAAGAATATCTCTTCCAACTCTGCGGCGCGGGTGGATCGGTCCGATGAGCACCAGCGCCCTTATATTGTAAGGTCTGAAGCCCTCAAGTTCAAACCGGAATTGCGATATCTGCGTTTTTCGATGCTTTTCTGTTATGGAAAAAATGTTATCTTCGAGGTAATCTATCTCAACATTTGCGAGGTAAATATGAAACGATTGGCCCTTTTCACCATCACCGCACTTTTCGCCCTGGCTTTGTACGCATGCACCACATGCCCCGTGCCTGCATCGGCGCCGAGAACCTACCTGGCGAATGCCCAGTGTCATGGAACCCAGGAATAGAGGTCGGGTCGGCATGGGAAACACCGCGGAATTCAACGGCCCTCGCGACGACCGGTTGTCGGTCGGGTACAGGATAGTGCGTCGACGGCATCCCATCAACATCATACTCGCCTGCCTGGCCATCGGCCTCGAGATATACTACAGCATCTGCGGCGGCTCGTGCTCCTACCTCAAGGGCACGCTTCTGGGGATAGACCTCCAGTATATCGGCATGGCCTACATGGCCTGCATCATTCTCCTGAGCCTTCTGAAAACAGATATGCCTCTCGTTGCCTTCATCTCCGCCGGTGTCGGGATCGAGTTCTATCTCATCGGCTTCCAGGTATGGTATCGTACCTATTGCCCTTACTGTTTGGGCTTCGCAGCGATCGTGTTCGCGCTCTTCGTACTGAACTTCCGTCGCGATCGAAAGGCGCTCTGCGCGATGACCGTCGCAGCCGCGCTCATCCTTTTTTCCCTGTTCTTCAAGGGTTCCCTGGTTCCTTCCTACACTTACACGCTGCATGTCCCCTGCACGGAAAAAGTAACGGGAATATCCCCGGGCCTTGCCGCCCGGCAATGCATGGAGAGGTCATAAATGAGAGAAGACCGTCGCGGAAACAGGCCGATACGATCGACAGGGACGGTTGCGGCATTTCTTGTCATCATCGCCACGGCCGTCATCCTTCCAGCCGCAGCCGGAGCGGCAGACCAGTTTCTTCCCTCCTTCGGCGAGGGCAAGGTAAAGGTCAGGCTGTACACGGATTACTTCTGCCCGCCCTGCCGGGCCATGGAAATGGATATCGAGCCCGTTGTCACCGAACTGGTCAGGGACAGGGCCGTCACCCTGACCTTCGTGGACACGCCATTCTACAGGTATTCTTCGCTCTATGCGCGCTACTTCCTTTACGCCATCAACGGCAAAAAGGACTTCGAACACGCGCTGTACGTGAGGCGCACCCTGATCGAGGCCGCCAAGAACGGCCTCGACAGCACGGACAAGCTGGAAGCCTTCCTCAAGGAAAAAAAGATAGCTCTGAAACCTCTCGATCCCGGGTCCACCTTCAGGGAATTCTCGCGCCATCTGAGAGAGGATGCCGTCGATGCCACTCCGTCATGCGTTATCGAAGCGGATGGGAAAACGCAGAAGTGCAGCGGTGGCGGCAACATAATCGACGCCCTGAACAGATTGAGGAAGACACCACCGGAGAAGTAGAAGAGAACCTCCCGGAAGACCCGAAAATGTCCTATACTATGTCATGGCTCTGACGGGTGAAAAGCGGCTTGCGATAACCCTTCTTGTAACTCTCCTTATCATGGCCGGCGAGATGGCGGGCGGGTTCCTGAGCAACAGCCTTGCTCTCCTGAGCGATGCCGGCCACATGGTCACGGACGCCCTTGCGATAGCCCTGGGGCTCGTGGCGGCCCGCATAAGCAGGCGACCGGCCGACAGAAAAGCGACCTTCGGCTACCAGCGCGTGGGTCTTGTCGCCGCACTTATCAATGGCCTGAGCCTGCTTGCCATCGCCATCCTCATCTTCCATGAATCCTACCGGCGCTTTCTTGCACCCCCCGCCGTGGAGATCCCCGTAATGTTGTCGATCGCGGCGCTGGGTCTTGCCGGGAACCTCGCCATGGCGTTAATACTAGGTCATGAGCACAAGGACCTCGCGATCAGAAGCGTCTGGCTCCACGTCCTCGGGGATACCCTTTCCTCCGCGGGGGTCATCGTCTCCGGTATCGCGATCCATTTTACCGGGTGGACCTACGCGGACCCCCTGGTCAGTGCCCTCATCGGTTGCGTCATCATCTGGGGCGGCGTGAGGCTGGTGCGGGACACGATGGCGATCTTCCTCAACCTCACGCCAAAAGGATTCAATGTGGAATCTCTCGTCACCCGTATAGCCGGGATGCCCGACGTGATAGATGTCCACGACGTCCATCTCTGGCCCGTGGCCCACAACAATGTTGCCTTTTCAGCTCACATCCTTGTCGACGACAAGACGCTGGGGGAGGTCGAAATGACGAGAAAGAATATAGAGAAGGTCCTGCGGGAAGCCGGCGTGCACCACAGCACCCTGCAGATGGAATGCAGCTGCGTGGAATGCGGAGGTAGCCTCTATTGCCGGCCGGGCCCTTGCGGCCGTGACGGTACCCACAACCACTGAGAGCGGTCCCCCACAGGGAAAACGCTTTATATCGTTTAGCCCTCTCCCGAAGGAAATGCGGTGTCGTCCCTCCCCCTGTCGCGGGCTTCAACGAATTCCTTGTATTCCTCCATGAGGATATTCCTGTATTCTCTCCGGATGGCTTCTGAGGGTGGAATGTAATTGCCCATGGCCTCCAGCCCGGCAATGATCTCATCCATCGTCTCTCTGCCCGGCTCCTTGCCGACAGAGTACAACTCTGCCATTATCTCGTGAAGGTTGGTGACTGCAACCTGTGTACCGTCAGGGAACCTGAGTGTACGCCGGCTAACTGCCGGCGCGTTGGGATCGACTCAGGTAACTCATCCCATCACCTGAAAAATGGACATATCCTATCCTCCGCGGACCCTTTCGTCCTGCGCCGGAAC
>LVAA01000059.1 GCA_001603955.1 Syntrophobacterales bacterium Delta_02 | reverse complement strand
GCCCGGAACGAAGCTCCCGAAGAAGAGCTTGCCGATCGACTCCCCCGTGTAGAGCCCGTATACCACGAGGACCACGCTGGGCGGTATCACGACGCCAAGGGTGGATCCCGCCGCTATGGAACCCGAGGACAGTATGGGATCGTACTTGTATTTCTTCATTTCAGGCAGGGCGACGGAGGTCATCGTTGCGGCCGTTGCGGTATTGGAACCGCATATGGCTGCAAAACCCGCGCATGCCAGTATCGTCGTGATCCCAAGACCGCCCCTGATCCTGCCGAACCATTTGTACGCGGTGTTGTACAGCCGTTGGTTGACCTCGGAATAGAAGCAGATCTGGCCCATGAAAATGAACATCGGGATCACTGTGAGTCCATAGGAAGAGAAGGTATTCCACAGATCCGTGCCGATAAGGCCCAGAGCGGCATTCCAGTTGACCACATAGGCCATTCCCAGAAAACCCATGAGTCCCATGGCGAATCCGACAGGGATGCGCAGAAAGAGCATGACGAAGAGCATCAGGAATGTTCCGATCAGTCCGGTGAGAGGAGATATCATGCTGCTACCTCCTTCTCGAAGAGTCGAACGAGATCAACCAGGAGCGAAAAGGCAAGGGCCGCGAACCCTATTGCCAGACAATAGACAAAAGGATGATATACCATCTTCAATGTCTCTGACAACTCACCCGTTCTGGCTATCTTCATGCCCCATTTCAAGGTTTCCCAGCTGATGATCGCGAAGAACACGGTGTTGACTGAATAATTGAGCCCGTCGAGGAACCTGTTGACCTTTTTTGGAAACCTGTCGGTGAACATCGTCACGATTATGTGGTCCTTTCTGATCTGGGTATAGCCGAGAGCAAAGCCCGTCGCCGTTGCCCCGAAGAAACCGACAAGTTCATAGGACCCCGGGATGGGAGAGTAGATGATCCTCAGGAACATATTACCGGCGGCAACCCCGGTAAGGGCGAGCACGGCAACACCACTGAAGAACAGAAGCACCCTGCTCAGGTAGCCATTGAACTTGACAAGGTAATTCATGAACAGCCTCCAGTATGTGGTGTATCATGCAGATATCATGCAGTTGCGCTCAAAAGGTGCCCGGTCGACCGGGCACCTTTTGAGGCGACTTCCGTGTCTTCTTTTTATTTCTTGTATTCTTTTTCGTACTTGGCTTTCAACTCGTATACGTCTTTGAGGATCTGCTGGCCGGGCAAGCCCGCGGCGGTTACCTTGGAAACGTAATCGTCAATGATGGGCTTGACCAGTTTCCGTATCTCCGCCTGGTCTTTTGCCGAGAAATTGAGGAGCTGATGGTTGTATTTCTCCTTCGACCACTTGAGGGCCTCCTTCACGTGCTCGTCAACGTAGGTGCCTGTCCACAGAGCCTGTTCGCGTGAGGTCTCATCGAAGATCTTCTTGATGTCCGCAGGGAGTGAGTCCCATTTTGCCTTGTTCATAATGACGGCGAAGCTGACGACGAACAGGTTTGCCTCGGTTGCGTAGGGCAGGTAGGCGGCGAAGTTGAAATCCTTCAGGATCTCCATCGATGAAACGTTACCCTTGACGACGCCCTTCTGTATGGCTTCGGGTGCCTCCGACTGGGGCATGCCCACCGGGATCGCGCCGAGGCGCTTGAGCACGGCGGCACCGGTCCCCGAGGCCCTGAGTTCCATTCCCTTGAGGTCGGCGAGGGTCTTCACGGGGGTTTTTGTCATAAGGTCGGCGGGCGGGCAGGTAAAGAAGGTGAGGACTTTGACCTTTTCGAATTCTTTGGGTTTGTACTTCATGATAAGGTCATAAAGGGCCAGGCTGGCGGCCTTTGCGCTTGTGAACCCCACCGGCAGGTCGATGGCCTCCGAGACAGGAAACCGTCCGGGCTGATAGCTCATGGCGAAGTTGCCAATGTCGGCGGTACCGGCAAGGACGCCGTCGAAGATGTTCTTGGCAGCGAGGAGCGTGCCGCCTGGGAATGTCTGGACCTTGACGCGTCCTGCCGTTCTTTTCTCAATCTCCTTTGCCCATCGTTCCATCTGCACGCAGGGAAAGGTCGTAGCCGGCGGGAAATTGGCGTAAGTAAGCGTTATCTTGGCTTGACTGCGTACATTTCCCGGATACACGAGCAACGCAACCAGCATGACGACAGATAGACCGAGGATAAATGCGGATTTCTTGCCCTTCATGATAACCCCCTCGTATTGTGTTATTTACCCGCGAACGGGTCAACAAAATACTGCAATCGAAAACACTTGATACAATGGCGGGAGCGGCAGGCTGAAACCAGGATGGCGGGCGTAAGGAGAGACCTTTCGATAACCTCAACGGATCTGGACCGTTGACCCCCGGGTTACCATGTCCCCTGACACCCATGAACAAACGCTTCCCGAATACACCCCAAAACCGGTTCTTTCGTTATACCAATCAGCGACAACCCAGACTACTATTATACTTCAGTAAAGACACCTGATCTCTGGTAACGTTCGGTTGCTTACCGTTTGCTCTTTTAAATCATTGTATACAACTTTCCGCAAATGACAATCGAAAAAATATAGCTTGACAGCAAATTTCTCATTTACTATATTGACACAAAGAGTATACTGTATACAATAGATTGCATGTCAAGGAAAAAACGATTCGTATTTCATTAACCAGTCAGCCGGTGGTTTTTATCCAAGCATCAACAAACATGTCGAGGAGGACTCAATGGATGTATTCAAGGAAATGACAATGCTATCGCTGGAACAGGCAACCGTCCTTCCTTACCTGAGTTATCGTCTGGCCATGGACGGCATGAAAGTGATACGGCTCGAGCACCCGGTGTACGGAGACCCCAACCGCATGATAGGTGAGAACAGGTTGGGGGAGGAAAGGATGAACACCTACTTCATGTCCATCAATGCCGGGAAGAAATGCGTTACCCTTGACCTGGGTTCACCGGAAGGCAAAGATGTCCTGAAGGACCTTATCGTAAACCTGAAGGTCGACATCTTTGCCACGAACCAGCTTCCAAGAAACTATGGAAAGCTCGGCATCGATTACGAGAGCCTGAAGTCCATTAAGCCGGATATCGTATGGGTGGGACTGACGGGTTTCGGGCCCGACAGCAATGAAGCTGCCTACGACCCCATCCTCCAGGCGCGGGGAGGCCTCATGGAGCTGACGGGCAATGCCGGCGAAGATCCGCAGGTGGTCGGTATTCCATTGCCGGACATGGGGACGAGCGAGCATGCCTACGGGCTCATAATGAAGGCCCTCGTGAAGCGCGCGATGACGGGAGAGGGGAGCCGCATCGACGTTTCCATGTTCATGTCGACGACATCGTGGCTCACGGTTCCCATCTGCCTTACGAAGTCCTTCGGCAACAGGATCTCGCGCAGAGGCAACACACATGAGTTCTTCGCGCCCGTTTCCGTCTACGAGACGAGGGACGGCTATGTCTATATAGCTGTGGGGAACGACAGGCAGTTCGCATCGATGACCCAGCTCCCGGGTTTTGAGAAGCTTGCGCGGCCCGAGTACGAGAAGAACAAGGGCCGTATAGCGGACGTCAAGAACCTGAACGACATGATAAACGCATGCACCAGGACGAAGACAACGGCGGAGATGATCGAGATGTGCAACAAGGCGACCATAGCGATCTCCAGGGTGAACACCGTGGAGGAAGTGATCGAAGACGAATACGTGAAGGAAGCCATGCTGACCTCCCGGGATCCCGTGACGGGCACGCAGATCTGGATGGCCCCGCCGCCGTTCATGACGCCCTTCCTGAAGGAATCGAACCGTCGGATGACCTTCCCGCCGAGGTTCGGCGAACACAATGCCGAGGTATACGGAAACATCGGATATTCCCAGGAAGAGCTGGCCGGCCTGAAGGGAAAGGGGATCATATAGCTTTCCTTCCGAACGAGGGCAGTATGGGTCTTGTCGACGACATCCTGAAAGGTGATGAAAAGAGCGCGGCCCGACTCATCACCAGGATAGAGAACGGGGACAGGGAAGCGTACCGGGATCTTTCGCTTCTTTTCCCTTATACCGGCAAAGCGCACATAATCGGGGTGACCGGTCCGGCGGGAGCGGGCAAGAGCACCCTCATCGGGCGTCTTGCCCTTGCTTTTTCCGGGCAGGGCAAGAGCGTCGGGGTCATAGCGACCGATCCTTCAAGTGTCAATGGAAAAGGCGCCTTTCTCGGCGACCGTCTTCGCATGAAGGGGGCTGAAGAGCGCAACGTCTTCATCCGGTCGATGGCACATCGATCGTATCCGGGAGGCGTCGCAAGGGCAGCGGCCGCAGCGGCCTACGTGATGGAAGGCCTGGGCAAGGAGCGCATCATCGTGGAGAGCATCGGTGCCGGTCAGACGGACAAGGACCTTTTCTTTCTCTGTGATACGGTCATCACGGTATTCACGCCGGAATACGGGGACGAGATCCAACTCTTCAAGGCAGGCCTCATGGAGATAGGTGACATCATCGTTGTCAACAAGTCGGATACCCCGGGAGCTGACGATGCAGCTCGTGAGATACTTCTCGTTTCACAGCGCATGACCCGGTCGAACGGCTGGAATGTTCCCGTTCTTCTGACGGATTCCCAGGGCGGTGCCGGCATCGACGCCCTGGTGGAAGCCGTGGAGGGCCACTGGCGGTCATCCGGTCAAAAGGGCCGGACAGAGCGGAAGGCGGACAACGTTGAGGCCTTCATGATGGCCCTTCTCAAGGAAGAACTGTGGCGGGAGATATCGGCGAGGGTGACTGCCGGCCAGACATTCAGGGAGGTGGCCCGCGAGGTCCGCTCGGGCAGGATGGACCCTTACAGCGCGGTCCGGAAGATACTTGATGAACTGGAGCCAAAATGGACTTCTCGCTGACAAAAGAACAGAAATTCTTCAAAGATCAGGTATCGAAGGCGGTGCAGCGAATCGTGTCGCCCGCTGCCGATTCCATCGATCGGAGCGACACCTTCCCCAGGCAGTTGTTCAGCGAACTTGGTTCTCTCGGCTATTACGGGATAAGGTACCCGGCGGAGATAGGAGGCATGGGCGCAGACTGTGTCATGTTCACCATTCTGTCGGAGGAGCTGGCCCGGGCCTCGATAGGTTTCGCGGCAATTGCCACGATGCAGTGCCTCATGGGAACGGACTTCATATACAGGTTCGGCAGCGGGGAACAGAAAGAGCGTTGTCTTATCCCCGCGATGAGGGGAGAGAAGATCGGGACGATAGCCTTTACCGAGCCTGACTGTGGTTCCGACCTGGGAGGGATAAAGACCCGTGCCGTGAAGAATGGCAAGGGATACGTCCTGACGGGCCGAAAGCTCTGGATCACGGACGGCGATGTCGCCGATTTCGTCACGGTGGCCGCGACCACCGCGCCCGAGAAAAGGCTGGGCGGGATCGGCTTCTTCCTCGTCGAGAAAGGAACGCCCGGTTTTTCCGTGGGGCAGAAGATAGAGAAGATGTCGGCACGCGGCGCGGCGACTATGGAACTCATATTCGACGGCTGCCAGATCCCGTCGGACAGTCTCATGGGTGAGGAGGGCAAGGGCGCGAAGTATCTGAACGATATCCTCAGCGAGATACGGATCATGATAGCTGGCCTGGGACTCGGCCTCGCCAAGAGCGCCTTCGTGTCGGGGCTCCGATATGCGCGGCAGCGCGAGGCCTTCGGAAGGCCGATCGGGACCTTTCAGCTCATAGAAGAGAAGATAGCGGAGATGGAGGTGAGGATCAGGGCGGCCGAGCTTCTCACCTACCACGCCGCATGGCTGAAGGACCGGGGTGCCCTGACCGGGAAAGAGGCCGCCATGGCGAAGTTCTACTCGACGGAGGCCGCCTGTTTCGTCGTCGACGAGGTGTCGAGGATACACGGCGCCTACGGGGTGGCTGAAGAATACCCGGCCCAGAGGTATTTCAGGGACGGCCGTTTCCTCCTTTTCGGAGGAGGGACGTCGGAGATACTGAAGACGATCATCGCGAAAGACACGATGAAAAGATGTGAGTTCGAGATCAACTGAAGGAGGGGTCTATGGATTTCGCGTTTACAGAGGAGCAGCAGTTCTTCAAGAAGATCATAACAGACACCGTTGACCGCATGGTTGTGCCCAAGGCCCGCGAGATCGATGAGAAGGACGAATTTCCCTGGGAACTCTGGAAGGAGTTCACGAAACTGGGATATCTTGGCCTGCGCTACCCCGAGGAGATAGGAGGCATGAACGCCGATCCGGTGACGGCAATGATCTTTTACGAGCAGATCGCGCGCGGTTCGGTGGGATTCGCCCAGAGTGTCATCATGAACATCCTCATGGGTACCTACTTCGTGTATCGTTTTGGTTCGCAGGCTATAAAAGAGCGTTGCCTCTACCCCGCAATGAGAGGAGAAAAGGTCGCGACCATGTGTTTCACGGAGGACCAGTCGGGTTCGGACCTCTCGGCTACAAGGACGACGGCGGTCAAGGACGGGAACGAGTGGATCATAAACGGCACGAAGATGTGGATCACCAATGGCCCTCATGCCGATTTCGCGACGGTGCTGGCGACGACGGACCTTTCGCTTGGCGCGAAGGGACTCAACTTCTTCCTTGTCGAGAAAGGGACCCCCGGATTCTCACCCGGCCAGATCCTCGACAAGTTGGGGTGCCGGGGAACGATAACCGGCGAACTGGTCTTCGACAACGTGAGGATACCGGAAGAGAACCTGCTGGGCGCGGAGCTGAACAAGGGCGTGGAATACCTCGCGGAGATCCTCGACGAGGTGAGGGTCATGACAGCCGCCATGGCGATGGGTATAGCACAGGCGGCCTACGACGAGGGTCTCGAGTACGCGAGGAAAAGGATAGCCTTTGGAAAGCCCATCGGTACCTATCAACTCATCAGGGCGAAATTTGCGGACATGGCAACGGAGATGGAGGCTAGCAGGCTTCTCATTTACTCGGCCGCGTGGAAGATGAAGGAAAAACTTCCGAGCCGTTTGGAAGCCGCGATGGCGAAAATGTTCGCGACGGAGACGTGCCTCAAGGTCGTAGACGAGGTGACGAGGATCTGGGGCGCCAACGCCTTCGCCAACGAGTACAATCCCCAGCGGCATTTCCGGGACGCGCGTTTCTTGCTTTATGGAGGCGGCACACACGAGATCCTCAAGGATTTCATGGGCAGGATGCTTATCGGCAAGTAGTGGATGTGTTTGCCCGGATGACGGGATGCGAGGTGAGATGCAATGAATATCATAGTTCTCGTGAAGCAGGTTCCCGATCCTGAGGCGCTCGTCGAGATAGGGGGGAGCGGCAAAGACCTTAATATCGAGCCCAAGTTTGCCGTCAACCTCTTCGACGAGTTTGCCCTCGAAGAAGCTCTCAGGATAAAGGAAAGGCACGGGGGAAAGGTGAAGGTCCTGTCCCTCGGGGGTCCGAAGGCTGTGGAAGCCCTGCGCACGGCCATCGCCATGGGCGCCGATGAGGCCATGCTCATCGAGGATGAGGCCTATGCGGCAAGGGACGGTTACAGCACGGCCCTTGCGCTCTTCAAGGCCCTTGAAAAGGAAACCTTCGACGTCGTTCTCGCGGGCAGACAGGCCATCGATGCGGACCGCGGCGAGGTGCCCCAGATGGTGGCCCAGTTCCTGGGCCTGCCCCATGTGGGTGTTGTTGTAAAGCTGGACGTCTCTGACGGCAAGGCCGTGGTGGAATCGTCCCTCGAGGGCGCGAAGGAGGTCGTTGAGGTTGCTCTTCCCGCCGTCTTCACGGCGCAGAAGGGTCTCAACGAACCCCGTGTGCCCCTGATCACGGGTGTCATGAAAGCGATGAAGGTGCAGATACCGAAGGTCGCCGTCGAGGACCTGGGGCTTACGAAAGACATGGCCGCTCCGGAAAATTCGAAGACGAAAATAGTGCGCTATCTTCCGCCGAAGAAACGGCCGGCGGTGCAGCTCATCCCGGGAGAACCCCGGGAGGCGGCGGCCGAGGCGGTAAGGATCCTCGTTGATGTCGAGAGGGTCATATAAGACAGGGGGAGAGATGGACAAGGTCCTTGTGTTCGTGGAAACGAAGGGTGATGAACCCAGGAAGGCATCCCTGGAACTTCTCTGCGAAGCGGAGAAGCTGGCCGCAAGCGGAAAGTTCAGCGTGGAGGCAGTGTGTTTCGGCGCGATATCCGATGCTCTGAAGGGAAGGCTCCTATCCTGTGCGCGCAAGCTGGTCCGCTTCAGCGACCCCGAACTTGCGGCGTACAGCCCGGAGGGCTACGCCCGGGCGCTGGCGGCCTATGCCGCCGAGGCGGGCGTGCGGATGATCGTGGCCGCGGCGACGGGGATAGGGCGTGATTTCCTCCCCCGTGTTGCCGTCATGCTCGGAACGGGCATGGTCTCCGACGTGACGGGGGCGAACTGGTTCGACGAGCCGATGACGTTCGTGAGACCCATGTTCGGAGGCAAGGTCTTCGCGGAGGTCGCCTTTCCGGCGTCTCCCGTGGTGGTGACGGCGCGCCCCAACAGTTTTCCAATGGATATGCCCGAGGGGATCAACGGGGAATACGAGGAGAGGGCCGCAGGGTCCCTGGCGGATGCCATCCACACCCGCGTTGTTGGCGTCGAGGAGACGAAAGGTGATGCCGTGGACCTCACCGAGGCCGACCTCATCGTGGCAGGCGGACGGGGGCTGAAGGCGGCGGAGAATTTCAAGCTTATCGAGGATCTGGCCGCGGCCATAGGCGGCACGGTCGGGGCCACGCGGTCCGTTGTCGACGCGAAGTGGCGGGACCAGGCGGACCAGATAGGGAAGAGCGGCAAGACGGTGTCCCCGAAGCTCTACATCGGGGCGGGCATCTCGGGGGCTATCCACCACATCATGGGTATGGACACGTCAAAGGTCGTCCTTGCGGTCAACCGCGATCCCAACGCGATCATCTTCAACTATGCCAACTACGGCATCGTCGGCGACCTCTTCGAGGTGCTCCCGGCGATGACGGAAGAGATCAGGAAGCGCAAGGAAAGGGGATAGGTGATTCTTCGTGGATAAGATCGATGCCATTGTTGTGGGAGGGGGGCTTGCAGGGCTGTCCGCGGCGTATCGCCTCGCGGATGCCGGCAAGCAGGTGATTCTCCTCGAACGCGGCGACGCTCCGGGGAGCAAGAATGTGACGGGGGGCCGCATCTACGTCGATCCCATCCGGTCGTATCTTCCCGGGATCATCGATTCGGCACCCTTTGAACGCCACGTTGTCAGGGAGATGATCACCGTCCTGGACGAAGGCAGCGCCCTGCAGTTCGAATACGGAAATGAGAAATGGAAGAAGGAGCCCTTCATGAGCTACACGGTTCTGAGGGCAAAGTTCGACAGCTGGCTTGCTGACCAGGTGGCGGCGAAAGGGGCCTTCATCATCCCCAGGAAGAAGGTTGATGACCTCCTTTACGAGGACGGACGAGTGGCCGGAATACGGTCGGGTTCCGAGGAGATCGGTGCGCACGTCGTCATTGCCGCCGATGGCGCCTTGTCCTTTCTCACGCAGAAGGCGGGCCTTAGACGGCCCCACAAGCCGGAGAACCTGGCGGTGGCAGTCAAGGAGATATATCAGCTCGATGAAGGGACCATCGAGGAGCGTTTCGGGCTCGGCCCCGGTGAGGGCGCGGCAGGTCTCTTCATGGGTTCCGTGACGCGGGGCATGTTCGGGGGGGGATTTCTTTACACGAACCACGACACCCTCTCCGTCGGCCTCGTTGTTGGTATCGATTCCCTCATGCATGGCGCGGGAGGTTTCGACGCTCCGGGGCTCATGGAAGGATTCACCGGGCGCCCGGAGGTGCAGCGCTGGATCCGGGGAGGCGAGCTCAGGGAATATTCGGCACACGTCATCTCCGAGGCGGGGATTGGCGCGGTCCCGAAGCTGTACACGGGCGGCATGCTTGTCGCGGGGGACGCGGCGGGCTTTGCCCTTAACCTGGGTCTCACGGTAAGGGGCATGGAATTCGCCATCGCCTCGGGCGTGATAGCGGCCGAGACCGCCGTGGAGGCCTTGGACGGAAACGATCTCACGGAGAACTCCCTGTCGCGCTACGAGAAGAAACTGAGAGAAAGCTTTGTACTGCCCGATATGGAGACCTTCAGCCATTCCAGGGAGGTCCTTGAGAGGCAGAGGTTCTTTACCGTCTATCCCAGGTTCATCTGCGAGCTCTTCGATGAGCTCTTCACCATCGGAGACAAACCGAAGGAAGGTCTTTACAGAACGGCAAAAAGGGTCGCGAAGAAATACGTCCTCAACATGGAAACCCTTAAGGACCTTCTGGCTGCGAGGAGATTATGACAATGAAGGTGGAAGAGAAGCTCGCCCTCAACGCGATGAAGAACGACACCAGGAGCCACATCCTGCTGGACCAGGGTGTCTGCGCGGCCTGCAAGGAGCGGATGTGCATCGCGGTGTGCCCGGCGCACCTGTATTCCCTCAACGAAGAGACGGGAGAGATGGTCGTCGAGTATGCCGGGTGCCTGGAGTGCGGCACCTGCATGATAGCCTGTACCTATGGTTCCATAACGTGGGATTATCCCGCTGGTGAATTTGGCGTGCAGTACAGGTACGGTTGATGGGACATTGAAGGTCCGGACCGAATGGAGATGAAATTGAAGGACGACTCAAAAAAGACATCGGCAAGAACAGGTCCTCTCAAAGGTATCAGGGCGCTGGGTAAACCCCGTTCGATGGGGGACGTGGCCTACGATTACCTCAAACAGGCCATCGTCAAGGGAGATATCCCTCCGGGACAGCGGCTGATCGAGAACCAGCTTTCGGAGCAGATGGAGGTGAGCCGGGTTCCCGTACGAGAGGCGGTCAAAAAGCTGGAACAGGAAGGCCTCGTGGAGCGCAGCGGGGTCCGCGGGTTCGTCGTGAAATGCCTCAGCCGGGAGGAGATCGAGGAGACCCTCGGCATCAGGGCCCTTCTCGAAAGCTACGCCGCCTACCTGGCCACGGAGCACATCACCGACGCGATACTGAAGAGACTGGAAGACAGCATAGACGCGTACAGGAAGGTTTTTGAGAAGAAAGGCAACAACACGGACAGGCTCATGCAGCTGAACACCCAGTTCCACGAGATCATATACAAGGCCGCGGGGAGCGGCAAGCTTTACTCGCTGATAAATTCCTTCAGGGATGCCATTTATCGTTACCGGAGACCTCTTCTTGCCTGTGAGGACTACGCGAAGGTATCCCTCCATGACCACGAGAAGATGGTTGAGGCGATGCGAAAGAAAGACAAGAAGAAGGTCGAAGAGTTGGTCAAGAAACATATCCTGCGAGGCATGGACATCATCATTCAGGAACTCGACGCGGGCAAAACGGTGTAGCGGCAAGCAGGGAAGATGAGACAAGGAAGGAGGCGCTAACTTGGACACGAGGCCCATCAAGATCTTAGTTGCGAAGCCCGGACTGGACGGACATGACCGCGGGGCAAAGGTGGTCGCCCATGCGCTCAAGGAGGCCGGTATGGAGGTGATCTACACCGGACTTCACCGGACGGTCGACCAGATCATCAGGATAGCTATCCAGGAGGATGTGGACGTCATCGGGTTGTCCATCATGAGCGGAGCCCATATTCCCATCACGGAGAGGTTGATGAAGAAGGCTCGCGAGGAAGGGATCGACGACAAGATGGTCGTTGTCGGCGGGGTCATACCCGCCAGGGACATCCCGAGGCTCAGGGAGTTGGGGGCCGGAGGGGTGTTCCCCGGGGGGACACCGTTCTCGGAGATCACGAGCTTCATCAATGAAAACGTGAAGAAGTCCTGAGGAGGGGTGCAATGGGAGTGGCGAAATATACCAAGGATGAGAAGGACAGGATCACCGATGTGACCCTGCAGTCGGGGATACATGTCAAGGCGTGTTATGGTCCCGAGGACCTGGAACGCATAGGGTTTTCCTACGAGAAGGATCTTGCTCCGCCGGGCCGGTACCCCTTCACACGCGGGATCCATCCCGAGGGTTTCCGGAGCAGGGCATGGACGACGCGGCAGTATACCGGCTTCGGCACGCCCGAGGAATCGAACGAGCGTTTCAAGCTCATGATATCCCATGGGCAGACGGGGCTCAACGTCGCCTTCGACCTTCCCACGCAGATGGGCTACGATTCCGACGACCCCATGGCAGAGGGAGAGGTCGGCAGGGTCGGCATGGCCATCGATTCGCTCAGGGATTTCGAGATCGCCTTCAAGGACATCAACCTCGAAAAGATCGGCTCCGGCCTTACGATCAACGCCGTAGCCTCGATAATGCTGGCCATGTACCAGGCCGTGGCGGAGAAGTACAGTTTCGACCCGAAGAAGATCTCGGCGACGCCGCAGAACGACATCCTGAAGGAGATGATAGGAAGAGGCTCCTGGATCTTTCCCGTGGAGCCCGCCGTGAACCTCATCGGCGACACCATCGAGTACTCGATGAACGTTCTGCCCCGGGCGAACCCCGTGAGCATCTGCGGTTATCACATTCGGGAGTCGGGGGCGACACCCGCCCAGGAGATAGGTTATGCGATCCTTATCGCCAACGCATACATAGACAACGTGCTGAAGCGGGGATACGACGTTGACGATTTCGTCGGCCGCTTCTCTTTCAACCTCAACGTCTTCGGCAATATCTGGGAGCAGGTCGCCAAGTTCAGGGCGGCACGGAAGCTCTGGGCGAGAAACCTCAAGGAGAAATACGGGGTCAAGAAGGACTCCAACATGTATCTTCGGGGCCTCTTCGGGGGAGGCGGATACGGTCTCACGAAGGCGCAGCCCGAGAACAACATCATGCGCGGCGCCTATTACGCTCTTTCCGCCGCTCTCGCCGGAGCCCAGACGATCGCCCTGTGCAGCTACGATGAGGCGTACACCATCCCGACGCCACACTCTGCTATAATATCCCTTCGCACCCTTCAGCTTCTCATGGACGAGATCGGCCTCAGGGATACCGTGGACCCGCTGGCGGGCAGCTACTTCATCGAGACCCTGACGAAGGAGATGGAAGGGAAGATAGAAGAGGAGATGGAGAAGATCGAGAAGGTGGGCGGCATCGTGCAGGCAGTTGCCACCGGTTACGTGCAGCGACTTGTATCGCAGCAGGCTTACGAATATGAAAAGGGATTGCAGTCCGGCGAACTGAAGAAGGTGGGGCTCAACATCTACACCGAGGGTGAACCGATGGAGGTGGAGCTCCATGAATACACGGGCGAGTCCGCTCAAAAACAGGTCGAAGCCCTGAAACAGCTCCGCCGGGAGCGCAACGACCGGGAAGTGGCGCGGACTCTCAAGGAACTTGAGACGGCGACGAGAGCCGGAAAGAACGTCATGCCCTATCTCGTGGAGGCGTGCAAGTCGTACGCGACGGTGGGTGAGATGGCCAGGGTCTTCAGGGATGTATTCGGAGAATTCGAGGAACCTGGTCTCTTCTAGGGCAAGGGGGCAATGGAAAGGGGGGCCCGGACCGTTCACGGCGGTCCGGGCGATCCCGGTGATTTCTGTATCTGATTTTGTATTTCAAACGGTTCAAGCGGTTCAAGCGGTTTGAACGATTCTCAAAAGGGGGATCATATGCAAGACAGGTATTACCGGCTGGGTTGCGATATCGGAGGCACCTTCACTGATTTCGTTCTGCTCGACGACCAAACGGGAGAGATAAAGACCGGCAAGTGCCTGACCACGCCCCGGGACCCGTCGGATGCCGTGGAGGAGGGGATACGGGGTCTCGAGAAGACGAACCCGGATTTCGTGGGGAAACTGGACGAGCTCATCCATGGGACGACGCTGGTCATCAATTCCATAATCGAGAGGAAGGGAGCGAGAACCGGCCTCATTACGACGAAGGGGTTCAGGGACGTCCTGGAGATAGGTCGCGAGATCCGCTACGCTCCCTACGATATATTCGCGGAATTTCCGCAGCCGCTGATCCCCAGGAGACTCCGCCAGGAGGTGGATGAGAGGATACGCAGCGACGGGACCATTCTCAGGCCCCTCGACCCGGAAGACGCGAGAAGAACGGTCAGGGCGCTTCTCGATATGGGTGTCGAGTCCATCGCCGTGTGCCTTCTCAATTCCTTCGAGAACCCGCTCCATGAGCGCATGATCGAAGAGATCATTCACAGGGAGGCCCCGGAGGTCTCCACATCCATTTCCTATCACGTCCTTCCCCAGATAAAAGAGTATGAAAGGACGAGCACCACGGTGACGAACGCCTATGTGAAGCCCCTCACGGGCCGGTACCTGTCGAAGCTTTCGGGACGGCTGGAGTCGATAGGTTTCACGGGCAAGCTCTTCATCATGCTGTCGAGCGGAGGGGTTACCTCCGTGGACACGGCCGCGCAGTTTCCCGTGCGCATAATCGAGTCGGGGCCGACAGCCGCGGTCATCGCCGGTCAGTACTACGGGAAGCATTTCAACATCCCCGAGATGTTCTGTTTCGACATGGGCGGCACGACGGCGAAATCGTGCCTTATCCAGAAAGGGGTGGCCGGTGTCGTTCCCACCTTCGAGGTGGGAAGGGTCCAGAGGTTCATGAAGGGGAGCGGGTTGACCATCCAGGTTCCCGTCGTCGACCTCATGGAGATAGGCGCCGGTGGGGGCAGCATCGCGAAGGTGAGCAAGCTGGGAACGCTCCAGGTGGGACCAGAGAGCTCGGGCGCAGATCCCGGGCCCATCTGCTACGGCAGGGGAGGACAGGACCCCTGTGTGACCGACGCCGACCTCCTGCTGGGCTACCTGGACGAGAATTATTTTCTCGGGGGGACGATGAGGCTCGACAAGGAGGGGGCCCGCCGCGGAGTCGAGGAGAAGATAGCGAAGCCGCTTGGTGTTTCCTTCATCCAGGCCGTCTGGGGCATACACGACCTCATCAACGAGACGATGGCGGCGGCGGCGAAGACGCACATCGCGGAAAAGGGCGGCAACCCCAAGATCGTTACCATATCGGCCTTCGGCGGTGCCGGACCGGTCCATGCCTACGGGCTCGCGAAGAAGCTGGGGTCGCCGCGGATGCTCATTCCGCCGAACGCCGGGGTGGGATCGGCGATGGGGTTCTTCACCGCCCCTCGGGCCTTCGACCTCCTGAGAAGCCACAAGGTGTCCCTCGGCGACGCCTCCTTCGGGGATGTGGAGGACATCTTCAAGGGACTTGAACGGGATGCCGGCGAGATATTGAAGAAGGAGGCCACGAGTGACACGATCCGTTTTGAAAGGTCCCTCGATATGCGTTTCGTAGGACAGGGTTCGGAGATGAACATCTCAATACCCGACGGGGACTTCACGAAGGTGACCAAGGCCGAGGTCAGGCAGCGTTTTGATGACGCGTACCGGAAGCTCTACGGAAGGACGTACCCGGATTCGGAGGTGGAGTTCATCAACTTCAAGGTCAGGGCCAGCCTCCCGGAGAAACTCCTGCAGTTGCCGAAGATCGAAGGAAAGGGCGGCACCCTCGACAAGGCGGTCAAGGGCCAGCGGCTGGCTTATTCGCCCGTCTCGAAGGATTTCATCCCCTATACCGTTTATGACCGGTACAGTCTTTTTCCGTCGGCACGATTTCCCGGCCCGGCGATCATCGAAGAAAAGGAGTCGACTCTCATCGTGGGTGAGGACGCCCGCGTGTCCGTTGACGACTTCGGGTTCCTCTGGATCGATCTCAAGGAGGTGTGTTGATGGCCCGCACGTTTGATCCGATAACACTCGAGATCCTGTGGAGACGGCTTATCTCCATCGTCGATGAAGCGGACGGCAGCGTTGCCCGCACCGCTTTTTCGAGCCTCCTCAGGGATGCGCACGACTATACCTGCATGTTCACCGACCGTTTCGGCAGGGAACTCGCGCAGGGCACCTTTGCGACGCCGGGGCAGTCAGGCGCGATGGCCCTGGGGATAAAGAACCTTGTCAACAAGTATCCCGTCGGCTACTATAACCCGGGGGACGCCTTCATCACCAACGATCCCTGGGCACTCGCCGGGCATCTCAATGACGTTTGCGTCATGAGCCCCATATTCTACAAGGACAAGCTGGTCGCGTTTACCGCCTGCGTCTTCCATCATTCGGACGTCGGCGGAAGGGTTGCGTCCGACAACCATGATGTCTTCGAGGAGGGGATCTTCATTCCCCTGGTGAAACTCTATGACAAAGGTGTGCTCAACGAGTCCGTTCTCGATCTCATCCGATGGAACGTGAGGACCCCCGATGAGGTCATCGGCGATGTCCGTTCGCAGATAGCCGCGAACCACGTCTGTGGGGAAAAGATCTGCCAGATGCTGAAGGAGAGCGATCTTGACAACCTCGACGACCTTGCCGATCAGATCATCGGGCTTACCGAGAAGAGCATGAGGGAAGAGATCGAGAAGATCCCCGACGGGGTGTACCGGACGAGGGGCGTCATCGAGCAGATGAAAGGGAACGACGACATCATCATCGAGGCGAAGGTGGAGATCAAGGGAAGCGATATCATCGTCGACCTCGAAGGTTCTTCGGGACAGGTCAACTGGGGCGGGAACGTGGTCTACAACTTCACCTACGCTTATGTTTTCATGGCGATAAAGAGCATGTTCGCGCCGGACATTCCCAACAACGACGGGTGCGCAAGGCCCATCAGGCTCACGGCGCCCGAGGGCACCGTCATCAACTGCAGGTTTCCCGCGGCAGTGGCGGCACGCATGGGGGTGGGCCACTTCCTGACGGAGGTCATCTACCGGGCGCTGTCGGACGTGCTGCCCGGCAAGGTGATAGCCGCCTCAGGCGGCACACCGGCGGCCATGAATGTCTTCTATGGAAAACGAAAGGATGCCAAACCGTGGCACAGTGTCATCATCAGGGGCGGCGGCATGGGCGCAGGGGCGCGGAACGACGGTAACTACGTTTATATATTCCCGGCCAACGGCGCAAACACCCCCGTGGAGATCTTCGAGAGTGATACCCCGTTGATCGTGGAAAAGCGGGAGATCGTTTCCGACTCGGGCGGCGCGGGCAAGATGAAAGGAGGCCTCGGAAAACGGGAGATATTCAGGGTGCCCGATGATGAATATGCCCCCATCCCCCCCGTTAACCTTGGCATACAGGCGGGCCGCTACATCTATCCGGCGGAGGGTCTTTTCGGGGGCAGACCCGGGGCGAAGGCCCAGTTCCTGGTGAACGGTGTGCCGGGGAACTCCTACGGGCTGACCCAGCTCAAGCCCGGCGACGTGGTGACCATAGATGCCCCGGGCGGCGGCGGTTACGGCAGCGCCGGCGAGCGGGATCCGGAGATGGTGCTCACCGATGTCCGCGAGGGATATGTGAGCCCTGAAAGCGCGAGATCCGACTACAAAGTGGCTATCGATCCGAAGACACTCGAGATCGATGAGGAAGAGACAAGGAAACTGAGACAATGAAAAACGGCATGCCGCGGGACGGCATGTCATGGGCAAGAGGAGGACAGTGAATATGGAGCGGCCATTTGATTCAAAGGTGAGATCGGAAAAGGAACTGAAAGTTCTCCAGCTTGACGGACTGAAATGGACCGTCGAACACGCATACAACGGTTCCATGCATTACCGAAGAAAGCTTGACGAGGTAGGGGTGAGACCGGGGGACATAAAGTCTCTGGGGGACATACACAAACTTCCCTTCACGACGAGCAAGGACCTCCAGGAGGGATACCCTTTTCCCTTGAGGAGCGTTCCCTTTGAAGATGTGGTCCGCATCCATGCGTCGAGCGGAACGACGGGCAAGCGCAAGGTGCTCTGCTACACGGCGAAGGACATCGACGACTGGGCCAATATGTTCGCCCGGTGTTATTCATACGCGGACTGCACACCCGAGGACAGGATCCAGATAGCCGTGGGATATGGTGTCTGGACGGCGGGGTGGGGTTTCCAGAACGGATGTGAACGGTTCGGGGCGATGTCCATCCCCATAGGCCCCGGGAACACTGACATGCAGTGCCAGTTCCTGGAGGATTTCGGGACGACGGCCATGACCTGTACCGCCTCCATGGGCCTTCTCATGGCGGAGCTCATCGAGCAGCGGGGCCTTCGGGGAAAGATCCCCTTAAGGAAGATGATCTTCGGTTCCGAGAGGGCAAGCGACGCCATGCGCCAGAGGATATCCGAGCTTTCCGGGGTCGCTTACGACCAGCTCTTCGATATCCCGGGGATGACGGAGCTCTACGGTCCCGGAACAGGTCTCGATTGCCGCTACCATACGGGTATCCACTACTGGGCCGATTACTACATACTGGAGATCCTGAACCCCGAAACGCTCGAACCGGTGCCTGAGGGCGAGGTGGGCGAGATGGTGGTGACCACTCTTCGCAAGGAGGCGGCGCCTCTCATCCGGTACCGCACCAGGGACCTGACGAGGATAATGCCGGGCACATGTCCCTGCGGGAGCCTCATGCCCCGCCATGACAGGATACTGGGACGCAGTGACGACATGTTCATCTTCAGGGCGGTGAACATCTATCCCAGCCACATAGACCAGATACTCTCCAACATGAAGGAGGTGGGCAGCGAATACCAGATCCGCTTGTACAGGAAGGACAGGGGCGGTAAGGACCACATGACGATCAAGGTCGAACGGGCACAGGGGGTCGAGAAATCCCACGACGCCGACAAGCGCATCGGTAAGGCGATAGAAAAGGAGGTCAAGAAGCAGGTACTCGTGAGCTGTGACGTGGAGATGGAGGACTACGGTTCCCTTCCGAGATCGGAGCGTAAGACGAAAAGGGTCTTCGACGAAAGGGATTCATAGACGGGTTTTGCAAGACAGAAAGGATTGTTAAGGGGGTTCATGTGAAAGCCTATGATTACCATAAGCCGCATACGGTCAAAGAGGCCATCGACATCATGGATGGTCTTGAAAACGCGAAGTACATCGCAGGAGGCACCGACGTGATGGTTCTCGTCAGGCAAGGGAAGCTTTCTCCGGCAAACCTGGTATCGCTGAGAAACGTCAGCGGCCTGTCCGGTATCGACGTGCAGAACGGCGTCAGGATAGGTGCCGGAGTGACACACACACAGATCGCCAACAACGAGTTCATCAGGGAACACTATAGCGCCCTCGCGGAAGGGGCCGGCGTGGTAGGTTCCCGGCAGATACGCAACGTCGCGACCATCGGGGGGAATATCTGCAACGCGGCCCCGTCGGCGGACACGGCGTGCCCGCTTCTCATTTTTGATGCCGCCGTTGTTATTACCGGAAAGTCAGGGGAGCGCCAGGTCTCTATTGACGATTTTTTCCTCGGGCCGAACAGGGTAGTCCTGGAAAAGGGTGAGCTTGTGACCGCTTTTGTCATGCCTGCCTTTGGTGCGGGTACGGGTTCGGCCTACATAAAGCATGCGAGGCGTATGGCGATGGACCTTCCCGTTCTCGGAATAGCGGCAAGGGCAACGGTAAAGGTTGGAGGGAAAGAGGACGCCTGCAGAGATGCCTTTGCCGGAGACGTGTCGGAGACCATCAAACGTCTCGAGGCAGAGGGGGTTGCCTTCGAAGATGTCCGGATTGCCATGAGCGTTGTGGCGCCGCGACCGATGCGCGCCAGGAAGGCTGAAGAGAGCCTGAAGGGCAGGACGCTCTCGGAAAAGACCCTGGAAGAGCTTGGTGAGATAGCCGCGTCGGAATCGCAGCCGCGTGACAGCATTCGCGGGGAGGCTTGGTACAGGCGGGACATGGTACGGGTGCTGACGAAACGTGCGCTTCTCAAGTCCATTGAGCGCGCGGTGGGGGCGAGCAGCATGGTATTTCCGAACAGGCTTTGGTGAGGGGGGGTTCATGATGAAGAAAGAGGTGATGTTTACCCTGAACAACGAAGAGGTCAGCATCGAGGTCGACCCGAAGTGGACGCTTCTGCACCTGTTGCGGGAGGTTCTCGAACTGACGGGCACGAAGGAAGGATGCGGGGTCGGTGAATGCGGTGCGTGCACGGTGATCGTTGACGGCGAGGCCGTGAACTCGTGCCTGTATCCCGTGATGGAAGTCGAGGGAAAGTCGGTTGTCACCATTGAAGGCGTGGCCTCGCCGGACGGCACGCTTCACCCCATTCAACAGGCATTCATAGAGAACAATGGTGTGCAGTGCGGCTACTGCACGAGTGGCATGATCATGTCCGCCAAGGCTCTCCTCGACAAGAAGAACGATCCGACGGAAGACGAGATCCGGACGAGCATAGCGGGGAATATCTGCCGCTGCACGGGATATGTCCAGATCATTGAATCGATACAGCAGGCGGCAGAGAGAATGAAGAAATAGGTGGATCGGTCCAAAAACTTCAACGATACCGCTGAGGTGTGCTCAGCTCGAGGAGGAGGCAATGGAGAACTTGTTGTATGTTGGAAAAAATGTTCCGAGAACCGCCGAAATAGACAAGGTTACCGGTCACGCGGTATATATAGATGAGTATAAGCGGCCCGGTATGTTGCACGGGAAGATACTTTACAGCCAGTACGCTCACGCGCGGATCAGATCCATTAACACGGAGAAGGCGAAGAAACTGCCCGGGGTGCGTGCCGTGATCACCGGATATGACATCCCCGACGTGAGGGTGGGTTTTCTCGGCGACCAGACGGTCCTGAAGCGTGATGTCGTGCGGCAGTTCAGGGATGAGGTCGCGGCGGTGGCGGCTGTCACACCCGAGATCGCCGAGGAGGCTCTCGGGCTCATAGAGGTGGAATACGAACCGTTACCGGCGATATTCGATCCCATGGAGGCCATGAAGCCGGACGCGCCGCTCATCCATGAGACCGATGCAAGGGGCCGTCCGTTGAGGAGCAACATACTTCCCCTGCCGTGGAAGTTCTCTGCCGGGGACGTCGATAAGGCCCGCGAGGAGTCGGCCTACGTCGTGAAACACGACGTGACGACCCCGTGGATCAACCAGTGCTGCATGGGGACGAGCGGGTGTGTTGCCGAGTTTGACAGTAACAACAATCTGACCTACTGTGCCCAGACCAACGTCATCTTCGGGGCCAAGCAGCGAATCGCCAACTATCTCAGGAGCATCGGTCTCAAGGGAAAGAAAATAAGGATCTTCAACCCCGTTGTCGGCGGAAGCTTCGGCACGAAGCTCGATACGGATATCTATGAGTTCATCTGCATTCAGCTCGCATTGAGGACGCGCAAACCGGTAAAGATCAGATTCACCAGGGAAGAAGAGTTCACGGCACTGCCTCCCAGGCAGGCCTCCCGGTTCACGATCGAACAGGGGTGTGACAAGGAGGGGAAGCTCACCTTCCGCAAGGTCGAAGCTATCCTCGATAACGGCGCCTACACCTCTTGGGGAGCGACCACGCCGTCTGTCATGATGCTGCCCATATCGTCGATGTACCGGGTGCCTAATGTCTCCTTTCAGGCGACCTGTGTCTACACGAACAACATTTACTCGCAGGCCATGAGGGGCTACGGGAACCCGCAGGCGGCGTTTGCGGTGGAGACCTCCATGGACCACCTGGCGGAGAAGGCCGGCATCGATGCGGCCGAGTTCCGGCTGATCAACCGCAATCACCCCGGAGAAATCACGCCAATGGGCCTCAAGATCACAACCTGTCCCCTGGAGCAGTGTATCACCACGGTGAAGGAAAAGATCAAATGGGACGAGAAGCGGGGCAAGAGGAACGGCCGGGGAGTCGGCATGGCGTCACTTATCCACGTGGCCGGAGGAGCTCGGGTCTATCTCTCGGACGGAACGGGCATACGGATCAAGGTGAATGAGGAAGGCGAGGTGGACGTGCTCTCCGGCAGTACCGACCAGGGCCAGGGATCGCCCACCGTTATCGCGCAGATCATTGCCGAGGCCACGGGTTTTAAGCCCGAGGACGTCAATATAGTCTTCGGAGACACTGCCCTCGGGCTGTGGGACGCCGGCACCCACGCCAGCAGGCATACCTTTGTCGCAGGCAATGCCGCCGTCAGGGCCGGTGAGATGGTGAAGCGCCAGATCCTCGAACTGGCGGTCCAGTACATTCCCAAACTGGTCAAGAGGAGCATAAAGCAGCAGAAAAAGAAGAACCCCGACTTCGTGGAACCTGAACTCGATTACACGATGATCGACAGCCCCGACAAGCTTGAACTGAAGAACCGCATGATATACCCCAAAGAGGCCCCGGATCATCCCTATTTCAAGACCGAGGTCAGCAAGATCCTGACGGCCGGGCTTCACGTGGGGGTAGGCGAGAGCAAGGCGGTCGTGGCGGAGGTGTTCTGGGATCCGCCAACAGAGATGCTGAATGCCGAGATGAAGGGCAACTATTCATGTACCTACGCCTTCGGGACAGCCGGTGTCGAAGTGGAAGTGGACAAACAGACCGGCGAGGTCAAGATCCTGAAACTGGTCTCGGCGCATGATGTGGGCCGCGCCATCAATCCCACCCTGGTCAAGGGGCAGATATACGGTGCTGCGTACATAGGGGTTGGTTTCGGTCTTACCGAGAGAGTGCAGGTTGTTGACGGGAAAGTGATGAACGCGAATTTCCGGGACTACAAGATCCTGACGGCAAACGACAAGATTCCCGTGGAGGCGGTCATCATTGAAGATCCCGATCCCGCCGGACCTTATGGAGCAAAAGGCATCGGCGAGCCGGGTCTGGTCCCGACCGCCCCGGCCATTGCCAATGCCGTTTACGATGCGGTGGGTGTTTGGATCAGGGACCTGCCCATCACACCCGAGAAGGTGTTGGCCGCTCTCAGGGCGCGGGGTGAGTGAAAGGGTGTTTCGGTCCGAGGCCGGAGATTGACAGGCGATACCGCCTGTACCCGGAAAGAGAGGTCTTTCGGCAGCAGGGATGCGTGAATGGAGAAGAAGAGGCTCATTTACATGGATAACGCCGCTACTTCCTTTCCGAAGCCGCCGCAGGTGATGCAGGCCATGGTCCACTTCATGGAGCATGTGGGTGCGAACCCCGGACGTTCCGGACACCCACTGGCTCGTGAGGCGGGCAAGATTGTGGATGGCGCGAGGAACAGCCTGGCCCGTCTTTTCAATGCCGATGACCCGTCCAGGGTTTGTTTCACACTGAACATTACCGGGGCGCTCAACACTGTATTTCTGGGTTATCTGAACGCCGGGGACCATGTGGTGACAACTTCGATGGAGCACAATTCCGTGATGCGTCCCCTGGTGTACCTGCAGGAAGCGGGGCATATTTCGCTGGACATCGTGCCCTGCGACCGCAAGGGTCTTCTCGACATGGACGCACTTGCGAGACTATTGCGCAGGGATACCCGGCTGGTCGTTCTGAACCACGCGTCGAACGTTTGCGGTACCCTGCAGGATGTGGCGGCGGTGAAGGCCGTGACAGGCGACATCCCCCTCCTTCTTGATGCCGCTCAGACTGCGGGTTGCTATCCCATTGACATGAAGGCCCTTGGTGTGGACATCCTGACCTTTACCGGCCACAAGGGACTTTTGGGACCGCAGGGCACGGGAGGTTTCTGTGTGAGAGAGGGGATCGACCTGAAACCCCTGGTCCGGGGAGGAACGGGCAGCATGTCGGAAGACCTGCATCAGCCTGATTTCATGCCTGATTCCATGGAGAGCGGCACCCAGAACAATGTGGGAATAGCCGGCCTCGGTGCGGCCGTGGATTTTATTCTCGGTGAAGGCGTGGAGAATATCCGCCTTCATGAGGAGGGGTTGACGCGGAGGTTGCTCGACGGTATTTACGATCTGCAGAACGTTGCGATCTACGGACCTCTGGACCCCGCCAGGCAAACGGCGACGGTGTCCATAACGTTCGACAGCACCTTGCCGGAAGATTCTGAGGGCTCGTTGGGTTGCGGCGCCATCAACCTCGAATGGTTCGGCGATAATGTGTCCCCGGGGGAAGCGGAGGATCGTCTGGGCAGCCAGTACAACATCATGGTGCGCGTCGGGTTGCACTGCGCTCCGATGGCGCACAGGACCATCGGTACATTCCCGGATGGTACCGTTCGTCTCAGCATGGGGTATTTTAACACCTTCGAGGACGTTGATGCGGCGGTGCAGGCGATCAAACGGATCGCCGCCGCCTGACCGCCCGGCCTCCCGGTCGACGAGGGAGCCTGTTCACGGCGGGAGCCGGCGGGATAAAAAGACCGGGTGGCACCGATCGATGTGAAAAGAGGCTACGGTTTTTGGGGAGTACGAGAGACGGATACGCTAAGGAGGGGGCATGAAGATTGAGAGGATCGATCACATATGCTTCGCGGTCAGTGACCTGGAGGAGACGAAGCGGGTGTACAGGGAGGACTTCGGGCTCATACCGTCCTGCGAGTACACCGCGGAATCGGAAAAGATCAGAGTATCGCGCTACTATATTGGAGAGGTTGCCGTCGAGTTCATGGAATCGACGGCGCCCGACGGGGAGGTGGCGAAATTCATCGAGAAGCGGGGAGAAGGCGTCTTCCTCATTTCCTACAAGGTCGATGACCTCGCAAAGGCGATGAACGAGTTGAAGGAGAAGAACGTCGACCTTATCGACAAGAAACCCCGGGAGCTTTTCGGTACGCGGTATGCCTTCGTGCATCACCCCCATAAGCTTCACGGGGTGCTCACGGAGCTTCTGGAAGGCGATTTCGACATCAATAAGTGACGTTGGAGTATATTCCAGGGCAAAGAGTCAAGGATCATAAGGAGGGTGAATGAAGGTACTGGTGCTGGGAGGAACGGGAGGCATGGGCCAGGGGGTCGCGCGGGACCTCATCAAGCAGGACCGGATCGAGAAGGTGGTGCTCGGGGATATCAATGTCGATCCCGCCAGGGTGCAGGAGAAACTGCGAGCCAGTCCGAAGGTGTCCCTTGTCAGGACGGATGTCAACGACCACGCCGGAATGGTCGGAGAGATAAAAGGGGTGGATGTGGTCGTCAACTGTGCGGGGCCCTTTTACAAGACTGCCGTGGCAGTTGCGAGGGCGGCCGTCGAGGCGAAGGTCAACTACATCGACATATGCGACGACTACGAGGCGGCACAGATACTCTTCGCATCGGATATTGACGCCGCCGCGAAGGCGGCGGGCATAACCGTTCTCACGGGGATGGGGTCAGACCCGGGAACGAACAATGTCCTCGTCAAGTGGTATGCCGACAGGCTGGACCGTGTTGACGAGATATTTCTCTACTGGGTGGTGAGCATCGCGGAACTCGCGGGTGCCGCCTGGGACCACAGCCTCCACATGGTTCTCGGCAAGATACCGCAATACATCGACGGCCAGCTGGTTCAGGTGGACGGAGGCGGCGGTGAAGAGGTGGAGCATTTCCTCGAACCCCTCGGGGAATGCCTTATAAGCTATGTCGGCCATCCCCAGCCCATCACCATACCTCGCTATATCAAGGACGTGAAGACGGTGGTCATCAAGGGGGCCCTCATCCCCCTGTGGGTGGACAAGCTTATAAAGGAACAGAAGGCCATGGGCCTTCTCGGCGGCGAACCAGTTGAGGTAAGGGGAGGGAAGGTGGTTCCCTACGACCTTGCCCTCAGGCTCTGGGACACCATCCCGAAAGATAGGGACAACGGTCCCCAGGCATCGGGCCTCAAGGTCATAGTAAAAGGTGAAAGACAGGGGAAACAGGTGACATATACCGCCGATATTGTCGGCAGGATGGCCCCGGGTACGGGTCTCCCCGCGTCGATAGCGGCCCTTATGATGGATGCCGGTGAGGTCACCGTGAAGGGTGTCGTCGCCCCCGAAGGCTGCATCGATCCCGACCGTTTCCTCGCGGAACTGCTGAAGAGAGGCGCGCGAATACACCAGACGGAGACGATCCGGTCCATGTTCGAACTTTAACGCCGAGAGGTTTCCCATGAAGGAGGTTCATATGAAAGAAGCCCCGAAGTTGAACATAAAGAGAAGCATCGAACTCTTCGAGGAGGCAAAGACCCTTGTCCCCGGCGGAGTCCTGGGAGCCAGGAAACCCGGCGATTTCATCATGGGGGAGTACCCCATCTTTCTCGAATACGGGAAAGGTTCCCGGCTGATCGACGTGGACGGGAACGAGTTCATCGATTTCCTCTGCGGCTACGGCCCCATCATCCTGGGTTACCGAGAGGATGAAGTGGACGACGCCGTCATACGGCAGATCAAGGACAAGGGGTTCTGCTTCAGCCTTACCCAGTCCTATCAGAATGAGCTGGCGAAAAAGCTCAATACCCTCATCCCCTCAGCCGAGCTGAGCATCTTCCTAAAGACCGGCTCTGACGCAACGACGGCAAGCATCCGTATCGCGAGGGCGTACACCGGGCGTATCAAGGTCATGCGCTGCGGGTACCACGGCTGGCACGACTGGTGTGTCGAGATGAAGGGAGGTATTCCCGAGAAGTTCTACGACGACGTCTATGAGTTCCACTACAATGACCTCGATATGCTCGAAGACCTAATGAAGAAGCACGGGGACCAGACGGCGGCCATTATCATGACGCCCTTCGGCCACCCTCTCCACCAGAAGATGCAGACGCCGAAACCGGGCTATCTCGAGGGCGTACGCAAGTTGGCGGATACCTACGGCGCGGTCCTTGTCTTCGACGAGGTGCGCACATGTTTCCGCCTCAGGATGGGCGGAGCGCAGGAGCTTTACGGGGTCAAACCGGACCTCACCGTGCTCGGCAAGGGCATGGCCAACGGTTATGCCATCAGTGTGGTCTGCGGGAAAGAGGACGTCATGATGGCTGCGGCGTCGAAGCTTTTCATCTCCTCCACGTTCTTTCCCAACAGCGACGGCTACATTGCCGCCCTCAAGGTCATCGAGATCATGGAGCGTGAGAAGGTGCTCGACCAGATCTGGGCAAAGGGCGAACGGCTCCTCAAGAGGATCCAGGGCGTCATCGACAAGTATCCGAACGCAGGGGCGGAACTCACGGGCGTGGCCCCCATGTTCCACGTGACCTTCACGAAGGGCAACCCCGACACACAGAGGGACCGCAGGACCGGCTTTTACACCCAGATGATCAGAAAAGGCTTCTTCTTCACGCCCCATCACCACGCTTACCTCAGCTACAGGCACACGGAAGAGGACCTTGACCTCACTATTCAGGCAATGGATGAATCCATGGCCTACGTGAGTGAGAAGTATAAAGGGTAGGGGGTACGTTAATGAAGGACGATCTCAATATCGTAGGTAAAAGGGTTGTGCGAAGCGATTCCCTCGCAAAAGTGACGGGTGAGGCGCGCTATACGGCCGACCTTACATTCCCGGGCATGCTCGTGGCAAAGGTCTTGAGGAGCCCTTATCCCCACGCGAAGATTGTGGGCATCGATGTCTCGAAGGCCCTCAAGGTGCCCGGCGTCAAGGCCGCCGTCAGCGGTTTCGATTCCTATGGTGTAAAGTGGGGTGTTTTCAGGTACACTCAGGACCATGCCATGCTCCACACCGACAAGGTGCGGTATATCGGCGAGGATGTCGCGGCGGTGGCTGCCGTCGACGAGGAGACGGCGATGGAGGCCCTTTCCCGTATCAAGGTCGACTACGAGCCCCTCCCCGCCGTCTTCGACCCCATAGAATCCATGAAGGACGGCGCGCCGCAGATCCACAAGGAGTACAAGAACAATATTAATATCCATATACACATCGACGTCGGCGAGGTTGATGGGGCCATGGAGAAGGCATACCTCGTTAGGGAGGATACCTTCAAGTCGGCCGGCGAGGCGTATGCCATGATGGAACCCTACGCCGTGGTTGCCTTGTTCGAAAGCGGCTACCTCGACCTCTACATGCCCAACGCGGGGCCGCATGTCCGGGCAAAGGCCCTGTCGAACATGCTCAAGCTGCCCCTCAACAGGGTGCGTATCCGCCACATCAATTCCGGCGGGGCCTTCGGTGGGCGCTCCGAGGTGGCGCCGGGCGACCTTGTGGCATCGCTTCTGGCCATAAAGTCCGGCAAGCCCGTGAAGCTCGTCCTCTCCCGGGAGGAGAACGCCACGAGTTCACGGCAGGTCCACGACATGATCGCCACCGTGAAGACAGGCATGAAGAAGGACGGCACCATCCTTGCCAAGGACTACAGGGTGATATACGATGGCGGCGCCTACAGTTCAACGGGGCCCATCGCCACGTCCATACCCTTCTACGTGTATGAAGAATGCTACCGTTTCCCGAACGTCCGGTACAACGGCTACAGGGTGTTTACCAACAAGGGTATCCGCGGGATGTATGGCTGTCACGGCCGGGCCTTTCTTGCGGGCAACGAGGCGCAGATGGACATGATGGCGAAGGAACTGGGCCTCGACCCCGTGGACGTGCGCCTCAAGAACGGTCTCAAGTCCGGCGAGATGACGGCAACCAGATCGAAGATCACGAGCTGCGGGCTAAAGGAGACAATACTGACCGCCTCGGAGAAGACGAACTTCAAGAAGAGATGGGCCAAACCCTCCAGGCTTAAGGGTGTCGGTATGGGATGCGTTGCCATCATGTGCGGTTTTCCCATGGGGTTCCGGTCTGGCTCGTCCTGTTACGTCAAGATCAACGATGACGGCCAGGTGACGCTCGTGACGGGGCTTGTCGACAACGGGCAGGGAAATGAATCGATGGTGATCCAGGTGGCCTCCGAGGTCCTCGGGGTGCCCATGAGGGACATCAACCTCGTGAATGCAGACACGGAAGTGACCAATCTCGACCCGGGGGCCTATTCACAGGCCGCCGCCTTCGTGGGGGCCAACGCCGTCAGGGTCGCCTGTGAGAACGCGCGTGAGAAGATCGTCGCCATCGCGGCCGAGAAGCTGAAAGTGAAGGCGAAGGACATCGGCCTCAAGGATGGCACGGCTTATTCGGTGAAGGATCCCGACAAGAAGATGCCCATATCCTGGGTGGTGCGCGAGGCCTTTTTCAGGGGAGAGCCCATTACCGGGACGGGCTCCTTCTTCCCGAACATCGACTTCGAGAGGGAGTGGGTGACGAGGCCCTGGGGCCAGATGGCGGGGACCTTTTCATTCGGGACATCCGTCGCGGAGGTGAACATTGACGGTGAAACAGGCAAGATCACAATGCCCCATTTTACCTCTGCCCACGATTGCGGACGGCCCATAAACCCCATGGCCGTGGAGGGCCAGATGGAAGGCTCCATCCAGCAGGCGGGGGTTGCGGCCATCACCGAAGGGAACCTGTGGGACCGGGGTCACCTCCTGAACCCCAACCTGCTTGAGTACAAGGTCCCCCTGGCATGCGACATGCCCGACATGGACACCATCATAGTGAGCTCGCGTGACCCCGCCGGGCCTTTCGGTGCCAAGGAAGGGGGCCTCACGGTGCGCATGAACGCATACAGCGCCGTCGCGTGCGCCGTCGCAAACGCCACGGGCGAGCTGTTCAGCGAACTGCCGCTGACGCCGGACAGGGTAATGAAGATGCTGGAACGAAAGAAGGGGGTGAAGTGATGATCCTGCCACAGTTTGAATACAAAAGAGCACGGAGTGTGGCCGACGCGGTTGCCCTCTACAAGAAGAAGCAAGGAAAGGCGCTCTACCTCGCGGGGGGAACGGACCTGATCCCGCTCGTGAAGCTGAGGTTGCAGGCGCCGAAGGCGGTCATTGACCTGAAAGGGATAGAGGACCTCAAGATCATCGCTTCCCGCGGTGGGTCTCTTTCGGTGGGTGCGAACGTCACCCTCTTCGATCTCAAGAAGGACCCCGTGATCGCCGCGCATTTTCCCGCTCTCGTCGAGTCGCTCGATGCCACGGCCTGTGAGACGCTCCAGATGCGCGGAACTCTGGGCGGCAATATCCTGCAGGGCACGCGCTGTCTCGAGTACAACCAGTCCCTTGAATGGCGGAAGGCGCGGGGCTTCTGTTTCAAGATGGGCGGAAAGGAATGCAACGTCGTCAAGGGCGCGAAGGCGTGTTTCGCCAATTACTGCAGTGACAATGCCCCCTCGCTCATCACCCTCGGGGCGCAGGTGAGGCTCACGGGCCCCGGAGGGCAGCGCACCGTGAAGATGGAAAGCCTTTTCACCGGCGACGCCAGGGCACCCTTTGCCATGGAGGGAGGTGAAGTGCTGACGCACGTAATCATCCCCCTCAAGAAGACAAAGGGAGCCTATGAGAAACTGCGGGTCCGGGAGTCCATGGACTACCCGCTCGTCGGTGCCGCCGTGTCTGTTATCGACGGGAAGGCAAGGGTCTGCGTGGGGGGTGTGGGCGGTGCCCCCGGCCTGTATGTCATCGGGGATATCAAGGATGCCGCCTCCGTGAGGGATGTGGCCGAAAAGGCGTCCGCTGACGCGAAACCGGTGGCGAACGCGACGGTCTTGCCTGCCTACCGGAAGAAGATGGTGGGGACCCTGATCAAGCGGGCCGTCAAAAGAGCTCTTGCGGAGGGTAAGCGATGAAGACCATGAAAGTCAGTTTCAATGCGAACAATGAGGATGTCACCCTCGACGTGAGACCCTACGAGACCCTTCTGGAAACCCTTCGCGAGCGGCTGTTCCTTACCGGCGCCAAGGACGCCTGCGGTCTGGGCTCATGCGGTGCCTGCACGGTCATCGTCAACGGGATACCGCTCAGGTCCTGTCTTGTCCTGACCGCCGAGGTGGAGGGAGCGACGATCACCACGGTGGAGGGCTTGAGGGAGGACGGGAAACTGCACCCGCTTCAGGAGGCGTTCATGGAGAAGGGCGCCGTGCAGTGCGGTTTCTGCACCTCGGGCATGATAATGACCGCCAAGGCTCTCCTCGACAGGAACAGGAGGCCGTCAAAGAAGGAGATCGTCACGACGATATCCTCCAACGTCTGCCGCTGCACGGGCTACAAGAAGATAGTCGAAGCGGTGGAGGAGGCAGCTAAAAAGATGGCTTGAGCGGCTCGAACCGCTTGAACCGCTTGAGCGTTAAGAGACACAGCAGGTCCTGTAGGTCTTATGTGTCCTGTGGGACCTGTGTTTTTTCCTTCTCGTGTTATATATTATCGAGTAGATTGGCGGTTTGGAGGTGCGATGATGAAGATCAGGGTCAGGGTGGATTCGAACCTTCGGATCAGCAACGTCTTTGAGCCTCCACTCACGCTGGAGATGAGGGGGGAGGTGAATACCCTGAAGGACGTTCTCGGCAAGCTTTCCGAGCAGTATCCCTACCTGAGGTTTATGGAGAAGGGGGAAATGGGCGACGACCTTCACCACCTCTATCTCAACGGCGAAAGCCACTTTTCATTCCCCGAGGGTCTGAACAGAAAGATAACCGACGGCGACACGATCCGTGTGGAAGCCTACATGGATCCCCTGGCAGGGGGATGAAGAAACGGCTTGAGCCGCTTGAACGTTACAGAAAAAAACTTCTTGTCATCTTGCCTGTGCAAACGGTGTCCGGGTAAGACACGGGATTGGAAGAACATCTAGATTCCGGATCAAGTTCAGAACGGGCACAATGAAGAAGACCTCTTGCTTTTAACGTTCAAGCCGTTCAAGCGGCTCAAGCGGTTTCTTCAGTACTACCCACAGCCCCCCTTCTGTAACAACCTCGGCGTTTTCGGTTATGCCTGCCGCTTCGAGGTCTTTCCGTATCTCGTCGACGGTGGTCTCTTTCTTGCCTATGAGGTAATTAAGCTCCCGTGAGCGGTCCGCGAGAGGGTGGATAACCTCCGGGGGTGTGTACTTACCGAAGCCCCCGCCCACGAAGGCTGTCCCACCGGGTTTGAGGACGCGGAGGACGGCCCGATGGTCGGCGGTGAAGAATGAGGGGAAGAACAGGGCACCTCTGAAGACGAGGAGGTCGACGGTTTCGTCCCCTATCTCAACGAGTGCCGGACTGGCAGGAACCACGCTGACGATGTCAGCCATGCCCCTCTTTCTTGTCTCCTCACCGTAGAAGGTTTCCATGCCCGAGGGAAAAGAAGCTATAACGAAGGATGATCCCGTCTTTTGCCGGACGAGATCGTAGATGACGCCGCAGAAAGGACCGACCTCAAGGACGGGACCGACCTCCCGGCCGCAGACATCGGAGATATGGCGTGCCAGATGGGGATAAACCGGTTCCCAGAGGAGGTTTATTTCCTGCACGAAGCGCAACATGTGTTCCAGTATATCAGAAGAAGACCACCTTTCGTAGATAAAGATGTGACCGGTCGGTGTCTCTGAAGGAGGGGCCTATCGCCCGGCAGCGGCCAACGAGTCATCTTCCCCTATCTTCCCCTCGATCTCTCGGACAAGGAGGTTGAGCCTTCTGAGGTCATCCGGCGTGAAACTCCGGTCCCTGTAGTATATCTTCTCGAATTCCCGGACAAATTCCAGGCAGACCACCCTCAGGTCGTCATCGGCGATACGCCGGAGGAATTCCTCGAGACCCTCCGACGCGATCTTTTCATATCCCGCGGCCTTGAGCCTCTTGAGGAAGCGGTCAAGCGCCGCCATTTCCCTCTGTTTCTTCGAGGTGATGAGAAACCATGCAAGGAGAATGAGACCTGCACCTGCCGCGAAGAGCGCCGAGTATCGGGCCGTCTTCTTCACGAACGGAGATACGGAGAAGGACGACGGTCTTCTGAGGCCCGACATGATGCTTCTCGTTATGGATACCTGCCTTTGCAGATTATAGGTGAGCACTATGCCGTACCAGTAGTAGTTTATCGTGTCGACGAACATCCGGAGCCGGAGGAGCATTCCCTTTCCCGACATGGATGAAAGCTGCTCCCCGGCGGGTGTAGGATCGAAGCGGACCCATCCCCTTCCCGGTATGTGGGTTTCCACCCATACATGGGCGCTCTTTTGGGGCACGAGGTAGTAGCCGCCGATCTCGTTATAGTATCCTCCGCGGTATCCTCCGACGAGACGCGAGGGGATATCGTTCACACGCAGGAGGACTGCCATTGCCGAAGCGAAGTATTCGCAGTTGCCCCTGGGGGAATCGAAAAGAAATGTCTCGAGAGGGTTCTTCGACAGGGGAAGGTCCTTGAGAGAGTATCTGAACCTGTCGGAGGCTAGATGGTCGACGACGCGTCTCACGGTGGCGTTCCTGTCACCCCGCACGGCAAGGCTCTTCGCCAGGGAGACGATGCGCGGCGACAGGTCCGGCGGAAGCTGAAGATGGTCCCTCGGGCCGATGTTCTCCTCGGGTATGACCTTCGAGAGCACCGACAGGGCGGTGTAGCGGACCCGCCTCTCTATGAATCCCGGCATCGTGAAGGAGAGGTCGTCATTCTTCCTTACTCTTCTGAGTTCGATATGGACGGGTTTGTCCAGAGCGAAGAGGGAAGAATTGTCGTAAGGTTCGAGGTAGATGGTCTGGCTTATCATGGTACCGACGGCCCCCCGGGTCCTCACCGGCGTGGAGAGACCCCGCCTGGAACTCCTCCACGACGTTCCATCGAAGTGGTCAAGGGTGATGCCCCTCCAGTAGAGGTCGGATTCATCTATCCTGTCCATGGTGGCCCTGAAGATGATCCTCTCGTCCTCCTGGATATCGGACACATGCCCGAGCCTGACGTTGTCCGTGAACCCCGCCCTCGCCTTGTCGGGCCTGTTGAGAAAGGTGAGGATGGGATAACTGGTGCGGGGAAGGATGACGAACATCACGGCGGAGAGGGGGATGGCCAGCAGCGGGATCCACAGGCACCTCGATATCATCGTCCGCACCGTGGCATTCGTGAGTTCCAGTTCCGGGTCCTGCGAATAGAATGTGAGGAAGATGAGCGACAGGGAGAGAAGAAGGAAAAAGACAAGCAGATAGGCCACAAAGGCCATCCCCAGGGTCATGAGGCCAAGCCCTGCGAGAACGAAAAGGGCGAGGGCGTATATCTGCATGTAATCGCGGACCTCTTTGCGCTCGAGGAACTTTATCCCCATGAGAACGAAAAGGGCCTCCATGATCTGACCTATCAGGTCCTGCAGGTCGATACGTATGAGGAAGTACAGGATCACGGCCACCGAAACGACGGTTAGGATCCTTCGGGGGATGGAGATACTCTTCAGGTCAAGGTAGACCGAAAGGGCCATGGCCGCGAGAAGCACGAGGGGATAGATGAAGGGGATATGACCGGACAAGGCAACGATGCAGAGCACCCCGGTGATGTGAGTGAAGACGTCAACAACAGTCCGTACCTTCAGTTGTGTGAAGCCGATCGCGATCATATGTCCCCGGCAAGCCTCAGTCTTTTCCCATTACCCATTACCCGTCTTTCTTGTACATCGCCAGTTCCCTCAGCATGTTCAGCTTGTGGATTCCCGTCACGTCGGGTGGGTAGAGGCGCCCGTGTATCCTCAGTCCCACAGGTACGTTGCTCTTCAGGAGTTGGACTATTGTGTAGGCGACGCAGGAGATACGCTCTTCGATGTCCCTGATCAGGACCCTTTCGAATTCGATGATGACGGGCTGATAGGACAGCGACGAATGTTCCTTGGTCTTGAGCTTGCCCGTCTTGGCCGTTGCCTTCCAGTGAATGTACTTGATGGGGTCTCCCCGGACATATTCCCTGATGGAGACGATGTCGGAGTCGTAGCCTATCTTCTCGGACGCTTTCTCCCCCCTTGATCTGCATTCCTTGCGGTAAAGGCCTGCCAGATCACATGCCTTCAGCCGGGGAAAGACCGTCACGGTGTAAGTGTGATGCACTGTCTTGAACCGGGTGAAGAAATTGAAGGGGAACACGGAATGGACGCTGGGGTTCTCTATGGTGTGCAGGCCTCGTTCATGAAAGGTCACGCCGGTGTATGCCGAAGAGGCCCCTTTGCTCGGGGTGAAGGGCAGAAGGGCCGAGATCCGGTCGGCACTCAGGCCGATCAGGAAGGCGGGGAGGAATCTGCGGCGGTTCCGCATCGTTATCTTCACAGGGACCCGGCTTCCCGCGTAGACCTCGTGGGGGAACTCTATCGCCAGGTCCAGCTTTGAGAGGTTCGTCTTTCCAAAGACCCCCGAGATGCTCATGAAGCTCAAGAGCGCCGAAACGATGAGAAAGACAAGGTTGTTGTTGGTGTTCGCCGCCGCGATGCCAAGAAAGATGGTGAGCGCTATGTAAATGAAGCCTGCCTTGGAGATCTTTATTACAGGGGTGTGGGAACGGCGTCTACGATCGATCTTACAATCTCCCTTTTGTTGAGGTTCTCGTATTCTTCCCTGAAGATGACGCGGTGAGGGATGGTGTACTCGACGAGGTCCCGTATGTCCTCGGGTATGACGAAATTCCTGTCGTGAAAGAAGGCGTTTGTCCTCGCGGTATTGACGATCGTCAGTGCTCCCCGTGTCGAGAGCCCTGCCGAGAGGTATTCGCTCGTCCTGGTCTCCTGTATGATCGAAAGGGTGTATTCAAGGATCTTGTCGGAAACATGAATGCTGTGAGAGATCTCCTCCTGGATCCGGGAGACCTCGTCCTGGCTGACGACGGGTTCGATGTCGTATATGTCTTCCCTCTTGCTGCCGATCTTGAGGATCTCCTTTTCGGCCTGCCGCGACGGATAGCCGATGCTGATCTTCATCATGAAACGGTCGAGCTGTGATCCGGGCAGGGGGAAGGTTCCGAACTGCTCCGCCGGGTTCTGCGTGGCTATGACGCAGAAGAGCCGGGGAAGTTTGTAGGTCTTGCCCTCGATGGTGACCTGTTTCTCCTCCATGGCCTCGAGGAGCGCGCTCTGCGTCTTGGGCGTGGCGCGGTTGATCTCGTCGCAGAGGACGATGTTGTTAAAAATGGGGCCGGGATGGAACTCGAACTCGCCCGACGTCTTGTTGTATATGGACAGGCCGGTGATGTCCGTGGGGAGAAGGTCGCTCGTGCACTGGATGCGGCCGAAGGTGAGGCCGAGGGACTTTGCGATCCCTATGGCGAGGGTGGTCTTTCCCAGGCCCGGAAGGTCTTCTATGAGCAGGTGCCCCCGGGAGAAGAAGGAGATGAGGGACAGGGCAAGGGACCTTTCCTTTCCCTGCAGATATGTCGACAGGGAGTCGGTGATGTGATGTATCTTGTTGACGTCCAAACCAATGGCGAGATCTTTACCGTCCATGCACTTCATTGTAACACAAAACAGGGGGAGGGGGTAGGGGATAGAGGGGCAGAGTGGGAAGGGAAGCGGATAGGACCAATAGGATGGATAGGACCAATAGGACATATAGGACTTGTAGGACGCTTAGGACTTATAGGACGGAGGATGGGGCCTTTGTTGCGGGTGGGTCGTGGTCTTATAGGTCCTATTTCGTCCTATAGGTCTTATATGTCCTATTGGTCCTATATCCTATTTGTCCGCGAGCGCTCCTTCTTCTGCCCCCTTTTCCCCCTGCTCTCTGCCCCCTGTCGCGCTCCTCTCTCCTTGACAAACCCCTGAGATTCCGTTTGAATAGAAGCATGTCGTCTCTTCCTCAGTTCCCCCTCTTCAAGCCTGTCGAGCTTTCCGACAAACCGGTCATTGACGGCATCCTCCGTGAGTACCGGCCCTCAACGTCGGAACTCACCTTTGCGAACCTTTTCATATGGAGGAAGCATTTTGATTTCCAGTGGTCCCTTCACCGGGACTGGTTCTTCATCACCGGCAGGGAGGATGTGTGCCCGAGGTTTGCCGTGGGACCCGTCGGTCCGCCGGGCCGGGCAGGTGCCGCGAGGCTTCTTCTCGGATGGCTGAGGGAGGATACCGGCGACTCACAGCCCTGCATCGAACGCGCCGACGAAAGGCTTGCCCTTGAATTATCGGGTGAGCCGGGACTCATGGTCGAAGAGACGCGGGAGCACTTTGACTATGTTTACCTGACGCGCAACCTCATAGACCTCGCCGGCAACCGGTACAGAACGAAGCGGAACCACATCAACCGGTTCTATCGAGCCTGCGGGTCATACACCTACGAAGAGCTTGATGAGCGCCACGTTGAGGCCTGTCTCGCGATTCAGGAAAAATGGTGCTCTCTCAGGCGATGTGAAGAGGACCTCAACCTCCAGGGCGAATGGGAGGCGACGAGGGAGATCCTCGTGAACCACCGTTCTCTGGAGGTGGCGGGCGCCGTCATGATCGTCGCCTCCGAGGTCAAGGCATTTACACTTGGTGAGCGCCTGGGAGACGACATGGCGGTGATCCACATAGAAAAGGCCGATCCCGGGATTCCCGGCCTGTATCAGCTCGTCAATCAGCAGTTCTGCGCCAGGCGCTGGAGCAGCGTGAGGTTCATCAACCGTGAACAGGACCTCGGGATAGCGGGACTCCGGGAGGCGAAGCTTTCCTACGGCCCCGACCATTTCGTAAAGAAATACAGGATAATGTTGGAGGGATGACGGATAGAGTATGAAGAACGGAAGGGAAGAGGAAGGGGGGGCGATCCGTTTTTCCGTCGAGGAGATGGAGCGGTATTCCCGGCAGATGATGCTCCCCTCGATCGGACAGGAGGGTCAGGAACGTCTCGGGAAGGCGAAGGTCTGTATCGCCGGCGCCGGAGGGCTGGGGTCGGTTTCGGCGTATTACCTCGCCGCTGCCGGAGTGGGGCGAATCCGGATCGTCGACCGTGACAGGGTGGAGCTGTCGAACCTGAACAGGCAGATCCTCCACTGCACGGGCGACATCGGTGAGCCGAAGGTCCTTTCCGCCCTCGACAAGCTGGAGAGGCTGAACCCCCACTGCCGGGTGGAGGCCATCCAGGCGGACATCGATGAGGGCAATGTCTTCGAGCTGATCGGCGGCTGCCAGGTCGTCATTGACGCCCTCGACAATATCAGGACCCGAAGGGCTCTCAATCTCGCGTCCGTGAGGAGCAGGATACCCCTGATATACGGAGGCGTCGAGGCCTTCTCGGGGATGGCCTCAACCTTTGTGTCGGGTGAAACGCCTTGTTTTGAATGCCTTTTTTCCCACATCTCCGATGAAGGGAAGACAAGGGGCGTGGTGGGGCCTCTTCCGGGCATCATAGGGTCCATACAGGCCCTGGAGGCCATGAAGATCCTCCTGGGAGAGCGCCCGTCCCTTGCCGGCACGCTGCTGTACTTCTCGGGAACGAACATGACCTTTCAGAACATCCTCGTGGAAAGGAACCCTCTTTGTCGGGTCTGCGGGCGGCCCGTCAGCGGGGAATGAAAGGGTCCATCCTGCGCCCGTAACACCTTGACAAAAGGGAGGTCTGCTACCGGTTCCATGGCGGGAACGGGACACCGCCGGTGAACTCGACGAGAAGAGGCTCATCCCAGCGTACATCCCGCACGAAGATACGCTTGAGGCCGCTCAGCGTACCGGTCCTCTTTGCCCTGATGCCGAAGGAGCGGGCGAGTTTCACGAAATCGGGATTGACGAGTTGCATGGAGCCGTGGATGTTGTGACGTTTCTGCGTTGCATCCTCGAGGATAGAGAAACTGTTATTGTTATGCACCAGGATGGTGACGGGTATGCCGTATTTGACGACCGTTGCCAGTTCGGTCATTTGCGGGAGACCTCCGCCATCGCCGCACAGGGCGAGGCACGGCAGGTCGGGCCTGGCGGTCTTCGCGCCCAGGGCCGCCGCGAGGGAATAGAAGATGGGCGATATGCCGCGGGGCATCAGGAAGCTCCGCTGACAGAATACGGGCAGATAATACTCGGCCCAGTAGGACGGCATGTTGAGATCGCAGACGATGATGGTGTCCTCGGGCACGGTGTTGCGCAACAGGTCGACAAGGACATAACCCGTTTCTTTTGTCAGACCCTTCATTTCCAGGTCCTGTTGTCTTTTCAATGCTTCGATATCCCAGTCGAACGTTCTTTCCTGCACGATCCGGGCGACTCCTTCGAGGGCGCTTTCGATATCCCCCGCGCAATGGAGCGCGGTGCGGTAGTTCTTTCCTATCCACCGGTCATCGACATCGATATGCACGAGGTTTCCGATCCTGACACCCCGGCGCCTTGCATCGACGTCACGCAACCGCGTGCCCGCCGCGATGACAACATCCGCCGAGGCGAGGATATCCCGGACGACACCCTTCGCCATGACGTTCCCGAAGGAGAAGGCATTGTGGTCGCTCGTTACGCCCTTTCCCCCCGTTGTGGTCAGGAAAGGCAGGCCGCGGCCGCAGATCTTGTCCACCAGGACCCCTGTGCCCGGTTCCATGAGTGCCTTGCCTCCCAGGAGAACGGGCCTGCGCCTGTCTTTCACGACACGCTCCAGGTCCGCGAGAAAAGGCTGCATCCTGTCGGGGCCCGATGGCCCTGCCGGGGCGCGTTGCGGCGCCCGGGGCTGCCCGGAGATCTCGCTGTCCAGGAGACGGAAGGGTATGGAAACAAGGACCGGTCCCTTTCGTGGCGTGTTGCAGGCCCTCAGGGCATCATGCAGGCGTGACGCCAGTATCGGGGGTTCGTCGACCCTGAAAGAGGCCTTGATAAAGTGCCTGAATATGTCCTCGGGGGAATCGAGTTCGTGAAGGATACCTTTTCCCATATCTTTTCTGTCCGTGTCGATATGGATGATGAGAAGAGGCACGTCGTCGGAGTAAGCTTCCATGCAGCCCGACACGATATTGCCGAGACCGGGCCCGGGCGTGACAACGATGACCGCCGGTCTGCCCGAGGCTCTCGCGTATCCGTCGGCCATGAAGGCGAGATTGGCCTCATGGCGTGCGGTTATGGTTTTGATGTTTTGGTGAGAAAAAAGCTCTGCGTTGAGGCTAAGTGTATGTAAACCGGGTAATTGGAAGACGTGGGAAATGTCCGCTTCCTCAAAAAATGTTCTAATTACTTGTTTTCCTTGCATAATGTGCCCAGTTGGGATAGTTTAGCATACTGAACCTGAAAGTTAAATAAAAATTGCCTTGACAAGAAAAATAGGAATTTAGTTTAATACTGTAAACTTTTGGTGAGTATATACTGTTATGGCAAGATCGGAAGAAATAAGCATAGGGGAACGGATCAAGGT
>LVAA01000225.1 GCA_001603955.1 Syntrophobacterales bacterium Delta_02 | reverse complement strand
ATCATGAGTAACTTTTTCTTTCTAATTCCCTTGGCTTCCGTCCTCGCATTGGGATTCGCATACTTCTTCTTCAGAAAGATGATGAGAGAGGATGAAGGGACAGCCAGAATGAAGCAGATTGCGCTATACGTAAGGGAGGGAGCCATGGCCTACCTCAAACAGCAGTATAAAATCGTAGGAATAGTATTTGCCATACTAGCCGTTCTTTTTGCCGTCATGGCCGTCTTCGGGCTTCAGAACGGATGGGTACCATTCGCATTCCTTACAGGAGGATTTTTTTCTGGGCTTGCCGGCTTCTTCGGAATGAAGACCGCCACCTACGCTTCCGCAAGAACAGCCAACGCCGCACAGAAGTCGCTGGACAAGGGTCTGCAGGTTGCATTCCGCTCTGGTGCCGTAATGGGACTTACGGTAGTGGGACTGGCTCTGCTCGACATATCCCTATGGTATCTGATTCTTGACTATTTCGTACCCGAATCAGGCAGCAAGCTGACATTCATCACCACCACCATGCTGACCTTCGGAATGGGAGCCTCCACGCAGGCACTCTTCGCCCGTGTGGGCGGAGGTATCTACACGAAAGCGGCCGACGTGGGTGCCGACCTTGTAGGTAAGGTAGAAGCCGGCATACCGGAAGATGACCCGAGAAACCCTGCCACCATCGCCGACAACGTGGGCGACAATGTAGGTGACGTGGCCGGCATGGGAGCCGACCTCTACGAATCTTACGCCGGTTCGATTCTAGCCACAGCAGCACTAGGCGCAGCAGCCTTCGCATCTTCTTCCGAGATGCAGATAAAGGCCATATTCGCTCCGATGCTCATAGCCGCCTTCGGCGTCCTACTCTCCATATTCGGAATATTTTTGGTCAAGACAAAAGAGGGTGCGCAGATGAAAGACCTGCTCCGTTCTCTCAGCAGAGGCGTCAACACGAGCTCATTCCTCATCGCCATCGCCACATTCGTCATCCTATATTATATAGGTATAGAAAACTGGGTAGGCATATCCTTCTCCGTTGTCTGCGGACTTGCCGCCGGAATCATCATCGGGCAAGCCACCGAATACTACACCTCACACTCCTACCGCCCAACGCAAAAAGTAGCCGAGAGTTCGGAAACAGGACCGGCCACCGTCATCATCTCCGGACTTGGACTCGGAATGCTCTCAACCGCCATTCCTGTAATCACCATCGGCATCGCCATCATCATGGCCTATCTATGCGCCATCGGGTTCGACACCCAGAATTTCTTGTCGGCCGCAAACCTTAGCCGTGGACTATACGGCATCGGCATCGCCGCCGTAGGTATGCTATCCACATTGGGCATCACCCTCGCAACAGACGCCTACGGCCCTATCGCCGACAACGCCGGCGGAAATGCCGAGATGAGCGGACTGGACAAGGAGGTGCGCAACCGCACGGACGCTCTCGACGCACTCGGCAACACGACGGCAGCTACAGGAAAAGGGTTTGCCATAGGTTCGGCAGCCCTCACCGCATTAGCTCTATTGGCATCCTACGTGGAAGAGATAAAGATTGCGCTGATACGCATCGGTACAGACTCCATAACCATCGGAGACGAGGTGATTTCCACCGCATCGGCTTCGCTCGTCGACTTCATGAACTACTATCAAGTAAACCTGATGAACCCAAAGGTGCTGGTGGGCATCTTCATCGGAGCCATGATGGCATTCTTGTTTTGCGGACTGACGATGAACGCCGTTGGACGCGCCGCCCAAAGGATGGTGACAGAGGTGCGCCGCCAATTTCGCGAAATAAAGGGGATATTGGAAGGCGAAGCCACTCCAGACTATGCGCGTTGCGTAGAGATATCGACCAAGGGAGCCCAGAAGGAGATGCTGCTTCCTTCCATTCTAGCCATCGTAATCCCTATCTGCATAGGGGTCATCTTCGGCGTTGCAGGAGTGCTGGGCCTACTCATCGGCGGGCTCTCCTGTGGATTCGTTCTGGCTGTCTTCATGGCTAACGCCGGAGGTGCCTGGGACAACGCAAAGAAATACGTGGAAGACGGCCATTGCGGAGGGAAAGGATCCAGCAACCACAAAGCCTGCGTAGTAGGCGACACGGTCGGAGACCCGTTTAAAGACACGTCAGGCCCGTCGCTGAACATTCTAATCAAACTGATGAGCATGGTCTCCATCGTCATGGCAGGACTCACAGTAGCCTACCACCTGATGTGACGGGAAGAATATTGGCTTTCGGGAAAAAAGCACAAGAACGGTTAAAAAATCGGGAGTCATTTTTTCATC
>LVAA01000224.1 GCA_001603955.1 Syntrophobacterales bacterium Delta_02 | reverse complement strand
GCGGAAGTGGACGCGGTCAATGCAAAAATTGCTGTCATCAAGGAAGATATCGCAAAACTTCAGACGCAGCACGACAAGGATGTCGCCGCGCTCCAAAGTGCGATTGACGCCACGGTGAATCAACTGGATGAGGATGTCCGAAAAATCTATCAGGAACTGGATTCCGTCAAGGCCGATCTTGACGCGCACCGGCAGGCAACCTTGCTTGCGATTGACAATCTTCAGCTTCAAATCACGGAGCTGGATAAATCGGTGACGGAACGGCTTCAGAATCTTGAAAACCGGATCAAATACGCGACCTATTCCGATGAGAAACTGGCCGCTTTGCAGAAGGATTTTACGGCACAGATTCAGGCGAAGGAAAAGGAAATCGCCGACCTTGATCTGGAAATTCAGGACATGACGAATGCCGGTCTTGATACTTCCGCAAAAGAAGTAACTCGCACCCGGTTGTTGAAGGAACTTTTGAAACTCCGCAATGAGTTGACCGACATTGAGTTCGCCATTGAAATCAGGCACAACGAATCCGAGTTTGCAGAGCATGAAAAAGAGATTGCGCTTCTCAAAGGGGAACTCGCGGCCTTGCGAAATTCCACCGATTTGCAAATCAAGCAGTTGAAAGACGAGCTTCTTGCAACGGAAGCGAAATACCTGAAACTTCTGGAAGAGGCGAAGTTGGATGCCGCCAATCAGACTGCCGCAGTTCAAAAACAGTTGGACGATCTGACCGCCAAAGTGCTGGCGTTTGTGGATGCTTTGCGCAGCGAACGGGAGAGCGGCGACACCGAACTCAAAGCGTTGATTGAGGCGATGGATGTTTCCCACAAAGAGCTGATCGCCAATCTGGATAAGACGATTGCCGACAAGCTCGAAAAGATGAAATTCGAGACGGATACGCAGTTTGAGAATCTGCGTTCGACCATCAACAACATTGCTTACCAGCAAAGGTTTTCGACGGGCGGCTCCGCCACCAGTTACAGTCTGCCGAATGGACAAATTCAGGACGTTCCTGCCGATTCCCGCGATTTGCGCGTCAGCCCGGATGCGGCATTGGATTCCATACTCAACTGATAACGGAAAGGAAAAATATCTTATGAAACGATTGATTTTTACAATGCTCGCGGCGGCGACTGCCGGAATTTTGTTCTGCGGTTGTTCCGCAACACAGATTGCACAAACCAAAGCGTCCAGTTTGCTGGCTCCGGCTCTGGGGTTGGGTGGAGCGCTTGCCGGATCTTATGCGGCCAAGGACGAAGATGACGGCACGCGGCTTGCCGCGACCGGAGCGGCTGCCGCCGGTGCGTTCCTCCTGGGACAGTTCATTGAGAACGGGTTCAAAGAGGAAAAAGCCAAAGAGTACAAGGCAGGTTACGACCTTGGACGTTCCAATTCGACCAAGGAATTGTACTGGCTTTATCAGAAAATGCATCAGACGGAAGACGGGGAACCGCAACGGAGCCGGATTTACGAACTTCCGGTTTCCTACCCCAGCGACGGCGTGAAGCGCGTCCCGGATTCCATCCACATTTCAGTCACGGAATAGGAGTAAACTATGCGAAATTCAAAACTTTTCGTCTTGCTTGCACTTGCGGCGTTCGCGCCGTCCGCATGGGCGTTCTATCCGGTTCACGACAGTGTGACGTACATTCACAACACGGTCAAGGCGATTCAGGATGAACTCTATCAGCAGATGGACCTGGATTATCAGGTGGAACAACTTGGCAAGACCGGGGAAATCCTGAAAACCGGCATCGATACCTTGAAAGTCGCCAAGGATACCTATTCGACCTGCAAGGATATGTATGACACGGCGGTAACGATTTCCAATTACATCGGCGATCCGCAAAAGCTCGTCTCCTACATGAATAAGGAATTTTGGCATGAGGATGAGATTGCCGCCGCGCTGAATATCACCCGCGAAGCGCTGGATATGGCGGACTCCAAAGTCGCCAATACCGGCAACATCGAATACATGCTCCGGCAGATTGATTATACGCTTGCCGACGAGGATATCAAGCGTTCAGAAAATCTTGCCGAAACCCAGAAAGGTGCGCTTGCCGTTCACAAATTCATGTCCGAATGGGGACCGAAAGCACTGCTTCAACTTCAGAATTTGAACCGCGAGGATCAGAAATTCAACGGGCGCAACTCCAATCAGACGGAGATTCAGCATGCAACGTACAAAAACGGCATCTGGCAATCCAACACTTTGGGACAGATGCTGGCGACGCAGACCATGCACTCCGCAATGGTGGCACAGCAAATGTATTCGGAAAATCTGCGTCTTGACGAGCAGAATTTGAAAAAAGCCAAGGCCATTTACGACGCCCGAACCATCAACGAATCCGGGGCTTCGGCTTTGGAATCCAAGGGCTCGGTCGGCAACAACTTCATCGAACAATTCATTTCAAGGTGAAGCCATGTCGGGAAATATAACCTTTCAAAACGTCAATCAGGTGATCCTTGATACCCTTGAACAGATGCACAATGTCTGCATTTGTTTTGCGCTGCTGCTGATTTTTCTTTCGGTTTATCGGAATTATCAGCAGTTCGGGGAGTATCTCGGTTTGAAATACCTTGCCGGAGTTCTTCTTGCGGTGGTGCTGATCGCGGTGTTTCCGGCGATGGCCGATAAACTCTTCAAAGGCATGTTGAGCTGGGGGCTTGACGCCGGACGGCGGGTCGAGGAAACGGTCAAGGTCATGCTCTCGGTCGAGGTGGACGGATCATGGTATGAGGCGGTAGTGGTCGGAATTGCCAATCTTTCCTATCGCGGCGGCATCTGGATCGGGAAATGCGTCCGTGATCTGATGATTCTCGTCATCTGCGGATTGTTCCTGATTCTCAAAACCTTGTCGCCGATTTTCATTGCCATGCTGACCGTGCCGGAAACGAAATCCATCGGGGTGAATTTTCTCACCATGACCTTCGGTTTTGTGATGGCGCCCTTGTGCATGATTTTCGGAGACTTGACGATGGTGTGGACGATCTGCCAGCTTTGGGAACATACCGGAATGGCTGCCGCCGCGAGCGCAGCGGTCGGAGCTTCGGGAGCAACGGCGGGTGCGCTCGCGATTCTTGCGGCGTCTCCGCCTGGTGCGATTGTTGTCGCCGCTGGAGCCATCGGCGCGCTGGTTGCGTTTTCCTGCGTCTTTGTGCTGCTTTGCGTTGCCATGTATGTCGG
>LVAA01000223.1 GCA_001603955.1 Syntrophobacterales bacterium Delta_02 | reverse complement strand
GGCATCGTCTCGGTGGCGTCCGGCGAGGGGCTGTCTGAGATCTTCCGCTCGCTTGGCTGCGACGTCGTTGTAAACGGCGGGCAGAGCATGAATCCCTCCACTGAGGATTTTCTACGTGCCTTCGAAAAGATCAACGCCGACAGCATCTTTGTCTTCCCGAACAACGGCAACATACTCATGGCGGCAAAGCAGGCGGCGGAGCTTTATGACAAGGCGCAGGTTTTGGTCGTGCCAAGCAAGACTGTCGGGGAAGGCTACGCAGCCATCTCCATGCTCGATCCCTCCGAGGGAGACGCACAGGCCGTATTCGATACGCTCTGCGAGATTATCTCCGGCGTTGTGACCGGCACGGTCTCCCGTGCGAGCCGTGAGACAACGAAGGATGGCGTCTGCGTTCACGCCGGTGACTACATCGGCTTTGTGGGCGATCATATCTATCTGGACGTTGAGAGCCGAAATGCCGCTGCCGAGCAGCTTGCCGAAAAGCTCGGCGCAGAGCACTATGATATTCTGCTCCTGATCTGCGGCTGCGACACAAGCCCGGAGGAGCGCAGTAACCTGCAAAGGACATTGCAGCAAAAATACCGCCGCACCGAAGTGATTATGCTGGACGGCGGTCAGCCGGTTTACGATTACATACTTGTATTGGAATAAGGAGGTTCCCCATGCTCGTACTGTTTACCGACACCGATACCGACATCACCGCGCAGGAGGCCAACGCCCTTGGCTATCAGCTCATCAGCATGCCCTACAGCATCGACGGCGAAACGACTTACCCCTATGAAGATTTTGAGTACTTCGACGCCCATGCATTCTATGACAGGCTGCGAAGCGGCGTTCTGCCGACCACCAGCGCCATCAGCGAGGAACGCTACAGAAACTATTTTGAGCCGGTCTTTGCCTCCGGAAACGACATTCTCTATGTGCATTTCTCCCGCGCGATGACAGCAACCTTTGAGGGGATGGACCGCGCGGTCGCGGAGCTGAAGCAGAAATACCCGGAGCGGAAGTTCTACGAGATCGACACTAAGGGCATCACCATCGTCAGCTACAACATTGCAAAGGAGATTGCGGCCCTCTATCGCACCGGAAAGACCGCAGAGGAGCTGCTCGCCTGGGCCAAGGAAGAGGTAGACCGCTTTGCCATCTACTTTTTTGCCGACGATCTGCGCTTCTTCAAGCGCAGCGGCAGAGTGTCCGGAATTGCCGGAACGATGGGGACCCTGCTTGGCATCCGCCCCATCATCCATATGAACAGCGAAGGAAGGATGGTCAGCATCGGCAAGGAAAAGGGCAGAGCAAAGGCGATTGACCGTCTGGTGAGCTATGTTTCCGAACTGGGTGAACATGTGGAAGATCACCTTGTCATCGTCGGCCACTCCGATGCGCCGGAGATCGCCGATGAAGTGATTGCCGAGCTGCAGGCGCGCTTCGACGGAAAGCTGAACATTGAAAAGGTGGTCGTGAACCCAACCGCGGGCAGCCATTGCGGTCCCGACGGCGTCGGCGTCTGCTTCCACGCGAAGCACAGATAGAGGCGGCTGCAATGATTACGGTATGTGAAGTAAAGACAAAAAAGCAGCAGCGTGAGTTTCTGAACTTTCCGCTGCAGCTCTATCGGGGCAATCCCTGCTTTGTCCCTCCGCTCTACGGGGATGAAAAGAAGATGTTCCGCAAGGACTATATCTACTATGACACCTGCGAGGCGGTTTATTACAACGCCTACCGGGGCGGCGAAATGGTCGGGCGCATCTCGGGCATTTTGCAAAAGGCGAGCAACGAAAAGACCGGCGAGCGCCGCGTCCGCTTTACGCGCTTTGACGCCGTGGACGATCAAGCTGTGGCGGACGGACTCTTTGCCGCCGTGGAGCGCTGGGCGCTGGAAAAGGGCATGGACACGGTCTGCGGCCCGCTCGGCTTCTCGGACCTAGAACGCGAGGGTCTGCTGGTCGAGGGCTTCGATCAGCTGTCTACATTCGAAGAGCAGTACAACGCGGAATACTACGGCCGTCTGATCGAAGGCTGCGGCTATCAAAAAGAGGTAGACTGGCTCGAGAGCAAGATCTACCTGCCGGAGAAGCCGGACGAGAAGTTAGAAAAAATGGCAGACTTCATCATGCACCGCTATCACCTGCGCTACGGCACGGCGAAGAACACCCGCGAGTTTATCCGGCTGTACGGCGATCCCTTCTTTAATCTGCTCGACGTCGCCTACGCGGATATCTACGGCACCGTGCCCTTTACGCCGGGCATGAAGAAAATGATGATCAGCAACTTTATGCTGATCATCGACCTCAAGCATGTGGCGGTGCTGCTGAATGAGGAAAATGAGGTCGTCTGTCTCGGCATCTGCTTCCCCTCCATCGCGAAAGCCGTGCAGAAGTCGAGCGGCCATCTGACGCCCGCCGCGCTGCTGCGGCTGCTCAAGGCGATCAAGCGTCCGAAGATTATCGACCTCGGGTTGGTCGCGGTCGCGCCGGAGTATGCCAACAAGGGCGTCGGCGCGGTGATCTCGGCAGCGCTCATGCGTATGCTGCGGGAGGACGGCGTCGAGTACGCCGAGACCAATCTGAACTTGGAGACGAACTATTCCATTCTCAACCAGTGGAAGCGCTTCAAGAGCGTGCAGCATAAGCGCCGCCGCTCCTACATCAAGCATCTGGAGGCGGGAAAATGAAGATCATTGTAGACTGCCTCGGCGGCGATCACAGCCCGCAGGCGAATGTCGAGGGCGCGCTGCTGGCCTTAGATCGCTTCCCGGATTTGGAGGTCGTTCTGGTCGGAGACGAGGCGGCCATCCGCCCGCTGCTCAAGGGCAGGACAGAGCGCATAGCGCTCGTCCATGCGCCGGACTGCATCACCGGAGAGGAGAAGCCGACCGACGCGATCCGGCTGAAAAAGGACAGCTCCATGATCCGTGCGATCCGCCTGCTGCGCGAGGACCCCTCCGCAAATGCGCTCGTTTCCACCGGCTCGACCGGCGCGCTGGTCGCGGTGGCGACGCTGCGCATCGGACGCATCCGCGGCATCCGCAGACCCGCGTTCTGCCCGATCCTGCCGACCATGGACGGCGGTATCGTCGGCGTCTGCGACAGCGGGGCGAATGTGGACATCCAGCCCGAGCAGCTGCAGCAGTTTGCGATCCTCGGCAGCGAGTATCTGAAAAATGTTTACGGCGTCGCCGAGCCTCGCGTAGCGCTTCTGAACATCGGCACCGAGACCGAAAAGGGAGATGAGCTGCGCAAGACCGCCTATCCCCTGCTCGCCAAAACGCCCGGCATTCACTTTGTCGGCAATATGGAGAGCCGCGATCTGCTCTCCGGCAAGTATGATCTTGTGGTCTGTGACGGCTTTTCGG
>LVAA01000058.1 GCA_001603955.1 Syntrophobacterales bacterium Delta_02 | reverse complement strand
CGGTCTTCACCGGGATGACGGGGGAAGAAGACTGGCGGGTACCCTCAGATTGTGCGACAAGATCGGAACCTTTACATCGAGGTTTTTTGCTTGAAACCTGAAACCGTGTTTTCTTCCTGAAACCGCCTTTACCCGCCCAGCAGTTTCATTTCCTCGGGGTTGAAGGAGGTTATTCGCCAGTGGCCTTCGGGGGACCTGGCCATGGTGAAGCTTATGGCGTCCTTGCCTCGCTGGCGGACCTCGGCAGTGTTGCCGTGGGTTGTGACGGAAAGGGCGAAGACGGTGGCCTTCCGGAGATTGCCGAAGAGCTGCTCGTCGTTGTAGGAGAGGAGAAGGTTGGTTATGGATTCGCCCATCTGGGCCTTGAGCTGGGGCAGGAGCTGTGCCGCGAGATCCTTCCCGGCGGCTCGCATATGCTGCTCGAACTTGTTGCGCGGGGGTTCCTTCTTATCCACCCGCGCGAAGACATCCTTTGCCATGTTATCGAGAATGCTGTCGGTGTCCAGATAGGTGAGGACGCCCTTCGGGTCGCGGTTCAGAATAGCCTTTTTTAACATGTAGAGACTGTAGTAAGGTGTTGTCCGGGCATAGAGAAAGGCAAAGACGGCGATGAGGGCCAGGGCGGCGCATATGGAGGCGATGAGGACCGGGCCCTTTGTGCGTACCTGTTCATTGTTTTGCATAGGGCGCCCGGGTGTTGGCTATTGTGTCTCTATCGCGGTAATGATCCACTGTTCGTTATCCAGTTTCTGCAGGGTCACGGAGGTGTCTTCAGCCGGCTGCGCCGTGGCTGTGTTGTGGTCGGTCGCTACGGCGATGGGACCCCGAATGACGGACCACCCCTTCACCCTGGAGAAATAGCTCTTCTCGTGGGGGGAGTGTATCTCGTAGAGGAGGCGTTTCTTCGCTACTTCGTCGGACTGGCCCCGGAGAACGTTCTCAGGCAGTGACCGGACGATGCTGTCGAAGTCCGCGTATCTCTGGGCGGCTTCGGCATCGCTGAAGAGAACGGCCTTCTTGAACTGGATAAGGGCATAGCGGGGCGTCTTCTTTGCGTACTGGTAGCCGAAGAAGGCGGCCGCTATGATGATGAGGATAAGGACCCATCGTGCCACGCCGCCCCGTTGATCTCTGAGATGACCTGTCATCGATCTGTCGACCTCCTCCCGCCGGGATGATCGCTGCTACAGTCCGAGCTTGTTCCTCAGAAGTTCGCCAAGACTGCCCAGCTTCTCGTCGGATCGCTCTTCTTCCCTTACCTTGTCCCTGTACTGGGTGTAGCTGTCAAGTTCGATCTTTTCATCGACCTTGGTCCTCGACAGGCTTACCCTTCCGCGGGAGGGGTCGGTGGCGACGACCACCGCCTGCATGGGAGATCCCACGGGGAACATCTTGCTGTGGTTGGTACCCTTCAAGGTACCCATCTCGACATTGGGAATAAAGCCCGTCAATCCTTCGTTGATCCGTACGATGATGCCTGATGAGATGACGCGTTCCACCTTTGTCTCGAGGAGCGTGCCGACCGCGGGCAGGTCTACCGCCTCCACCACGATCTTGCGTTCCATTGAGAGGGTGAGCCTTCTCTTTTCGGTGCTGATATCCACGACCCTGGCCTCGACCTGCTGGCCGGGTTCGAGCACTTCCTTGGGATGGTTGATCCTTCTGCCCGCGCCAAGCTTCGAAATGGGGATGAGCCCATCTATGCCGGGTTCGAGATTTACGAAGGCGCCGAAGTTTTCCAGACGGACGACCACCCCCTGGACCGTTGAGTCCACGGGGTATTTCTCGGGAACCGACAGGAAAGGATCGGGAAGGACCGCTTTGAGGCTTAAGGTTATCCGGTCTCTCGCCCAGTCGATCTCGAGTATCCTCGTTCTCACTTCATCACCGATACTGACGAGGTCTCCCGGTTTTGCTCCCTTGATCCATGAGAGTTCGCTCAGCGGAATGAGACCGTCAATGCCGCCGATGTTGACAAAGACGCCGAACCTTTGGATCGACCGCACCTTGCCCGCGATATCCATCCCGACGGTGAGGGTTTCCTTGAGCTTTTCCTTTTCCTTTTCCAGTTCCTTCTCCAAAATGGCACGGCGGGAAAGAATGATATTGCGCCCCCGCTCCTTGTATTCAAGCACCTTGAAGGGAAATGTCTCGCCGATATATGTTCCGGTGTCCCTGCTTCCCCTGAGGTCCATCTGCGAGTAAGGGCAGAAGCAACGCACCTTGCCGACGCGGATCTCGTAGCCGCCCTTGAGTTCCGATGCCACCTTTCCCGTAACGGGGATATCGGCCTCGAAAGCGTTCTTGATGCTTTGGAGGGTGATGCTGGGGAAGCTGTGGATCAAGGTGGTGAACTTCCTCGCTCCATTTTCCACGGTCACGAAGTAAGCTTCGATCTCGTCGCCATCCTGAACGGTGACCGCGCCTTCCTCGTTGAGAAACTCTTTCTTGTCGATAACGCCCTCGCTTTTGCCACCGAGGTCGATATAGACAAAATCGCCCGAGATGCCGGCGATGCGGGTGGTCACCCTCTGTCCCGGCTCGAGTCTCTTGACCGACTGCGTGCTCTGTTCGAAAAGCTGTGCAAAATCTTCTTCGTGTCCGCTTTCTGTTGCGCTCCTTTCTTCAATATTGTCCTGGTTGTTGATCTGTTCGTCTGACATCGTCCGATCTCCTGAAGTTGATAAAAAATTTTTTGTTCCAGTAATGTACAATTTCTGAAGTGTTATGTAAAGTTATTGTTCTCATTAATCGGGAATTTGACAATTCTAAGACCATGGAATAACATATGAAACATGAAAAACCCATGGGCCGTGTACGGGCGGAAAGGAGGAAGGGTGAATTCTGTTTCCCTAAGGAGATCCTGTGTTTTGGCATATGTTGTGGTCTTTCTGGCGTTGTCTGTCATGACGGCGGTGCCGGTCCTGGCTCAAAGCAAGGACGCGCCGGCGCTCACGAGGGAAAAGACCGGGTACGCGCTTGGCGTCAGCATCGGGCGCAACATGAAGAACCTCGGAATAGACATCGATCCTGACATGATCGTCCGGGGCATACGGGATACGGTTCGGGGACAGCCTTCCATGTCGGACCAGGAGGTCAAGACGATCCTTGACGAGTACGAGAAGGACCTCGTCAAGAGGCTGGGCGAGAAGAACAGGCGGGAAGGGGAGGCGTTCCTCAGGGAGAACAAGCAGCGCAAGAGCGTTGTAACCCTCGGGAGCGGTCTCCAGTATTTCATTCTCAGGGAGGGCAAGGGTCCCGTCCCGAAGATGAGCGACCTGGTGACGATCCACTACAAGGCCAGGCTGGTCGACGGGTTGGAGTTCGAGAGCTCGTACTGGAAGAAGAAGCCTGCCGAGATTGTGGTGAACAAGGCGATCAAGGGGTGGGCTGAAGCGTTGACAAAGATGCCCGTCGGCTCCATATGGCGTCTCTATATCCCTCCGGAACTGGCCTACGGAGAGGCCGGCGCCGGCACGATGATAGGCCCCAACGCCGTCATCATCTGCGACATCGAACTTCTGGCGGTAAGATAAGACTGTCGCACGTCACAGGTCGCACGTCACGGGTTAGAGGCAGAAAGAATGCGTTTCCTCGTGAAGTCTTTGACGTGCGACGTGAGACCTGCGACCTGTGACGTCCCGTGCGGGACGGGTCTACAGATAGTCAACAATGTTCAGCGACAACGCCTTGGACATGGCCGCCATGAGAGTCTCGTACGTTGTCGTGAGCACGCTCAGTTGCACACCGAGGGTCGCGGTATCCGCATCGACGAGTTTCGACTGGATCTCCTCGATGGCCGCTGCCTTGCTGTCGTTGAGGGTCATTAGGGTCTCGGCCTGAACGCCCTGGTAGGCGGTTACCGTCGAGCTTGACGTGATCAGTGCCTCGGCATCCTCCAGGTACCGGACGTTCTGCTCGATCCAGTCCGTGTTGCCCGTATCGAATGCATTCTTGAAGTTCGTCAGCAGATCGAACACGCTAAGGTCCTCTATCTGGAAGGTATCCTGCGTGGTGAGCCCTTCATCAGCCGTACCGAAGGAGAGCTTCAAGCCCCTGTTGGTCGTGTTGGCGACCCCTGAGCCGTCGATGAACATGCCCGCGTCATAATCGCTTGAATCGGTTGCCCCATTGCTCAAGACCGAGTCCGTATTCTCGAAACCGAGAACACCTGCCGCGGTGGAGCCCGCATTGGACCAGTCGAAAGTGACGCCGCCGCCGGTATTGTTGGTGATGGAGAATTTTCTCGTGGAGCTGTCGTAGTTCACGGAGCAGCTAATGCCCAGTTCTGATTCCAGTTCCGCCGCCAGCTCGTTGCCCGTATATGTCCCGTGAGTGATTGTGACTGCGGAACCGTTAACGTAAAGAGTGTCGTTGGTCGAGTCAATGGTGATGTCGCCCGCCGTTGCGTCCGCGCCTCCCGTACTCACGGTGATGTCCGAGGACCAGGTAACGCCGTCCGTGGAATACTGGTAGGTTGCCCTGCCGGTGGAACCCGTTGTGGAGCCCGAGGTGGTGATCCTGATATAGAATGACGTCCTGCCGGTATCATAATCGCTCTTTTCCGATGCGCCGTCCGCTACGGTCATTTCGGTGTCGTTGAAACCAAGGGTATCCGCCGCGCTTGAGGTAGACCAGTCAAAGGTGACTTCGCCGCCGCTGTTGTTCGTTATGACGAATTTCCTTGTTGAGGAGTCGAAGGCGACGGAGTAATCCGAGCCCAGTTGCGATGCTATCTCCCCGGCGAGGGCGCTGCCCGTGTACACGCCCGATGTAAGCGTGATAGTTGACGCGGTGCCCCCCGCATCGGTCAGATCGATGGTGTTGTTCGTTCCGTCAAGGACGTAGCAGAAGTTTTCCGTGGTCGAGTATATCTCGCCCGCATAGGTGTTGCCGACGCTGCCGTAGGCTATTTTCGAAGTGCCGTAGAATGCCGCCCTTCCCGAGATCCCGTACTGCCCCATCCAGGACGTACTCAGACATATGTTTACCGCCTCTTCTGCAGTTTCGTCCACGGTGTACGTCACCGAGTAGTCGCTGTTCAGTTGAAAAGGCACCTTGTCGGCCTGTTGTCCTCCAAAGATATAGCCGTCTTTGAACGTGGTGTTCGCCAGGTCGACAAGGGATTCGATGATGTCTTCGATGTTCTGGCTTGCCGCCGTGAGAAGGCCCTCGTCCATGGTGTCCGCATTGTTGGCCAGGTTGGTGACGGTGCCGAGCAGATCGCTGATCGAGGTAAAGCACGTATCGTACATCGACGATAGCGTAACGAGACTTTCGAGATTACTGTTCGACTGCGAGATGGTGCTCAGGGAGATATCATATTTGACGTTTGCCGCATATTTTATCGGATCGTCGGATGGGGAGTTCACCGTCTTCCCCGTTGCGACCTGTGTCTGAATGTTCTGCAATTGCTCGTTGACCCTTCTGATGTTTTGCAGGTACAACCTGTATTTCATGCTATCGGATACTCTCATCGTAGCGCCTCCATGAGTGAAGAGATGAGCTCCTCCGCCGTAGTGAGCAACTGGGAAGCTGCCTGGTAGGCGTACTGGAACTTCACCAGGTTTATCATTTCCTCGTCCGTTGAGACGGCGGAGACACTGTCGCGCTGTGTCTCCACGGTGGACAGGAGGGCCTGATGATATTCGGAAAGATTCTGCGCGTTCTCCGAAAGTGCACCGATCTTGCCGAGGATGGATGTACAGTGATCGACGTAGGTGGCCGATCTGCCTCCGACAGTCACCGAAGCGCTGCTCAGCGCGGCAATGGCGAGGGCGATCTCATTGCCCGATGTGTTCCCGGCCGACGATGTGGCGGCAACGTAGTCCAGACTTGCGGCGACCTCGTCGCTGATGTCCATAATGGCCGCATAGTCCCCGGTTACCGTGGTCACCTGGAAAAAGTTGATGCCCGTAACCCCGGTAGCCGTGTAGCCCGTACCGTGGATGCTGTTGACCTCATTTGCCAGGGATTCGGCCAGATTGTTGATGTCTTCGATAAAGGCCGGGACCTGGTTGTCGCGAAGATCGATGAGGCCCTTGAGCGATCCCGCCCTTATATCCTCCGTGATATCGACCTCGGTTCCCGAGGCACTGACCCAGCTCACCCTGTACACGCCCTCATCTGATTTCTCGGCGGAAAGGCTGTTGGCGATTGTACGGTCTACCAGGAGTTTTCCGTCCGAGGTCATCACTGTCAGACCGCCGTTGCTGTCCTCGAAGTATTGAATATCCATTATCCCGGAGAGTTCCTTTACCAGTTCCGTACGCTTTGCCAGAAGGGTTGCGTCGTCCCCACCCGATCTGTATGTCAGGTCGTTGATCTCCGCGATGGAATTGAGTATGTCGTTAACCTCATTGACGGTCTGTGCCACCTGGTCATCGAGTTCCACCCGGAGACTTACCAGTTCTTTATAGAGACTGCGTATAACCTGACACATATTCTCGGCCGTCGTGACGACCGCGGAACGCGCCGTGCTGCTTGTAGTATCCGTCGACAATGTTTCCCAGGCGTTGTAGAAGCCGGTTATGCTTGCCGTGAGGTTCGTATTGTCCTCGTCGAGGATGCTTTCCATGCGGCTGAAATACGATTCGTACACCTGCCATTCTTCAGAACTGCAATTTTCTTCTGCCAGGGAGGCCTCCAGGTACCTGTCGTAGCAGATCGCTATCTTCGTCACCGTTACACCGTTTCCCAGCAGGCCGTAGCCGGTTTGCGTGGATGCTGATTCGGAAAGTACGGCTTCCTGTCTTATGTATCCCGCCGTGTTCGCATTGGCCACATTGTTGGACGCGACCGTTATGGCTGTTTGCTGGGCAAAGATGGCGCTTTTGGCGATGTTCAGAACAGAGGTTATGCTCATCATATCCTCCTTGAAAAGAGAACGGGGCTTCCTGCGGCTTCCCTGCCGTACGTGGTTGACTTGCTCTTCAGTGAACTTGCGATGAATTCCATTGCTGACCTGACCCGTCCGGCCGACAGGGCGAGGAGAGCGCCGTTCTTTCTGATGTATGTTCTTGCCTCCTTCGTACTGAGCCTGAGCGTCCCGGCAAGCGCCAGGTAATCCGGGCTTTGTTGCTCGCTCCCGTACTCCGGCAGGCGGTTAAGACAGGCTTCCCGGCTTCTCTTGAGAGTCGCGAGGGTATTCGCCATCCTTTCTTTTTCGCTGTTCGTCTCCGTTATATCCTTGAGGGAAAGCGCCAGAATGGCCTCTCTTTCCCGCTTCAAGACACCGATGAGTCCCGTCAGTGCAGTGCATTCTTCCCGGGCTATCTCAATGAGGGAAAGGTTGTCGCATGCTACGGGTTCCCGGGCCGGCGCGTCGTCATTCGGATCTCCGTAGCACTCCAGTCGTTTCGTGTATGGTCTCATGCGCTCCTCCTTTAGTCTGCAAGGTTCCTGGAAGGGTCAGTTCCCGCTATCGCTTGATATTCATCAACGTTTCCAGGATCTCGTCCGTTGTGGTGATAACCTTGGAATTCGCCTGGTATGCCCTCTGTGCCACGATCAGCTTGACGAATTCCGTCGCCAGGTCCACGTTCGATTCCTCCAGACAATTGGAACTTATGGTTCCCAAACCGCCGTCTCCGGGTGCGTTCGTATACGCCACTCCCGACTCGAGGGTGGCGGAGTACAGATTGCTTCCTTCCTTTTCGAGCCCGTTGGGGTTGTTGAAATTCGCGAGTGTTATCTGGTAAAGCGCTATCGTTTGCCCGTTCGAATATGTGCCGGAAATAGTGCCGTCCGAACCTACCGACAGGCTTTCAAGGGTGCCGGGAGGATAACCGTCCTGAGTCTGGTAGTTTGTCGTTGAGGCGGTGCTGTACTGGGTGGTTGTTCCGCCATCAGTTCCGGAACCGAAGACCAGATCGATGGTCTGGCCCTGCTCGGCCCCGTTGGAGAAGTTGAAGGTTACGGAGTGGCTCTCGCCGCCCGATACCAGGACGCCGTTGGCGTTGAACGTGAGGGTTCCCCATCCCGCGATCGTATTCTCCCCTGTTATTGAATCAGCGCCGTCAACTTCGGCTATCCATTCCCAGGTACTTTGCCCTGTGGTTTCATCTTCGCCGGTCTTCCGGAAATAAATAGTGACGGTATGTGCCTGTCCCAGAGAGTCGTACACGGTGATGGATGATGAATAGTTCGATGTTGTCGAGGGGGTTTGCGTGGAACTCTCCTCCGTTACCGAAAAGCCGCTGATCTCCAGGGTCTGGGAGGTGTCGGCGGTGGGGAATGAGGAGGAGTCCTCGGTGACGATGTCGAGACCGGAGCCTCCGAAATCCGTGTATGTTGTGCCCGCCGCGATGGTGTCGGAGTATGTTTGCGTACCGGTAACGTTTCCGTCGAGATCCGTTATGGTGACCGTTACCGTGAGCACGCCGGTGCCTGAATCGTAATCAAGGGCATAGGACCCTGTCGCGGGGTATTCCCCGTCGCTCGCCGTAACGGAGGAAACAGCCCCTGTCCCGCTGACATCTCCGATGGTACCTGTCCATTCGGAGTCCGACTGGAGATTGACGTTCATCCCCAGGTATGTCGTGGCTCTCGGCTGGCTCGGTGCCTGTGATATCAATATGTTCGTATACACTCCCGATGCGGCCCCTGTTGTCTGATCAATTACCTTGCCTTGTAGTATGTACCCGTTGGCATCGACGAGGTACCCGTCGGCGTCCAGGGAGAACGAACCGGCCCGTGTATAATACGTGGCGCCCGTTGTTCCGTTTCTGACGATGAAGAACCCGCTGCCGCCGATAGCGAGGTCTGTCGATGAAGATGTTGTTTCGAGAGAGCCCTCGGAAAAGTCGGTCGTTACGGAGCTGAGCTGCACACCGCGACCCACCTGACTTGTTCCCGAGGAACTGTTGATGCTCTGATAAAGGGCATCCTCGAAAGTGCAGCTGGAAGACTTGTAGCCCGTCGTGCTCACGTTTGCAATGTTGTTGCCGACGACGTTGATGGCGCTGCTCGCTGCGAGCAGCCCGCTAATTCCCGAAAATAATGAGCTTAACATGATATAGCCTCCTGTAATAATTGACGTTTTGCTCTCGGCCACTAAGGCCGCACCTTCCACGCTGCCGCCGTTCGCATATCCCGGCGGGACGATCACACGGGTGTTGACAGTTCATAACAGGGTTTTCGTTACACCTTCACCACCGGTCCTTCCGCGCCACCTCCATTCAGATCTGTCCTGCCCTACGGTGAGTCCCTTTCATTCCCCGCCTCCCGTGAGCATCTCGAACCTGGTCTCTTGTCGCCACCTGTGGACGGCCTTGTGCGCGTCCTATCCATGACCTTCTTTGCCCGCTCCATTGGCCTCTCCTGGGGGCAAGGCCCCTTCAACCTTCCTTGCCTGTCGCGAGGCCGCAACTTCCCTGTGCCCGCTGTTGCCAGCGTTCCATGCCGACCAAATACTTTACGGATCAATGTTCAGACACCACTCACACCAGCCTGATCGATGCACCTCCTTATCCTCGTCCCGGCCCGCAACGGTCCCGTCGGTCCATCCACTGCGCGTCGGAGTTGACGGACCTTTGCCGGATCTGTGTCCTGCGAAATACGTGACTGCCCTGTCGGCAGTTTCAATTTGGATTGATTGGGTGGTGTGGTGTGTCAACTAAGGTGTGGCAACTTTCGTGCCAAATGTGGCAACTCCTGAGATATCGACATGTTAGCTGTTTTCTCAGTTCCGTGGAGGGGTCTTTTTCCGGGCCGGTTTTTTCCGCATTGGGAAAAAATTTCCCATCCCGGGGAGGGCGGTCAGGGCGCCTGACGCCGGGGGTCCGGGTGCTACATCTTTCTTTACAAAGGCTTAACATTTATTAGCCAAGGTTTGCTTGTCTCACGCCGTGCACAATCGTAGAATTGCGCTGTCGACGGTGGGCTCATCCCCCCGGTGAACCTTGGTGGGTCTGCCGAAGGCAAGGGGAAGTGCCGGAGACAGCGGAGCAACGCGGGATCTTGATTGGGTATTATGGTGTGATCCCCGCAGGTTGTTCCGCTCTCCGGCCTCCCAAAACACCGGGCGTTGAGCGGCGCGCCGTGCGGTGTACCTCGTTGAACGGCCTGATCCCGGCGCGCACCCCCCTTCCCGTATTGATTGTTCCCCCGATATTCTGATAACTTGATTGAACAAGGGCGTGTCGCGGTTCAGATCATTTTTTGCAAGGGGAGGGTGGCCGTGAAAGCGATGGTGTTGGAAAAGATATGTGACCTGAGGACCGAGAGGGAGCCATTGAGACTCGTGGATATACCCGTCCCGGAGCCGGTGCGCGGCGAGGTCCTGGTTCGTGTTCATGCCTGTGGCGTCTGTCATACGGAACTTGATGAGATCGAGGGGAGAACGCCGCCTCCCAGGTTCCCCGTCGTTCCCGGACACCAGGTCGTAGGTGCGGTGGAGAGATGCGGTCCCGGCACGAAGCGCCTGCAAAAGGGCGACAGGGTGGGAGTTGCCTGGATATACTCGTCCTGCGGGGTGTGCCGGTTCTGTCGCGACGGCGATGAGAACCTGTGCGGCGAGTTTGTGGCCACGGGCAGGGACGCCGACGGCGGTTATGCCGAGTACATGGTAGTACCCGAGGTCTTTGCTTTCAAGGTGCCCGATAGCTTCAGCGACCTCGAGGCTGCGCCGCTGCTTTGTGCCGGGACGATAGGATACAGGTCGCTTCGGCTGACGGGGATGCGCGACGGTGAGAACATTGGCCTCATCGGTTTCGGCGCTTCAGCGCACCTGGTGATCCAGATGGTCCGTCACATGTATCCTTCGTCGAAGATATTTGTCTTTGCGCGCAGTCCCGGAGAGAGGGATTTTTCCCGGGAGTTGGGCGCCTCCTGGGCAGGCGATACCACGGACAGCTCACCGGAAAAACTGCATCGTGCCATCGATACGACCCCCGTCTGGGGTACCGTCGTGCATGCACTCGGAAACCTGGAGCGGGGAGGGCGTCTCGTCATCAACGCGATACGCAAGGAAGAGATCGACAAGACGGAGCTCCTCACGCTTTCCTATCCGGATCATCTCTGGCTCGAAAAGGAGATAAAGAGCGTTGCCAACGTGGCTTCCCGTGATGTTAGGGAATTTCTTGACCTGGCAGCGTCCATCCCTATCCGGCCCGAGGTGGAGACCTTCACGCTCGACGGGGCGAACAGGGCGCTCCTCGAACTGAAGGAGAGAAAGATACGGGGCGCCAAGGTCCTCAGGATTGTCTGAAAAGGTCATCGTTTGTCTCAAAGCATGAAACCCTCATGTGAAGCCCGGCAGGTGTGCGGTCGCGGCCTCCGGGAGGAGGAGGTTGACAAAAGTAAAAGGCTTCTGGTATCGTTTGGTTGTGGGATGGAGGGCGCCTGATAGCGCGGATTTCGGCGCGAGTGGTGCTGTGGACTACCGGGGGACGCAGACGGGAAAGCCCTGAAGGGCCGGCGAGGGATGGATGTCGGCCTGTCGATGAACCCGCAGGAAGAAGAGGAAGGATGACGATTCCCGGCCGGCTCATGCCGGGGGCATTGCTCTTGATCGCAGATCTGCGTCAGACGAAGCATCACATTCATGAGCTGGTAGTGCTTGTGACAGAAACCTGTTTCACGGGGGGATGACGGGGCGATGGCTCGCGTTGTGATCGTAGACGATGACGAGAATTTCTCCGCGCTGCTTTCCACCATGGTCAGGCGGGCCGGGCACGATGCCGTGGCGGCGGCGACCATAAGGGAGGGCATGAGGGCCCTCGAGGGACCATGCGAGGTGGTCTTTCTCGACATCCACCTCCCCGACGGGAGCGGCCTCGACATACTGCAGGACATCAGGAACACCCCCTCATCCCCGGAGATCATCATCATCACGGGTTTCGACGATTCGGGAGCGGCCGAGCTTGCCCTGAAGAACGGGGTGTGGGATTACATCAAAAAGCCGTCGTCCATCAAGCAGATGCAGCTCGCGCTGCTCAGGGCCCTGCAGTACAGGAGAGAGAAAGGGTACCAGAGGGTCCCCGCAGCCCTGAAAATGGACGGTATCATCGGAAAGAGTCCCCTCGTTGGCGCCTGTCTCAATCTTGTCGCCAGGGCGGCCCAGGGAGAGGCAAACGTCCTCATCACCGGTGAAACGGGCACGGGGAAGGAGCTTTTCGCCCTGTCCATTCACGACAACAGTCCCCGCTGCAACAAGAGCTTTGTCGTTGTGGATTGTACGTCGCTTCCGGAAAACCTCGTGGAAAGCACCCTCTTTGGGCATAAGAAGGGCTCTTTTACGGGAGCGGACAGGGCGCGGGACGGACTGATCAGGCAGGCCGATGGGGGTACGCTCTTTCTTGATGAGATAGGGGAGCTTCCACTCTCCATGCAGAAGAGTTTCCTCAGGGTCCTGCAGATGCGGAGCTTTCGCCCCATAGGTTCCGATACGGAGATCACGAGCGACTTCAGGCTTATCTCGGCCACGAACAGGAATCTGGACAAGATGGTCGAGGAGGGGCAGTTCCGGGAGGACCTCCTTTTCCGGATACGCACCTTGCAGATCGGTCTGCCGCCCCTGCGCGAGCACCCCGAAGACATAAGGGAACTGCTGGTGCATTATGTTGCCCGTCTCTGCGAGCAGTACGGGGTGGGGAACAAGGGCTTTTCGCCGGAATTTCTCGCGGCCCTCGAAGCCCACGACTGGCCCGGCAACGTCAGGGAGTTCATCAGCACACTGGAAAGGGCTATCTCGGAGGCATTTTACGAGCCTACATTGTACCCGAAGCACCTGCCTGCTGATATCCGGATCAAGGTCAAGAGGTCTGAGCTCGACATGGGTGCCGGCTCAGAACTTCATGACGAGATGGCCGAATCCATCCCCGCCCTCAAGACATACCGCGACGAAGCGATCGCGGTCGCGGAGAGGGAATATCTCGAACGGGTGATAAAGACCTCGCGGGGCAGGATCAGGGAGATCTGCCGGCTCTCGGGGCTGTCACGTCCCCGTCTATACGCACTTCTGAAGAAATACAATCTCACGAGACAAACGGTTCTCTCGTAGTAAAGACCGTTTCAGGTTCCAGGCAAAAGACGTCGCGCTTCCCGGAGACCTTAGTGCAAACCACTGCCTTTATCTTCTTCCTGAAACCTGAAACGGTCTTTTTCCTTGACTGATTGTCTTGCGCGGCGGGACATTGTCTTTCTTGACAAAACGGTGTATTGCCGGGCAAGACAAAAGCTCATCGGCATGACATCGGCGGTTTCGATGTTAGTCCTCGAAATGTAAGGCGAATATGCAATCGTGTCTCCGTGGTCATACCGTGGCATACTTTTTGCTAATTTTACTGGACGGTTAGCGGATACGGCAATGACCTGCGAGGGAGTGAGCGTGCAGGAAGGGAGCGCGGGCATGTTCACTTCCGTGGAACATATTGTTTAAGTAGAGGGGGCTACCGGCTGACAGCTTTGATTCCTGAACAGAACCGAAAGACTGCGGGCTCACCGCAATGATGGCGCAACCCCGGGTCCCTCCGCCCGGGATGGTCGCCGGTGGGACCGAGGTCACACCCGGTAACTGGGAACCAGGGGTCATGACAGACATCGTGAAAACCGGAAGGGGGCCTTTCTGAATCCACCGATGTGTTTCACCCCGCCGTGCCTGTCACTGACAGGCATCGTATTCGAATCACCAACGGCACATTTTGCTCGCGTGCTTGCGCAGCCGACGGCTGCAGCGTGTGGTTGAGCTCTGAGGATGGCATGAAGAAGGCCCGGACGGCCGCGGAATGGAGGCGATCAAAAGTGACTGAGAGGATGGTCAGCTTTTCGGGAGGCGCGGGATTGATGAGTAAATTGGGTCCGCTGTTCCAGATGGAGGATGGCAAGAGGGAAAGACACATCCCGGTGATCGATTGCCCCGACACGGTAGCCGCCGGGAAGCCTTTTGTCATCAATGTGACGATCGGCAAGGAGGTCAACCATCCGAACACGACGGAGCATCACATCAAGTGGATCCAGGTCTTCTTCAGACCCGAGAATGACAAGTTCTCGTACCAGATCGCGCACTGCGATTTCGCCGCCCATGGCGATTCCGTGGTGGGCTCCGGCAAGGGCCCTGTCGTGACCGATCACAGGGTCAGTGTGGTCGTGTCGGTGAACGGCAGGGGAAGGATCTACGCCTTGAGCATGTGCAACATCCACGGCCTGTGGGAAAGCGGCAAGGACCTGGAGGTTGCCTAGAGATCGAGGACAGGTCGATCGATACGACAATGAGGTCGCCGCGTGGATCCCGGGACGGAAAACCCACGGAAAAGGAGGGGTTGAATGGAGGACGTAAGGCGTATTCTCGTAGTAAGCAGGTCCACGGCGGAGTGCAAAAGCGCATTTCATTACGGTGTTGCACTGGCGAAAGCCCTTGCAGCCGAGGTGTCCATACTGCATATCGAATACGATCCGTTTGAAAAGATCGGATTTCGCTACCTTGCGAGTCTTGGTCCTTTTCAGGAGGAGTATCTCGTTCGTCGAAAGGAGATACGTGAGGAGATAGAGAGCCTCATACGGGATGAAGAAACGGGGGGAATGACCATCAGGCAGATGATCCGGGAGGGGGAACCGGTCGAGGAGACCGTGCGGGCGGCAAAAGAGAACAATATAGATCTCCTTGTCATGGCCGCCCACGAGGAAGGCAGGGTAGAACGAATAATATACGGCAGGAGCAATCACGAGATCGTCAGAAGACTCCCCTGCTCGATATTGTTCGTTAAGGATACGAAGGGAGGCGCAGAATGATGAGACCGGCGGCAGCGGGGATCGTCCGAACACCGCCGATCGTCACATCAAGCGGGTCCAGGGCCTCTTCGGGTCCGGGAAAGACATATGGCTTGAGCCCTTGGAACACCCGCGGCCTGTTCGAAAGCGGCAAGGCAAGGACCCTCAGGTGGCTTGTAAGAAGATTCAGAGTTCCAGGTTCCAGGTTTTAGGGAAGAACGGGGGGTATCGCTTCAGGTTTCAGGTGAGGGCGACGGGAACTGACAGGGGAGCATGAGCAACCTTTGGTTGCGCAGAGAGGGCGTCATCGGTCCCGGAGGTCCCGTCGTCCCACCTGGGAACCTGAAACCTGGAACGTGAGACTATTCTAGTCGTCTTTTCTCTACAAAAACCGGACAAGATGATATACAATGAAGCGTTTGTTTCTGCGGACGCAGGGCAGGTTCTTGTTCTTATCCTGAAACCTGATACCTGAAACAAAAAAATGCCGAAGACGGGACTTGAACCCACACAGGCAAATTGCCTACTAGACCCTGAATCTAGCGCGTCTGCCAATTCCGCCACTTCGGCACGCTATAAAGTTATATGTATGTGAGAGATAAGTCAAGAGGTGAGGATGAAAATTTTCGGTTCTTTCGATACTGACGACAAATTCCCCAATCCCGTTCTCACGATCGGCAACTACGACGGGGTGCACGTCGGGCACAGGCGCATCATAAGGAAGGTGGTGGAAAAGGCCGCCGGGATGTCGGGCACGCCGATGCTCATGACCTTCTTCCCCCATCCCCACAGCGTTCTCAAGCCCGATTCCTATATCCGGATCATAACGCCGCCCTCGGTAAAGGAGCGGCTCATCGCGGCCACCGGTATCGAGGTCATGTTCCAGGTACCCTTTGACGACCACCTTCGATCGATCGCTCCCGAGAGTTTCATCGATGATATCCTTGTTGGAAAGATCGGTGTTGCCGGCGTCATAGTGGGCTACGATTTTCACTTCGGAAAGGGCGGCGCGGGGGACGTTGAAATGCTCCGCGAATTTGCACACAAAAGAGGGTTCTACTTCGACGTTGTCGAGGCCATCACCCTCGACGGCGAGAAGATCGGCAGCAACCGGATACGCAGGCTCATCATGGAAGGGGATGTGAAGAAGGCCAACGAGCTCCTCGACCGGCCCCACATGATCGAGGGGATCGTCGTTCACGGCGTTAACCGCGGAAAAAACATGGGTTTCCCCACGATCAACTTCGAGACCGTCTTCGAGCTCATCCCCCATAACGGTGTCTACATAACGGAGGTCGAGTTCGATGGAAAGAAATGGCCGTCAGTGACGAACATCGGTTTCAATCCCACCTTCGACGGAAAGAAGCTCCTTGTCGAGACCCACATCCTGGGCTACACCGGCGACCTCTACGACCGCGACATCGTCATCTACTTCCACGACCGCATCAGGGAAGAAAAGAAGTTCAGGGACATGACCGAACTGAAGGCCCAGATAACGGCAGACGTCGAAACGGCAAGGCGGTACTTCGAGAACGCTGCAACCGCTTGAACCGCTTGAACGGGAAAAGACCGTGCACTCGGGTAATGTCCCGCGATTTGTTCAGAGTTTTTCAGACTGATTCAAAGTCCATACCTGACCTTGATTCCTGCTCGCCTCATCTTCTCGGCTCAAGCGGTTCAAGCGGCTCAAGCGGTTGCAACCGTGTCATTTTGCTCCTATCATCACGTACACGCCCCCGATGATGGGGTCGGTGTCGTTCCTGTCCAGGAGGACCTGGATCATGCGGTCCTGGATCCTGACGTGTTTGGGCATGAGTTTCACGCCGCTTGCCGCGTAGACGTCCTCGGCGATGACCATGCCCGGCTTGAGCTCATCGAGCGCGATCTTGCACTTGCTCATGGCAAACTCGCGGTCATTCTCGATTATGTACTCGACGAGCGAGGAGGCGACCGTGGGGTCGAGTATGTGGTTGGCCGATTGCCTGATCTCGCGCAGGATATCGTCGCGTCCGAATCCTGACCGGCACAGGTCGCTCTGCATGACGATGCCGCGAAGGATACGCGCACCGGGAGGTATCTCGTTGCCGATGAGGCCCTCGGGGGTTCCGGAACCGTCAAAGTTCTCATATTGGTGGTAGATGGCGTCGGCGGCTGCCTTGAATCCCGATATGGTGGATATGATCAGGGAGCCTATCACGGGATGCTGATTATAGATGCTGCGGTCGTTCATGACCATGGTATTCTTGCTCTTGTCGGCGATGGTGTCCGGCAGGCCGATCTTTCCGATCTCGTGCAACTGGGCCCCGAAGAGGATCTTGGCTGTTTCTTCCTCATCCGCCTCCATCTTCCTGCAGATGAAGCGGGCGACCTCTCTGGCCGCCTGCGCCCGGTCGGCGGCGCCCGGCACCCGCACGTCGATTATCTTGAGAAGTATCTGGGTAAGCTCCTTGAAATTGCGCTCCAGGGTCTGGTTCACCTGGGCCAGTTTCTCTTTCTCGTCGACAAGCTCGTTCTGAAGCTGCTTGATCCTGAGGAACGCCCGGATCTTGCTCGTCAGAATGACGGGTGGGGTCGATTTCTCGATATAATCGTCCGCCCCGCACTCGAAGGCCTGGACTTTCAGTTTCTCGTCCTTCTCCGCCGTAAGGAAAAGAAAGAACGCTGAGGCAGTCTCGGGGGTGTTGCGGATGTTACGGCAGAACTCCATGCCGTTAAGAAGGGGCATGTCGTAGTCGCTCAGAATGAGGTCGGGAAGGATGTCCCGCGCCTTGTAGAGCCCTTCCTGGCCGTTGCCTGCTTCATAGATCTCGAAGCCGGGATAGCGTGCGAAGAATTTCGCGAAGACACCCCGGTATTTGCTGTCGTCGTCTACCAGGAGGATGCGCACCACGGGGTTTTCCATTACTTTGCCCCCGTCTCCGGTGTGAGCGAGGGGGCGGCCGGTGCCACCGATTCCTTCTGCGGCGCCACGGGGGGAGTCGTGGGAGTGATGGCATCCGACGGTTTTGGTTGCGTCGTCGCGACGAGTATGCTCACCCTCCTGTTTCCGAAATCGAGGGGTTTGTCGGGGTGTTTGAGGTTTCGGTCCGCGAAGCCGCGCACCTGGACGATCTGATCCTTGCCGACCCCGTTCTGCTCGAGGATTCGTCTCGCAGTGTTCGCCCGGTCAGTGCTCAGCTCCCAGTTGGTATAATCGGGGCTGACGTAGGGCCGTGCGTCCGTGTAACCCTCGATCATGATCTTGTTCTTGAGGGTTCCCACCTCTACGGCAATGAGCTTGAGGAGTTTCACTGTTTCGGGCTTGAGCTTCGCGCTGCCGACATCGAAGAACAGGCCATTCGAGTTCTCCAGGAGTTCGATGCGGAGACCTTCTTTTGTTACGGCGATCTCTATCTTGTCCTTGAACTTGTCGAATTCAGGGTTGGACCTGATCTCGATCTCCAGCTTCCTCGCCTCGACCTTCAGCTTCTCGATCTCCGAGGAGATATCCGTCGTGGGATCCGGTGCCGAACCCGTGGAACCTTGAAGGACACTCCCTCCGCGGCCGCTCTCGAAGACCCCGGGGTCCTTGAAGTAGGCCGCCACCGCCTGCTTGACGGCCTCGCTCTGTCCCACGATCCACAGAACGATGAAAAGGGCCATCATGGCGGTGACAAAGTCCGCGTAGGCTACCTTCCAGGCGCCTCCATGGTGCCCGCCGTGCCCCCTCTTCTTCTTGACTATGATCCTTACGGGAGTCTGGTGGTCGTCCATTGTTATTTGGCCCCTTTCACAAAGGACTCCATCTCCTGGAAAGAGGGCCGGTAGTCATTGGGGATAGACCTTCGCGCAAATTCCACGGAGACTATGGGGTTGAAACCCTTGGCAAGGGATATGATCCCGGACTTTATCGCCTCGAAGACCTTTGATTCCTCTTCCGCCGCAAGGTCCAGGTTGGTGGCCATGGGCTGGATGAAGCCGTAGGAGAGGAAGATACCCAGGAAGGTGCCGACGAGGGCGACCGCCACCTTGTGGCCGATCTCTTCCGCCGGTCCGCCGATGGCCTGCATGGTGATGACAATGCCGAGAACGGCCGCGACGATGCCAAGGCCCGGCATGGAATCGCCTATCTTTTGCAGGATCATGCCCGGCTGCGCGCCTTCCTGGTGATGTGTTTCGATGTCGAGGTCCATGAGGCTCTCGATGTCGTGGGGGGCGATCCCCCCGAGAACGATCAGCCTGAAGGTGTCGGTCATGAAGGAGATGATATGGTGATGCCGCGTGATGTTGGGATACTTGGTGAATATTTTGCTCTGATCGGGGTGCTCGATGTGGGATTCGAGGGCGATAAGGCCGTCCTTGCGTGTCACCTGGAAGATCTCGTACATGAGCCTCAGGAGGTCGAGATAGAGCTCGCGGTTAACGGCTCCCCCTTTGAGGGATCCCATCACCCTGGCGATGATCTTCATGAGGAGCTTCTTGGGAGCCGATATCACCATTGCCCCGAAGGCCGCCCCGCCTATGATCAGGAATTCGACAGGCTGCAAGATGAGTTTCAGGGGACCGCCTTCCATGACGAAGCCCCCGAATACTGCACCCAAGACTACAATAGCACCGATAAGGACAAACATTATGTGTTCCGTTCCCTCAATGAGTCTCCTTCTTTCCTATGGAGACATGCAGGATCTACCACCCTTCACGGACCATTACGCTGATTACCTGGTGTGTTCAGTCCGGGTAAGAGAGTTATCGGATGAGGAAAGGAAAAGATTAAGATACGGTTTTAAGTTTTAGGTTTTAAGTTTTAGGTGAAAGACCAGGGCAAACAGAATAGCGGGGCGTTCCTGTATCTTGGGGGAAGAGAACCGGTTTTTTCTGTTTTCAACCTAAAACTTAAAACCTAAAACTTAAAACCGTTTTTACCCCAATTCGTTGTAGACGATCTTTCCGTCGACCATGGTAAAGAGGTTCCTGCCTCGCAGTGTCATGCCGTGGAAGGGCGTGTTCTTTCCCTTCGACGCGAAGAGGTTCCTGTCCACCATCCATTCCATGTCGGGGTCGAATACGATGATGTCCGCGGGGGCGCCTTCGGCTATGACCCCGGTGTCAAGGCCGAGCAATTTTGCCGGATTCGCGGTCATTTTCATGAGCAGGCCCTTCATATCGAGGACATCCTCGCGGACGAGGCCCAGTGACAGGGCAAGGGCCGTCTCGAAACCCGAGATACCGAAGGTCGCGAGGTCGAATTCCACGTCCTTGGAGGTGAACTCATGAGGCGCGTGGTCCGTGGCTATGATGTCGATGGTTCCCTTGCGGAGTCCTTCCTTGATTGCCCTCAGGTCATCTTTCGACCTCAGGGGCGGATTCACCTTTGTGTTCGTGTCGTATGTGAGGGTCGCTTCATCGGTGAGCGTGAAGTAATGGGGGCAGGTGTCGCAGGTGATCTTTTTGAATGCCCGTTTTGCACGCTCGATCGTCTCGACGCTGCCGGCCGTCGAGATATGGGTGAGGTGAAGGGGCGCGTCGACGTAGCGTGCGACGGCAATGTCCCTGCCCACGATGAGTTCCTCGGCGATGGCGGGTATCCCTTCGAGTCCGGAAAGGAGCGAGGCCAGTCCTTCATGAACATGGCCTCCGGAGAGGGTCTCGTCCTCGCAGTGGGATATCAAGGGCAGTTTGAATATCTTCGCATATTCGAGGGCCTTGCGCAGGAGCCCGGCGCCGCGCACGGACCGGCCATCGTCGGAGATCGCCACTATGCCGGCTTCGAACATCTCGCCGATCTCGGACAGCTCTTCGCTCCTGAGTCCCTTTGTGACCGCACCGCAGGGGTAGACCTTGCAGAGGCCCTCGGCACGGGCCCTGTCGACGATGAACTCCGTGACGCTCCGTGAATCATTCACGGGGTTCGTGTTCGCCATGCAGACCACGGTGGTGAAGCCGCCGCGGGCCGCCGCGGTTGTGCCCGTCCGTATGGTCTCCTTGTACTCGAAACCGGGTTCACGCAGATGGCAGTGCACGTCGATAAGGCCGGGCGCCACGATGCGTTTTGATGCATCGATGATCTTTGTGTCGTCATCGACCTTGCGGATGCTCTTCGAGACCTCTATGATGACCGGGCCGTCAATGAGGACATCGTACCTGCCGTCGACGGCGTTCTTCGGATCGACCAGATGGCCTCCCCGTATCAGGGCTTTCATGCTTCACCTCCGATGAGGAGATAAAGGACCGCCATCCGCACGGCCACACCGTTCTCGACCTGGTCAAGGATCACCGACGAAGGGCCGTCGGCGACCTCATCGGAGATCTCGATGCCCCGGTTCATGGGCCCCGGATGCATGACGATCACGTCGTCCGCGGCGGCTTTGGTATGTTCCCTGCCGAGGCCGTAGAGGGTGGAATACTCTTTTGTGGAGGGTATGTATGTTGTCCCGCCCCGCTCTTTCTGGATCCTGAGCATCATGATGACGTCGGCGTTCCTGACGGCGCGCCTGAGATCATACTCGACCTTGACCCCCAGGGTTTCGATGTGGGGAGGTATCATCGTGGGTGGTCCGCAGCAGATGACCTCATTTCCGAAATTCTTGAGGGAGAATATGTTCGACCGGGCGACCCTGCTGTGGGCAATGTCCCCGACGATGACGACCTTGAGGCCGTCGATGCGCCCTTTCTTGTCGCGTATCGTGAAAAGGTCGAGGAGGGCCTGGGTAGGGTGTTCATGGGATCCGTCCCCTCCATTGATGACTGAGGAGTCCAGAATACCGGCAAGCATGTGGGGTGCTCCGGGCATGCCATGGCGGATGACAATGGCATCGGGACGCATGGATTCCAGGTTCCTGGCCGTGTCCTTGAGACTTTCTCCCTTCGTTGAGCTGCTTGTGCTGGAAGATATGTTTATGGTGTCGGCACTGAGGCGCTTCGCGGCTATCTCGAAGGATGTGCGCGTCCGGGTGCTTGGCTCGTAGAAGAGGGTGATCACCGTCTTGCCCCGAAGGGTGGGGACCTTCTTGATCTCCCTTTTTGAAATGTCCTTGAAGGATTCGGCCGTGTCGAGAATAAAAAGCATCTCCTCCTTTGAGAGGTCGCGAATGCCGAGGAGGTCTTTTCTTTTCCAGTTCATCGGGCCTTTACGATCACCACTTCATCCTTGCCGTCTATCTCGCTCATCCGGACGAGGACCTCTTCATTCTCATTCACGGGACAGACAATTCCCGCATAATCGGGGTGTATGGGCAATTCCCTTTCACCCCGGTCCACGAGGACGGCGAGTTGTATCCTCTTCGGCCGTCCCAGGTCCATGATGGCGTCTATTGCAGCCCTTGTCGTCCGGCCCGTGTGCAGGACGTCATCGACGAGGACAACGGTCATGTTGTTGACATCGAAGGATATCTCCGTTTTCTTTACTTCGGGCCACCTGAGTTTTGATATGTCGTCCCGATACATGGTGATATCGAGAGCCCCGATGGGTAGCGTGATACCTTCCACGTCGGTCACCTTGCCGTGGATCCGCTGAGACAGGTAGACACCTCTCGTTCGTATCCCGATCAGGCAAAGCTCGGTACATCCCTCGTTCTTTTCGAGGATCTCGTGGGTGATCCGGGTGACCGTCCGCCCGATCGCCTTCTTGTCCAGAATGACCCTTTTTCTCATTCAGTCGTCAAAGTAGATGGCTTTTTGTCCACAATTTTCCATGCAGGCCCCGCATTCGATGCAGTCTTCCGGTGTCTCGACCACGACGGCTCCGTCCTTTTCAGCGAATACCTCGTATGGACATATTGACACACATTCCCTGCAATCAATGCAGGACGCCCGGGAGATGTAAGGTCGCACGATACTTTTAGTACTATAGAAAGTTTTGAAAGAAAAAGCAAGATGAAGACAGGGAAGGAAAAAAGGTTCCAGCTTCCAGGTTCAAAGTTCAAGGAATAACGGGCAAAGCATCTTCCAAGAAGTCCCACACGTCCTATGGGTCCTATGACCGTCCTATTGGTCCTATATGTCCCATAGGTCCTATGCATCCTATAGGTCCTATTCACCCCCCGCAGTTGCTCTCTCTCCCCGTGCTGACACCTATCACCTGTCTTCATTCTATCGCTGAAAGCTGGCAAGGGTTGGACCTTGCCGGCTTTCAGCTTGAAAGAGAGTTTTCCTGAAATTATTGCGCCTAGGACTCGTATTCTTCCTGTTCGCTGTCATAGGATGATTCGCTGCCTTGTTCCTCGGGAGCGGGTTCCGGTTCGGCATATGCCGTCGTTTCCACGGCAGGCTCGGAAACGGAAGCCGACTGCCTTCTGTCCATCACGCAGGAACCGTTGAAGACGGCCCCGTTCTCGATCATGATGAATGGTGAATTGAGATCGCCGCTGTGGGTTGCCGTGTTCTTGAGGACGATCTGCTCGCCGGCAACAACATTGCCCGTGATGGATCCATGAGAAATAAGTGTTTTTGTATTAATGCTTGCCGTTACCTGGGCGGTTGCCCCCACCACAAGCAGTCCTTCAGAGAAGATCTCGCCCTCGAAGACGCCCTTGAGCATAACCGAGCTTTTGAACCTGATGGTGCCCTTGATCTCCAGATCTTCCGCCACTACGGTCGTTATCTGACCTTCCTGTATTTCCCTTATTTCGGGAATATTATCTGCCATGTCGTTCCCCCTTTGAATGAGTTTGTTCTTACCTGACCGTGATGTCCTTTGCCCTCATGGCACATGAGCCGTTGAATACGGATCCGTTCTCTATAATGATATTGGGCGTCGAGATGTCGCCGTTATGGATGGAGGTGCTCTTGAGCGTTACCTGCTCGTTGGCTATCACGTTTCCCGTGATCTCCCCGTGGGAGACGAGGGTCTGGGTCGTGATGCTCGCGTTGACCCGCGCGGTGGGTCCGACGACAAGGAGGCCTTCCGAGTATATTTCACCTTCGAACACACCCTTCAACATGACCGATGTCTTGAACCGTATGGTCCCCTTGATCTCAAGGTCATCGGCAACGATGGTCGTGATGTCCTTCTCATCGAATTCGGTTGCTGCCTTTTTTTCGCCTATCATAGCAAACTCTCCTTTTTGTTTTGTTATATTCAGGTAATGCCTAACCGTTCATATCTGCACATCAGGATCTATGCAAGAACCTTACCACAACAAAGAAGT
>LVAA01000222.1 GCA_001603955.1 Syntrophobacterales bacterium Delta_02 | reverse complement strand
CAACAATACTCCGCCGGAGCTGGACCAAGCTACAGCAAGATAAAAACCATCAATCACATGCAGTTGGCACGGCAGCCGAAATTCCGGGTCAAATACCGGCTCGTTCGTAGTTGCCGTCAAATTGAACGAAGTTCCGGTATTGTCCGTTATCAAATTTTGACGAATATTACCGCTCCCCAGTGCTCCGCAGGCCTGATCCATGCCTCCGGAAACCACCAATACCGGAGTGGAGAAGCCGATTTCCGCCGCGATGTCCGGTTGTACCCGGCCTACGACCACTCCGGAATCCACCTGAATCGGCAGACTGGATTTTTTTACCTCCAGATAATCCAGCATCGCGTCCCAGTAGGTACGACGCTTGAGGTCATAAAGCAATGTCGAGCACCATAAAGCCCCGCTGCCGTAGAATTGACCGGTAAGCCGATACAAAAGATAGTCGCCGACAAGGAGGATATGGGCGATGTCGGCAAAATTCTCCGGTTCATGGCGGCGCAAATGCAATAGTTTGGTGCCGAGCCAGGCCGGTTCCACAGAAGGATTGCCGGTCATATGGTAAATTTGCTCCCGGCCGAAATCGCGTTCGATAACCGTACATTCCGGAGCGGACCGGTTGTCCAGCCAGATGATCGCATTGCGGATACTTTCTCCATATTGGTCAAGCAGTACAAAACTCTCACCCTGACTTGAAATTGCCAACGCCGCGCATTCGCGGGTTCCGGCGTTTTGCAACGCGGTCCGCGAAGCTTGCTTCAATGCCTCAAACCAGTTTTCCGCAGCCATTTCGACGTGGCCCTTGCTCGAGTCTGCGAATGAGTATTCAACATAGCCGGAACCAAGTTCCTTTCCGGTTTCGGACTTAAAAAGGATGGCCTTCAGCCCCGTAGTGCCCGCATCAATGCCTAAAAGATTCATGTTCATTACTCCGGAAGAAATTTTCGCCAATATTTGACTGAGCTTTCAAGGGCATCAAGCACCTGGCGGTCATTCATGCTCAGCGAGAAAAATATCTCAAAACAAAGCAACACGTTATCGGCGCCGGATTCTTCAAGGGCGTCAAGCACCTTTTCGGGGGTGATAATGCCCTCGGCGTTGCGTTCAGGCGTAAACGGCCAATGTTGGCTTCCCCTTCCATTGCACTGCTGCAGATGAACAACCCGGGTGTATTTCCCGAGCTTGCGCAGCCACGCACAGGGATCGGTATCTTCCGGCTTATGAGGAAAATTCTGGCAACACATGTGCCCGACGTCGATCACCAGTTCCACCGGCACCGCGTCGGGCGCTCCGGTATTCGCACGGCTTAAAAACTCGTCGGCCTGATCAATCGTATAAGGAATTTCCGAAGGGGTGTAAAGCTGTTCCCATAGAAAAAACTGTTGTCCGGCGCTTTTGGCGTGTCGGGCCAGACGCCGGGCACAATCGATCAAATGATCAACCCGCTCCTTGTAGCGGACCGGATCGGCCAAATCAACTGAGCTGATGGTATCGAAATGTCCGCCAAGTCCTTTCGCGCCGAGCGCGGAGG
>LVAA01000221.1 GCA_001603955.1 Syntrophobacterales bacterium Delta_02 | reverse complement strand
GTACCGAGCAGAGCGACATTAGCCAGCCACCATTCCTTGATATGGATAACCGTAATTATGGAATTGCGGATGAATCGGCCCAAGGCCGCCAGCCGCTTTGCATGGTCACGTTTTTCCTGGGGGGTAACGGAGATTGCGGTTTCCGCCGTCTTCAGGCCGTCATTCCAGATGGCCAACATCATAGCAAGCTCTTTCAGTTCAACCGGGTAGCGCATCGGTCCCGGAGACTGGTTTTCATTTTCATACGGCTGATACAGCGTCTTAACGATCCGGTATCCGAAATGAGCATGGGGAGAAGTCGGAAAACGAATTTCCTTACCGCCCATGGTTCGGGTGATATTCGGGTGGAAAATGAACGGATACGCCGGTCCGACCCGCCACGGCCCGTACTGGTCCTCGTTGGAAGCGACATAATGTTCCATTGCATCGCTCCATAGTTGCCAGGTTTTCAAAATATATGGTGCGGCCTCACTGCCATAATCCATGACGGCAAGCTTATCCAGCAAACCTTCCAGATCATTATTTTGCGGGTTGACGAAGTATCGCTTGCAGAGTTCCGTAACAACATTGGGCTGCCAGCCGTAGTGATGCGTCTCGTAATACCGGTTGACTTCCCATTTTTCCAGGGCGAAATTCAATGCCCGCAGCCGGCGAATCCACAGATAAGGCGCCGGCACATAAGGAACCGTACCGAAATCCCAGGTTGCACCGGCCGTATTCGAAATTACTTCCAGCTGGATTCCGTGCCGATGCGCTTCTTCCGCTTCACTTTCGAAATAATACCCGGGTTCGGGTTGGGATATGGTATAGTCCATAATGGGACACGGCAATCCATTCCGGTTGATGATTTTGAAATTCTCAAACGGCATTCGCAATACATAGTGGTCGGGATAGACGGCCAGAAATTTTTTTCTGAGTTCAAAAGGCGCATATCCCCAGTTATAGGAACTGAACGACAGTTGTACGTCAGGGGCGACCCGGTGAATGACCTGTTCGATCAACCGCAGATAGCGGGGATAATCCTCGCAGGGATACCAGCCCGGACTGGGGCGCGGATCGGGAATGCCGTCGGTGATGCTTTGAGAAAAGGGCTTGCCGGTAGTAGCCGGGTCGTGACTGGGAAATTCCAGGGATTCGCCACACAACGAAAAATATTTTACACCGCGAACATGTCGAAAGAATTCGCCGAACACGTTATCGTAAAATGCTTCGGCATCAGGGTCGTCCGGATGTTTATAAGCCTCCATGTAATTATAGAGAGCCGTATCAAGGCCGTAAGCGGCGGCGCGTTCGATAAGGGAATTCAAATCGCAATATCCCCGGCTGGTCAGGTCGATGCCTTTTACAAACACCACAATCGTATCATATCCGGCATGGAGGATCAGATTCAATTCGCTGTCCGGAAAATCGTCAATACCGCGTCCGGAATGCACTTCACGGCATACCAGTCGCGGCGTAATCCGATGCGTGCCGGTGATGACGAACGGGGCATTGGCCAGGTTCATCATATCCTCAAGATATATGCTCGACTGGAGTATGCCGCGAATCGTTCCCGCGCGCAGGCTGATCCCGCCGGGGGAAACTTCCGCAACAAAGCCTTTTGTTATGGTCTTATCC
>LVAA01000220.1 GCA_001603955.1 Syntrophobacterales bacterium Delta_02 | reverse complement strand
AGATACATGCTCGTGAAGGTGGCAAAGAGCTTTATGGGCGCCCCTTACAAGTACGGCGGGAACACCTTGCGTGGCCTGGACTGCTCCGCGTACGTGAAAAAGATATATGAGATCTTCGATGTGGAACTGCCGAGAAGCGCCCGCGAACAATACAAGGTCGGGAACAGGATAGCCCGCGAGGAACTGGCCGTCGGCGACCTTGTCTTCTTCAAGACACGGCGTTACGCAAAATATCCCACCCATGTGGGCATCTTCATAGGCGACGGCAATTTCATTCACGCCTCTTCGGGAAAGAGACGCCTCGGCGTGAAGATAGACACGCTCACTTCCGGTTACTACTCCGGGGCCTACATCGGCGCTACACGCATCAAGGGAAGTGCGGATGCGGCGAGCAGCCGGGGGCCCGAAGCGACACAGCCTGTGGAAAAATCCAGTAACAATTCCTGAAGTCTCATGTGAGAAAGGTATCCTTTCTTGCCGGCCTCTCGATAATCCTCTATCTGTTCGGCCAACTGGCCTTGGTCTGGAATCTTGAGCCCGTTACCAGCTTCTTCTATGTAACCTCGTGGTGGTCGTACATAATCCTTCTCGACTCTCTTGTATCCAGAAAATCCGGGAAGCTTCTCGTCCTCAACCGTTCGCTGCCGGTGGTGATAATCGTTTCCTGTGGCTACTGGTGCAGCTTCGAGCTCGTCAACCTGCGTATCGAGAACTGGTTCTACATCAACGTTCCCCATAATGTTGTCCTGCGATACGCCGGATATCTCCTCGCCTACGGCACCGTCATCCCGGCTATCGGTCTGACAACCTCTCTGCTATCCCCGCTTCTCAGCCATATCAAGGTGCGGCCCGTCACCGTCCCCCGGAGTTACACGGCTCGGGCTACATCCTGCGGCATTGTCCTCTTCCTGCTCACCCTAGCCTTTCCCCGATATCTCTTCGGCCTCGCCTGGGTATTCGCCATCCCCCTTATCGACGGGATCAACTACCGTGCGGGTTCGAGGTCCTTCATGGGCGATCTCGAACGCGGGGAGATTGGTCGTCTTCTCGGCGCTCTGGCCTCCGGGCTCCTGTGCGGCCTTTTGTGGGAAATGTGGAATTCCATTTCACCCGTTAAATGGGTCTATACCGTACCCTTCTTCGAAAGGATGAAACTTTTCGAGATGCCTCTTCCCGGGTACATCGGCTTCCCTGTCTTCGGCGTGGGAACAGTGGCGTTCATTGACCTGTTCCAGCGTATTCGGCGCACGAGGACCGCGCTCATTTTCACTGTCTGTATCGCCCTTCTGATCTCGGCCCTCTCCTTCGTCTTCATTGACGCGCACACCGTCTTTTCCCGCACCACCCCCATAGAGCATCTTTCCTTTCTCAGCCACCGGAGCAAGGACGCCCTGCTTGCTTCCGGCGTAAGAACGAATCTGGCCGTCGACGAGAAACTGCTCGATCCCGGCGAGACTCGAAGGATGAGACTCGTCAATCTCAGAGGTCTTGGCTACGAAAACTACCTCAAGCTGGAGGGTCACGGCATCTCCAGCGTGGGCGACCTCGGCAGGCTCGACGAGGTAACGCTCTCCCGCATGCTCGGTGAGAAGAACCTCCTGAGAATACATGTCTATCAGGCAGCTGCACGGGCACATTGAGTGTTGACATACTGATGCATCTGTGGTGAAATAGCAGCCAGAAATGGCGAGAAAAAAAGAGAAAGAACTCATCCACAAGCCCGACATGCTTACCCAGGCCTTCGAGTCGGTTTCGTGGTACATCAGGGAGAACAGCAAGCAGTGCCTCTACGGGCTCGCGGCCCTTCTCGTCATAGTCGCCGCAGTCGTTTCGTACATTCTCTACATGAACTACCAGGCCGAGAAGATACAGTATCAGTTGGCCCAGGGCATAACAGCCTGGGAGAGCTATGAGCAGACCAGGACCGCCGGGGACATTGACAAGGCGCAAGGCATCTTTCAGGGGATTGCCACGGGAGCAAGCGGTAAGCCCCGCTACATCTCAAAGCTGTACCTGGCAAACATCAACATGGCCCGGGGCAAGACGGATGAAGCCCTGAAGCTCTACCAGGAAGTCTCCAAAGACTCATCGAACAAAACACTCATCTACCTCGCCGACAACGCCATCAAGAGCGTGGAAAAAAGTAAATAAATAATAAATAATTGTTTCAAGTCTCAAGTTTCAGGTCTCAGGTCAAAGGTCTTGGAAACGGTACGGGATTGCGG
>LVAA01000219.1 GCA_001603955.1 Syntrophobacterales bacterium Delta_02 | reverse complement strand
GCCAGTGCCGGACCTGTACCGAAATGAAAGCGCACAACGGTTGGAATGAGACTGATATGCTGCTCGATTTTGTCAATAATATCGCTATCAGTCTGAAAGACGAGTTCCCCGACCTGAAAATCGAAACCCTTTCGTACCAGTATACCAAAGCTCCGCCTCTGAAATTGCATGCGGCTCCCAATGTGATTGTCCGCTTCTGTACTCCGATGGGCATGATGCGGCCATTGAGTGAAGATGCGGAATTCATGGCGCGGTTGAATGGTTGGGCGGGCAAGGCCGACAGTCTCTATATCTGGAATTACGTTTCCAATTTCCAAGGTTGGCTGTTGCCGGATGCAAATTTGTTTGCGCTGGGGAAAAATCTGAGGCTCTTTCGGGATAATCACGCCCGGGCGATATTTGAGCAGGGGGACTCCCAGACGCGAACCGGAGATTTTCTGGTATTACGCGGCTGGCTGGAATCCCGATTGCTCTGGAATCCGGATCAAGATGTGCGCACCCTCATCGACGATTTTTGCCATCTGTATTACGGGCCTGCCGCGCCGTTGATTCTACAATATTTTGAGGTTCTTCAGCAGGCGCTTTCCCAACCGGAGGTCGAATCTGGATTACAGTTGAATTGTGATTTATGGTTGAAGCCGCAAACGCTGAACACGTTGCTCGACATAATGGATGAAGCGGTGGCGAAGGCTAAAGGAACGGCATATGAACAGCGGGTGTTGCAGGCTTCCATGCCGATTCACTATGCGTTGTTGCTTTCGGAAGCGACCACTTCTCCGGAAATGCGAAAGCGGTGGGGTTGGAGTGATACGGTGTTGGCCGCACGTTGGGCTCGGATTTGCCAGGTGACGCAGACGTTGGGAGGCGAGACGCATTACCGGGAAAATCAGCCGTATGCGAATCTCTTTCGGTGGATGGAGCGGCGCTACAACCCGAAGTACGCTTCGACAGATTTACCGGAGGAGGTAGGCATCGTTGACAAATTCCATATTCTGGACTTGAGGAGCGATGATCTCAAGGTTTATTATAAGGATAAGGGTACCCAGGTGGTGAAAGACGGTAATACCACATCCGGCATTGCCGTCAGATTGAATGGTGATCAGTCTGGTTGGGCGGTTCAATTCAATCCCCGGTGGGATTCGGTGATGAGCTGGTTTTTGCATGCTCCGGCCGTGACGGTTTATGTCCGGCTTCGCAAAGAAGCAAAACCGGATAAGCAATCAGAGGCCCCGGCTTTGCTGATGTCGACTCAACCTCAGGAAAAATGGCCACGGGCGTCCTGGAGTGCGAACCAACTGCCGGAACAGTACCAATGGCTGAAGCTGGGCACCGGGAAGCTTGCGAAAGGGCAGTACATCTATTTGGCTCCGGTCCCCAATCCGGCGATTCAGCATATTTTTATCGACCGCATTCTTCTGGTTTTTCAATAATTCGCCGCTTGAGAATGGCTTGTTAATTGTATTTGGAGACGCCGGTTTGTGAATGTAACCGAACCTGGTCGATAACGCGACGGCTTTCCCGGGTAGGGCGCTCTGTCTCAGAGCGCCGTTCACTGCGGGGGGGGCTATCGTATGAGGCTTCGAAATACAGGATATTCAATACAGGGCGAACGGCTGCCTGGGACAGGCAGCCCTACCTTGGCGTGTCGAGCGATCGGGTAGGGCGCTCTGTCCCAGAGCGCCGTTCACTGCGGC
>LVAA01000057.1 GCA_001603955.1 Syntrophobacterales bacterium Delta_02 | reverse complement strand
GTGTTAGAGGGATTTGGATATAATATTGTATACTTTCCCCTCGACATTTCAAGTATTTTTTTTAAGATATCAGAATAAACATGCTTTTTCTGTGAGGTATGTCACAGAAATGACGCTTTGAAGATATTTTTGGTAAAGAAACGCCCCCCTGCTGGAACAGGAGGGCGTCCTTGTTTCTCACTTGAAGTGATCTATTTCATCTCACTGTGACTTTTCAGGTCCTGCCAATCACGGTTGACCTGTTCCTGTATCTGGGCAATGAGGTCTTCCGTCAAATGGCGAAAGCGTCCCTGCCCCTTTATGTATTCGCTCACCGGCCTCAGCGGCTCCGGGCTGTACGTGATCCTGTATCTCCCGTTCTCAACCTCGTAAAGCGGGAAGACACCCGTCCGGACGGCCAGCCTTCCGTAATGGATCGCCTGGTCGGACGGTATTCTCCACCCCGTGGGACAGACAGAGAGTACATGAATGTAGGCTGGTCCCTTCGCTGCCTTCGCCTTTTTGACCTTTGCCAGGAAATCAAAGGGATAGGAAGGGCAAGCCGTGGCCACGTAGGGGATATTGTGGGCAACCGCTATCTTCGGCATGTTCTTCTTCTGTGTTGCCTGACCGAAGCTCTTCTTGCCGGGAGGGCTCGTCGTTGTCATGGCACCGAAGGGGGTCGATGACGAACGCTGGATCCCTGTATTCATGTATGCTTCGTTATCGACACAGATGTACGTAAAATTGTGCCCTCTCTCCATTGCACCGGAAAGAGCCTGGAGTCCGATATCGCTTGTTGCTCCATCGCCGCCTATACCAACGACACTGATATCTTTCCTGGCTATCTTCCCCTTATCCATCAGGATCCGTATGCCGGACTCGATCCCGGAGGCCACTGCCGCCGTGTTCTCAAAGGCAACGTGGATCCAGGGCAGTCTCCAGGACGTCGTCGGAAGGGGGGTTGAGATGATCTCCATGCACCCCGTCGCCATGGCCACGATGGTATCCTTGCCGAAGACCTTGAGGCCCAGCCTCAGTGCAAGGATCTCGGCACACCCCTGACATGCCCTGTGTCCCGAGGTTGCGTATTCAAAATCGGGACTATCCGTATATCTTTCAAGACTCTTCATTCTCATGATCTCACCCCTATCACGCCGTAATTCTTGTTGTCTGAATGGGACACCTTTGTCGAAGACACAACCTGTTCGTACGCTTCCATCAGCTCTTCGGGCTCCACATCCCTGCCACCGAGGCCGAATATGTAGTTCTCAAGTTGTGCGGTGAGCCGATAGGCGACGGCCAGGCTGGCGATCTCATTGTACAGTGGACCGTTCATTGCGCCGGCGGGCATTACGCGCTCCAGCACGACGACCTTTTTCTTGTCCTTCAAGATCTCGTAGATCTCCTCGGCGGGGAACGGCCTGAAAAGCCTCGGGGCGACAAGGCCAAGTTCCTTGCCCTCTGCCTTCAGGTTGTCTATGGCCGTCTTGATATTCTCGTTTATGGACCCCAGTGCCATGAAAACCGTATCCGCCTTTTCGACATTGTATGTCTCTACTATTCCGTATGCCCTGCTGAACTCCTTCGAGAACTGGTCCATGACCTCTTTGACCACCGTCTTTGAATTGCGGAGAGCCATTTCCTGCGCGTACTTCGCCTCGGTGTAGAGCTCGGGCATGCCATAGGCACCCATGGTGATGGGCTTGTCCGGGTGGAGAGTGTACAAAGGCTCATAGGGAGGCAGGAAGCGGTCCACGTCCTCCTGCGCCGGGAATTCTATGGGTTCGATAACGTGGCTCAAGGAGAAGCCGTCCAGATTCACCATGACCGGCAAGAGTACACGCCTGTCCTCGGCGATCTTGAAGGCCAAAATGATCGAGTCGACTACCTCCTGGCCGTTCTCACAAAAGAGCATGATCCAACCCGTGTCCCTGGCCGCCATGATATCGGAGTGGTCTCCCCAGATGGAAAGGGGTGATGAAAGTGCCCGGTTGACTGCTGCCATGACGATCGGGAATCTCATGGCCGAGGCGATGAAAAGGATCTCATGCATGAGTTCCATGCCCTGTGCGCTTGTTGACGTGAATGTCCGGGCGCCCGTAGCGCTGGCCCCAACGCAGGCCGACATGGCCGAGTGCTCAGACTCGACGTTGACGTAAGCCGCATCGAGCTCACCGTTCGCGACGATCTCGGAAAGATGTTCCACTATGTGGGTTTGAGGCGTTATGGGATAAGCCGCGATCACCTCGACACGCGCGAGTTTGGCGGCTTCCGCAGCCGCTATGGAGACTTCGATACCTTTCTTCGTGCTCATCGTTCCTCCTCGACCATCGTTATCGCGCCCGGTTTGCACTCTGTGGCACAGATACCACATCCCTTGCAGTAATCCAGGTCCGCCTCATAGAAACCATCCTCTCTCTGGCGGATGGCGGCATCGGGGCAGAAAAGCCAGCAGAGACCACACTTGGTACATTTTTCCCGGTTCCAGACCGGTTTGGAAGAACGCCAGTCGCCCGTCTTGTACTCCATTGCGTTTCCAACATCTTCAATAACACAACCTACTGTTAGTTCTTGCCATTTGTATTGATCCATAGGTTTAGCCATAGATCCCCCTTCTATAAAAGAATAAAGAGCTGTGATGTTTTGTTTCGAATGTGGGTCTATATGTGAAACATTGAACAATGTGGCTCATACAAACTCTGTGATATTAAAAGTGGTACATGATAGCACATTTCTATCACCCAATCAATACCATGTTTTAAGCCCAATAATGTGAAAATACGTACATGCCGCTGCCTCTAACGTACTGTAGTGAAACCACAATCAGTTCTGACAAATAGTATTGACAAACAGCTCGGGGATATTGGAATCTATATATCATCGAAAACCATTTGGGGGTATTCATATGCCAATCTATATCATGATCAGCACGCTAACGGATGAGGGACGCAAGACCATCAAGAAACATCCCGAGAGGATCGAAGAGGTCAACAGGGAGATCGAGAGCATGGGCGCCAAAGTCCTTGCCCAGTATGCCATTCTCGGCCAGTACGACTTCCTGAACATCCTCGAGGCCCCCAACAATGAAGCGATAGCAAAGGTCTCTATAGAACTCGGCTCCCGGGGCACTATCCAGATCATAACCCTTCCCGCCATCCCCGTGGAGGAGTTCATCGCGAGAATGGCTTGATGCCGGCCGTCCCGGCAGCGGGTCGGCATGCAATATTTCGCGGAATGACCTTATCGATTGACAATCGTTCAGGAATGATCTTACATTAGAGCCGTGAAGACTATCACCTACAAAGACTCGGGTGTTGACATCGCTAAGGCGGACCGTCTCATCGACGGCCTGAAAGGGCGTATCCGGTCAACCCACAATGCCAGCGTCCTCAACACGATAGGCGGCTTTGCCGCCCTGACGGAGATCCCCGGATCGTACAGGAATCCTGTCCTCGTCAGTTCGACGGACGGTGTGGGGACCAAGCTGAAGATCGCCTTCATGGCCGGCAAGCATGATACGGTCGGCATCGATCTCGTCGGCATGAGCGTGAACGACATTCTCACTCTTGGCGCCAAACCCCTCTTCTTTCTTGATTATTATGCCTGCGGGCGGATCGATGAAAACGTTTACCCTTCCGTTGTCGGGGGGGTCTGCGAGGGGTGCCTCCAAGCGGATTGCGCCCTCGTGGGCGGAGAAACAGCTGAAATGCCCTCTTTCTACAAGGACGACGAATACGATCTCGCCGGTTTTGCCGTGGGCGTGGTGGAGAAAGACTCCGTCGTAGACGGCTCCACGATTGTCCCGGGCGATGCTGTCATAGGTCTTCGTTCGAACGGGCTGCACAGTAACGGTTACTCCCTGGTGAGAAAGCTCTTTTTTGACGTGAAGAACTACCGCATCGACGAAGAGGTCCCGGGAATACCGGGAAAGCTGTACGAGGAACTCCTGAAACCTACGAGGATCTATGTTAAACCCGTCCTCGACGTCATCAGTCGCTACACGATCAAAGGAATGGCCCACATCACCGGGGGAGGGCTTCCCGGCAACATATCGCGGATCATCCCCAACGGCATGGCGGCAACGCTCCATCTCGACCCCGCGACGATCCCCCCCGTTTTCCGGGCCCTCATGGAGGCGGGCAACCTCGACATGGACGAAGCCTGCACCACATTCAATATGGGCACGGGGTTCGTGCTCATCGTCAACGATGGGGACGCCGGCAAGGTCGTTGCATCCCTCAACGAGGCCGGGGAGAAGGCAGCCAGAATGGGGACCATCGAAGAGGTCGCCGGCGAAGCCAAAGTGACGATCGTCTCCTGACCACCCGAAGGCACAAGGATCCCCTTGGCCTGATTCGTCCACCCCTGTTCCTCACTATCGTTCCAGACAGCCCATTTCCCCAGTACCTGAAGGAAAGAATGACCAATAATCAAATTCGACCGACCGGAAAAGCAGACAATGATCAATAACCAAAAACGATACAGGCGATCCGTCGTGCCCTTCTTTTTGGTCAATTGGTTATTGGTAAATTACTCGTTGTCATTTGTTTGGTCATTGTGACCTTGTCATTGATTATTGATTTTTCAGAGGGCATTCCACGCATCGGGGCACCTTCAGACAGTGTCTCTGACAGAGTGCCACGATGAGCGCGTGGTATTCATTGAAGAGATAGGTATCCGACGGCAAACTGTCCGTGAAGAATGCCTGCATGTCCGCATACCTGTACGGACCGCCGTAAAGCCCGTGGTTGGCGAGGAAGCGTTTCGTATAGGCATCGATCACAAAGACGCGTTTCTCGAGCGCGTAAAGCAGGATGCTGTCGGCTGTCTCTTCTCCTATTCCCTTGATGTCGAGCAGCTTCTCGCGCAGGCGCTTTGTCCCGTTATTCTTTAATTGTTCGATAGATGAGCCGTACTCATCATGTATGACATTAACTATGTTCTTCAACCGTGCTGTTTTTAAATTGTAATATCCCGAAGAACGGATATGCCGGGCAAGAACAGCATCCTCCACCTCATAGAGCTTGTCAACGTCGAGAAGCCCCTCGGACCTGAGACTGGTTATCGCCTTCTCGACATTCTTCCAGGATGTGTTTTGAGTGAGAACGGCGCCGACGATCACCTCGAGGGCCGTCTCGCCGGGCCACCAATGCCTTTCCCCGAATGTCTCAAGGAGGATATCGAAGATCTTAAGAAGTCTTTGCCGCATCTTCCACAACAAAGGATGTCATCTTCAGCACGGCCAGCGCCTCTCCGTTCCCATTCGTCACGGTGATGTCTATCCTGTCAACCTTCTTCCGGGAGTGTACGAGCCGGGCCTCCGCGTGTATCGTCTGTCCTTCCCTCGCGCTCTTCTTGAAGCGCGCCGTCGATTCCACGAGAAGCGCCTTGTAGTCCATGCTGTTACCGCAGGCACCGCCCACGTGGTCTGCGAAGGCGAAGAGGATCCCCCCGTGGATACCTCCGAACACGTTGAGGTGGTCCTTCCTGACGGTCATCCTGCCCCTGGCGATACCCTCCCCCACCTCGAGGACCTCTATACCGAGGAGCCGTCCCACGCTGCATTCGTTGAATTTCCTTAGGATTTCGTCACATCTGGTCATGCCCCGCCCATCTTCGCTATACCTTATCACAATTAGTCCAAATGGTGGAGACAAAAGATATCTTTGATTTTTGCCCGTGCTTCGTGATAAAGAGAGTCTTATACTCGTTACGGTTCAGCCTTCAAGGGAAGTGAAGTGAGAACCTTCCACTGTCCCGCAACTGTGATGGGATCGAAGCAGCGCACGGCTTGATGCCGGCCACTGTTCCACCGAAACAAGGAACGGGAAGGCGCGCTGGCTAGCACCTCCCTCAGTCAGGAAACCTTGGGTTGAACTCTTCGGGAAATTATCCTTACGAGGCATAAGGAGGTTCTCTCATGAAGCATGTGTTCACCCTTTTCGCTGTTTTCCTTGTTCTTGCTTGCCCCTTTTGTGCCGTTGCACAGGAGGTACACCAGCTTGAAAAAATCGTCGTATCCGCAACAAAGGTACCTGAGCCCCTCAAGGACATACCGAATTCGGTCATTTTGAAGGAAGCTCAGGACATAGAATTGTCAGGAACCAGAACCATCGGCGAGCTGCTGGCCAACGAACCGGGTATCGACTGGCAAACGTACGGCGACTACGGCGGCGCGGAGCAAAGTATCAGTATTCGTGGAATGCGCAGTGACGCCACGCAGGTCTTTATCAACGGCCTCAACGTCAATTCCCCCTCCCTCGGCATCGCCGACGTCGGAAAGATCCCTGTCGAGAATATTGAGCGAATCGAGGTCGTCAAGGGCTCCGGCTCCCTGCTCTATGGTTCGGGCGCCATGGGGGGTACCGTCAATGTCTTCACGAAAAGCCCCAAAAAGGGCAAGGTCGATCTGAAAGCCGGCGCTGGCTACGGTTCCCAGAACACGTACCGCCTTTACGCGCAGCACGGAATGTACGCGACCGACTGCATCGGGTACTATCTGACGGCAGGCAGGACCGAGACCGACGGGTTCCGCGACAACGGTTATTTGCGCCAGTACGACACGTCCGCCAAGCTTGTCTTCGACAAGGACAATCTCATGAAGGTGAGTCTCTACGGAAGTTATCTCACCAGGAAGTCCGGGAACCCCGGGGTCAAACCCCCCGCAGGCACCGGGGAGTATTCCATCGGAGGCACCGCGTTCTACAATGACGAATCGGCGAGTCTCCTCGACTACAGCAAGGACCGGGATGGAAACGTCGTCCTGGAGGTAAGCGGAAGTCCTGTGAAGCAATTCTCTTACAATATCAAGGGATACTACACGAACACGACGAACAACAACTACGAACGCTACGCGTCCACGGGGGGCACCGGCTCGGTCAACTGGATCACCAATATCGTCGCCGGGACCGTGGGCCATGTGAACATATATCCACTGGAAGGGGCGAAACTCCTAGTGGGGGGTGAATACAAGGAGTTCGACTGGGGAAACGAGGCCTACGACCTCGACACCACGGGCGCAAGGACGACGAAAACGAAGGACACCGCCCACATCATCACGAAAGGCCTCTTCACTGAGGGCGAGTACAGGCCTTCAAAGTACTGGAAGGCCATAGCCGGGATAAGACGGGAGGACCACTCCGCCTTCGGCCGGAAGGACCTTCCCCTTTTCGGCCTCGTCGTGAACCCTTCCCCCACCACCGTGATCAAGGCAAGCCATGGCAGGCATTTCAAGGCCCCCACCCCCAACGACCTTTACTGGCCCGCCGGCCCATACACGGCGGGGAACCCCGATCTGAAACCCGAGGTCGGCTGGCACAGCGATATCACCTGCGAACAATCCTTGCTCAACGACAAGCTCTTCATCACAGTGTCTTATTTTCACTGGAACGTGGACAACAAGATACAGTGGGAGCCCGATTCTAACGGAGTCTTCAAACCCATCAACCTGGGTGACTTCAAAGCCGACGGCATCGAGACGGGCATACGGATAGGCCCCTTTCACAACGCCACACTCTCCCTGAGCTATACTTACACGGACGCTGAAGAGAAAAGCAGGGAGTACACGAAACAGGACTACGGCTGGCCTCCGCTCATACCTGCCGATTTCCAGTACAGCCTTCAGACACGGCGGGCAACCATGGTGCCGCAGAACCAGTTCAAGGGCGAGATCGCATACAAGATGGATTTCGGTCTGACAGCCACGCTGACCGCGAGATACATGGGAGACAGGATCTCTTACAGGACGGAGACAACCGTCTATCCGGCCACGCAGACGGTAAAGTACACCATAAGCCCCTACTGGACGGTCGATATGAGGCTTGAACAGCGTTTATACGACAATTGGAGGGTTTCCCTTGACGGAAAGAACCTGCTGGACAAAGACTATGATACCCGTCAGGGAACCTTCTATGATAGTGCCGGCAATTCCAAAGTATCGGGATATCCGGGAGCGGGGAGGTCGGTCTTCCTTGGTGTTTCGTACGAATTTTAGGGATAAATGCGGCCGCGATGGGCATGCGACATGGCTGCCGCCCCGGGAGGTGGTCCTATGACCACGAATGATGTGGTAGCAGCGGTGAGAAAAAGGCTCGTCGACGTTGTAGGGGCCTGCCAGCCTCAATGCGTCCTCTTTTCGGGTGGCCTGGACTCGTCCATCGCGGCCGCCCTGTCCCCGTGCAGGAGGGGCATCCTGGTCACGCTTGGGCCGGAGGGCCCCGACCTCCACTACGCACGTGAGACAGCCCGCACCATCGGCCTTGATCTCGTCCACAGACCGGTCGGGGTCGACGAGGCCCTGGCAGCCATACCCGAGGTCATTGCCATACTGCACAGCTTTGACCCCGCGATCCCCAATGACCTTGCCGTCTGGTTCGCTCTCAAGGAAGCAAAGGCGCTGGGGATGCGCTCCGTCATGACCGGTGACGGCGCCGACGAGCTTTTCGGCGGTTATTCCTACATGGCGGAGATAGCCGACCTCTACGGGTATATCCGCCACCTCTCGCAGACCATGTCGTTCAATTCGACCGTTCTCGGAGAACATCTTGAAATAGACGTCATACAACCCTTTCTCGACAAAGTAATCCTTGATTTCGCCATCGAAATACAGGGAAAATGGAAGATCAGGGAAGAGAAAGGCGTCGTTCATGGCAAGTGGGTCCTGAGGCGCGCCTGCGAAGGGCTTCTGCCCCCCGGCATACTCTGGCAGGAAAAGAGACCCCTGGAGACAGGGTCGGGCATGACGAGACTCAACGCCATACTGGACGCCACCATATCCGAAGAGGAGTTCGAGGACAAGAAGCGTTCCCGCGGGATACGATTCTTCAACAAGGCCCACCTTTATTATCATGAGGTTTACCGGAAGGTTGTGGGGCATATCCCCCCGCCCGGACAGGGTGAAGAGGCCTGTGAGGGATGCGGTGCGGGAATGAAGGCAGGCCGTGGCCACTGCAGGGTATGTGGATGGGTCAGGGAGACAGTTCAATGATGGACGACCGTAAGGAGGCGTTTTGCTCCTGGAGCGGCGGAAAAGAGAGCGCCCTGGCGCTCTTCAGGGCCAAAAGGTCGGGGTTCACCATAACCAGGCTCATCAACATGGTGACGGAGGACGGCACGCACTCGAGAACACACGGCCTCGAGGCGGCACTGCTCTCCCTCCAGGCGCGGGCAATCGGCATCCCCCTCATACAGCGAAGGACGACGTGGAACGGTTACGAAGAGGAGTTCAAGAAAACACTCTCCCGGCTCCACGCCGAAGGCATACTCCGGGGGGTCTTCGGGGACATCGACCTGGAGGAACACAGGGCCTGGGTAGAAAGGGTCTGTTCCGAGTGCAATGTGCGCCCTTCCCTCCCCCTGTGGCTCGAAAGGAGGGAGGATATCCTCTCGGAGTTCGTAAACCAAGGCTTCAAGGCGGTTATCGTGGCCGTCGACAGGCGTCATCTCGATGACAGTTGGATCGGCAGGGAGATTGACCCGGCATTCGTCGATGATATCCGGGCCCTGGCCGGCGACGTGGACATATGCGGCGAGAAGGGGGAATACCACACCTTCGTCTACGACGGCCCCATATTTCAGAGACCCGTCCCTTTCGAAAGGGGCGGAATCCGCTCGACGGATGAGTATTTCTTCCTCAATACCAGGGCCTTGCCCTTGAAGGACGGCGAATGATCCCTTCTTTCGCGACAAGAATGTGCCGGGCCTTGCCGGTCGTGGCGGCAACTCTCATCATTCTCAGCCTTACCCTGCCGACCCAGGCACCGACGGCCCAGAAGGCGGCCAAACCCCTTCGCATAGTCTCCTTGAGCCCCGCCATCACGGAATCCCTCTATCTTCTCGGCCTTGGACAGAACGTCATTGGCGTGACGACTTACTGCAACAAGCCGAAGGAGGCGCAGGTAAAGGAGAAGGTGGGCACCGTGATGCAGCCCAACCTGGAGAAGATCCTGAAACTGCGCCCCGATCTCGTCCTCGCCATGACCCTCACGGACCCCAGGAGCATACAGAAGATGAGGGACCTTGGTCTCAACGTTGTCACCTTCTCCATATCCGATACCTTCTCCGGGCTTTGCGATGTGTTCCTCGAGATAGGCAGGGCCACGGGCCGGGCCGGCGAGGCGGGCCGCCTTGTCGGTACCGCCCGGGCCCGCGTCGACGCCATCAGGCTGAGGACTGCCCGTCTGCCGAAGCCAGGGGTCCTCGTTCAGATAGGCTCCAAGCCTTTCTTTGTCGCGACGAAGGACGTCTTCATGAACGATTTCATAGAGTTCGCCGGAGGCGTGAACGTATTCAGGGATGTGGCCTCGGGAAGCGTGGGCCGCGAAGAGGCGGTCCTTCGGGACCCCGATGTGATCCTCATTGTCACCATGGGCCTCTCCGGCGACAGCGAGCGCGTGGCCTGGAAGAGGTTCCCGACGGTGAAGGCGGTCAGGGATGAACGGATACACATCGTGGACTCAGACGACGTCTGCAGCCCGACGCCGGTGAGCTTCGCCAAGTCCCTCGGCGATATAGCGGCGCTCCTCCATCCCCGCGAGGCGAAGGAGCGGAGATGAAGAGGCGCTCCATGAGGGTCCTCTTGCCCGCAGCCTGCCTCTTCCTTGCGGCGGCGGCCGTCACCGCCATCGCCAGCGGTTCGGCAGGTATACCCTTACGCAGGGTCCTCACCACCATCCTCGAAGGGCAGGCCACACCGGAATTCGGGATCCTCATGGACATCCGCCTGCCAAGGATCATCCTCGGTTTTGCCGTCGGCGGCGCCCTGTCCATCGCGGGGGTTATCCTCCAGGGTATGTTTCGGAACCCCCTCGTCGAGCCCTACACCCTTGGAATATCCGGGGGAGCAGCCCTGGGGGCGGCATTGTGCATCATCCTGAAGCTCCACTATCTTCTGCCCATGACGGCCCTGCCCCTCTCAGGGTTTCTCGGGTCCTGTCTCGTCATCCTTCCCCTTTATTTCCTGAACATGCGCCGCACCGTCTTGAGGATGCAGGGCATCCTGCTCACCGGTGTCATGATGAGTTTCATCTCCTCGTCCCTCGTCTTTCTCATCTTCGCCATATCGAAGACACAGGAACTCCACAGCATCGTCTTCTGGATCATGGGGTCCCTGGAAGAGCCGAGCTGGGCGCTCATCCTTATCCTCACAGCCATCGTGGTCGTCTGTCTCTTTATCTCCTTCTTCTTCGCCCCCGTTCTCAACGCCCTATCCCTCGGCGAGGAAGAGGCGGTCCACCTAGGCATCGACACGGAAAAAGCCAAGAAACAGCTCTTCCTCATGGCATCCCTCCTCACGGGGATCAGCGTCTCGCTGACGGGTATCATAGGATTCGTGGGCCTCATCGTTCCCCATTTCGTGCGGATGTTGACCGGCTACGACCACAGGCGCCTCCTGGTGGTATCCTTCCTCGTCGGGTCGGGGTTCCTCATCTTCTGCGACACTATCGCGCGCACGGTAATCTCCCCCGTCGAGCTTCCCGTCGGCGTCATCACCGGGATACTGGGGGGAAGCGTCTTCATCTACGTCCTGGCGAGAAGGCAGGGATCGGTCAGGCCGGGAGGCTCCCTGTGATCGAGATCCGGGGGCTGACATGCGGATACGGGGAAAAGACCGTCCTTCACGACGTTGACCTTTCCGTTGGAAAAGGCGAGTTCTTCGGTATCATAGGCCCCAACGGCTCGGGCAAGACAACGATGCTCCGGGCCATGACGCGCCTCATCAGGCCGGCGAAGGGGGCCGTCCTCTTGAGCGGTGTCGACATGAAGGACCTCCACATCGCCCATGTGGCCAGAAAGGTCGCCGTCGTTTCCCAGAGCATGCCCCTTATCGAGATGACGGTGAGGGAATTCGTCCTCCTGGGACGGATCCCCTACTACAGGAAGCTCCAGTTCTTCGAGAAGGGGGAGGACACCGCCGTAGCGGAAAGGGTGATGGAGATGACAGGCATCCTTCACCTTGCGGAGGCCCTCATGTCGGAGATGAGCGCCGGCGAGGTGCAACTTGCCTTCATCGCCCGCGGCCTTGCCCAGCAGCCGGAGGTTCTCCTCCTCGATGAACCCACGTCGCACCTTGACATCACCCACCAGGCGGCCATACTCGACCTGGTGAAACGTCTCAACAGGCAGGAGGGGCTCACGGTCGTGATCATACTCCACGACCTCAACCTCGCCTCCGAGTACTGCGACCGCCTCGTGCTCATGGACAGGGGGAGGATAAGGAAGGCCGGTACCCCGGCGGAGGTGCTCGATTACGAGACCATCGAGGAGGTTTACGGGACGGTGGTCATCGTCCGCGAGAACCCCCTGTCCCGAAAACCGTTCGTCATGATCGTGTCAGAGGAGGTAAAGGAGAAATGCACAGGACGCTCCTGATACTTGGCGGCGCCCGGAGCGGGAAAAGCTCCCTCGCCCTTCGTGAAGCATCGCTCGTTCCCGGGGAAAAGGCCTTCGTCGCCACCGCCGAGGCTCTCGACGATGAGATGAAGGCCCGGATCGGCAACCACCGGAGAGAACGAGGACCGGAATGGAAGACATTCGAGGAGCCGGTGGAGATCCCTTCCCTCATCAGGAAGATAGGACCGGCTTACGGGGTCGTCCTCATCGACTGCCTTACCCTGTGGGTCTCGAACATCATGATGCGCGGGCTTTCCCTTGAGCGATACGAGGAGGACCTCGTCGGCACCCTTTCCGACCCTGGCGGCCCAGCCCTCACCTGTATCGTTTCAAATGAGGTGGGCCTCGGTCTCGTGCCGGAATCCCCGATGGGGAGAGAATACCGGGACAACCTCGGCCGCCTGAATGCCAGGGTCGCCTCCGTCGCCACCGACGTCTACTTCCTCGCGGCGGGGATACCCATGAAGATCAAGGAGAAACGATAGTGGAAGGAATACGCATCAAGGGTGTGGACGATACTCTCCTCGCTCTCGCCCGGGAACGCCTCGACAGTCTGACAAAACCCCAGGGGAGCCTGGGAAGGCTTGAAGAGTTCGCGCAGCGGATCGTCGCCATAACAGGGAACCCGATGCCGCACCTGTTTGAAAAAAGGGCGATATTCGTCTTTGCCGGCGACCATGGGGTCGTGGACGAGGGAGTCTCCCTCTTCCCGAAGGAAGTGACGGTGCAGATGGTCCACAACTTCCTCAGCGGCGGCGCGGCAATAAACGTCCTCGCCAGCCACGCCGGCGCCGAGGTCGTCGTTGTCGACATCGGCGTGGACCACGACTTCGCCGACGAACCCGGGCTCATCCGAAGGAAGGTGGTGAGGGGAACGAATAATATGAGAAAGGGCCCCGCCATGACGAGGGACAAGGCCACCCGGACCATAGAGACCGGCATCGCCCTTGCGAGGGAATACGCCGACAGAGGATATCACCTCTTCGGCACCGGCGACATGGGTATCGGCAACACCACCCCTTCGAGCGCCATCGCCTCCGTCATGACCGGCGCGCCGCCGGCCGACGTCACGGGAAAGGGCACGGGAATCTCCGATGACTCCCTGGCGTGCAAGGTCACCGTCATCGAGGACGCGATAGCCCTCAACAGGCCCGACCCCCATGACCCCCTTGACGTCCTCGCAAAGGTAGGAGGCGCCGAGATCGGCGGCATAGCCGGTCTTATCCTGGGTGCGGCGTCACTGGGAATACCCGTCGTCATCGACGGCCTGATATCCACGGCGGGCGCGATCATCGCCTGGGCCCTGGAACCCGCCGCCGCAGATTATATGTTCGCGGCCCACAATTCCGTGGAAAAGGGGCATCGGCTCATGCTGGAAAGGATGGGGCTCGAGCCGATCCTTGACATGGGTCTTCGCCTGGGCGAGGGAACGGGGGCCGCCCTTGCCATCACCCTCATCGAGGCAGGCCTCAGGATCTACCGCGAGATGGCCACCTTCGAGGAGGCCGGGGTATCGAAGGAGCTGACGTGAGAACATGAAGAGGATTCTCGCCGCCTTTCAGTTCCTGACCATCATCCCCATACGCATCGGGGGAAGACTGTCCGAGAACGACATATCGATGTCAGCCGTCTTCTTTCCCCTCGTCGGTTTTGCCCAGGGAGTGGTCCTCGCCGCTGTCTCTTTCTTTTCCCTCAAGGTCTTCTCCCCGGCGGTCACCTCCCTTCTTGTCATAGCGGCCTACCTCCTCAGCAACGGGGCCTTTCACCAGGACGGTCTCTCGGACACAGTGGATGCCCTCTCCGTCAAGTCCACCGGCGAGACCGAAAAGGACACGGCAAGGAGACTCGCCGTCATGCGCGATCCGACGGCAGGCGCCATCGGCGTGGTGGCTATCGTCATCAATCTTCTTCTCAAGTATGTTCTCCTGAACGAGGTTTTTAAGGCACAGGGACACTCTTTCTTGAACCCCGCGGTGCTCCTCATGCCCGCCGTCGCCACATGGTCCATGACGATGATGATGCCCGGCGCCAAAAGTGCTCGGAGCGACGGGCTCGGAAAAATATTCCTCGGTAGGGTGAAAGCTGGGCACGCCTGCCTGGCAAGCATCCTCCTTACCTGCCTCGCCTGCATCGGCTGGCTCCTGAGCGGTTATCCCGGATATGACAGTGCCGGGCGTTATTTCCTCTTTTTCTTCGCCGCCTCCGTGGCCGCCCTTTGCGGGGCCTGGGTGCTGCGGCGTCTCTGTACGGTCCGGTTCGGCGGCCTGACAGGGGACAACCTTGGCGCCATACACGAGGCGGCCGAGACCACGCTATTGATAACGGCAGCGCTATGCTTTTGACGACTGACTACCTCACATTCCTGATCATCGTTCTGTCGGCAATGGTCCTTGACTCCCTCATCGGTGACCCGCGGATCCTTCCCCACCCCGTACGGCTCATGGGATGGGCTATCGAGGCCTTTGAAGGCATTGCCCGAAGGATGGGCAGCGGCAAGCTTTTCGAGCGCTCAGCCGGGGTCGTCCTCGTCATTGTCATTGCGGGCATCACCTTCGCCCTGTCCTTTGCGGTGCAGTCCGGGGTACTGCGGTGCCCATCGGGGCCCGTCCGTTCCGCCGGTGTCCTGTTCCTCGTATATCTCGCGGCATCGACGCTTGCCCTCAAGGAGCTCCTGAAGGCCGGGTTATCGGTGATCGCGGCCGTCAGGGCCGACGACATGACTCTGGCACGCCATCGCCTCAGCTTCATCGTCGGCCGTGACGTCAGGAGGCTCGGCAGGGACGGCATATTGAGGGCAACGATCGAGACTCTCTCGGAGAATCTGTCCGATGGTGTCATCGCTCCCCTTTTCTACCTCACCCTCGGGGGGATCCCCTGCGCCCTGGCATACAAGGCGGTCAATACCCTCGATTCCATGGTCGGGCACAGGAACGAGCGATACAACTACCTGGGATGGGCATCGGCCCGCCTCGACGACGCGGCAAATTACCTTCCGGCCAGAATCTCGGCCCTTCTTATCGCTTTCGCCGCCGCCATCGTCCTCACCTCCCCGGCCAGAGCGCGGGCTGCCCTTGCCACCGTCCGCCGCGACGGCCGGAAGCACACCAGCCCCAATAGCGGCTACCCCGAAGCGTCCATGGCGGGGGCCTTAAGGGTGAGATTGGGAGGATTGTTGACGTACGGGGGGATCACGGTCCAGAAGCCCTATATAGGCGTCCCTGGCGGAGCGGACTACCTGACGGCGTCCTTGAGGACGGTCAGCGTTGTTCGCGTCGCATCCTATGTCGGCTTCCTATGTGCCATAGTTGCCATATCCCTTGGGGTGGTCCTGTGAACCGCCACGGAGGAGACCTTTACGGATGGGCGCTGACGGCCGGAGTTCGCCGGGACGACATTACCGACTTCAGCGCTTCCATCAATCCCCTGGGTACCCCTCGGGAGATCCTGCGAACCATCAGGGCCCGTCTCCATGACATCGAGCACTACCCGGACCCCACTTCAACGGAATTGAGAAACAAACTTTCGGCAGCCTTTGACCTCGACCCGTCCGCTATCCTCTGCGGGAACGGGTGCACGGAACTGATCTACCTCCTGCCCAGGGCTCTGCCTTTGACGAGGGTGCTCATCGCCCAGCCTACTTTCGTCGAGTATGAACGGGCATGCACGATGGCACCCCGGGACTGCACCGTCGTCCCCTACCCTTTGCGGGCACGGGACGATTTCGACACCGACCCCCTTGCCATTCTGCACGAGGCGGTGAGGGTGAGCGTGGACGCCGTCTTCCTGTGCAACCCCAACAATCCAACGGGAAGGACCATTGAAATGGACACCATGAAGGAGGCGGCAACCCTCGCGGCAGCTCAAAGGATCTATCTCATCATAGATGAATCGTTCATCGAGTTCACCAGCGCCGGGTCAGTCATCGGCCTCACCGCAGACAACCCATACCTTATCGTTCTGAGGTCGATGACCAAGTTCTATGCCCTGCCCGGCCTTCGCCTGGGCTGGGGCGTCTTTCCGCCCAAAGTGGCGCGGGCCCTCGATGCGATTCGCGAACCCTGGAGCGTAAACACCCTCGCGCAGGCTGCGGGCATCGCGGCCCTTTCCCTCACCGCCCACAGGGAGCGGACCCACGCGTTCCTTGAAAAGGAAAAGAAGCGCCTTGAAAGGGGTTTCAAAACACTCGGCATCGATCACGTCCTCTCCCGCACAAACTATTACCTGCTGCGGTCCCGCCACTGCCCTCGCATCGTAAAGGGCTTGAAGGAGCAGAACATCCTCGTGCGCGACTGCTCCAACTTCAAGGGCCTCGACGAGACCTACATCAGGGTGGCGGTAAGGAAAAACAGGGACAACGACATCCTTCTCAAACGTATGGCCGCCCTTCTCCCGAACGCATGACGTCCCGGCCATGGGCCAGCCTGGAGCCTGAGAAGAGACAAATTTGTATTGTGCGAAAACAGCAGGTTATGCTATATAAAATTCAACGCCGACGTAGCTCAGAGGCAGAGCAGCTCACTCGTAATGAGCAGGTCGCGGGTTCGATTCCCATCGTCGGCTTTTAATAAAATCAAGTATTTCGAGGGTCTTAGGCCTCTTCCGAAGAATCTCCCCAGGTGTCAAAAGCAGGGAAAAATAGACAATTACGATACACTTTTGCAGGAAAAATGCAGGAAATTTTCTTCCCTGTGCATTCCTCCCGAAAGCGCACTATCTCTGCGTCCGCAGCCCCTCGAGGCTCTGCTCAAGGTTCTTTTCCCGGTCGTCCTGGAGCGCCTTGTTCCGCAGGAGGTTCTTCGCGTTCTCCGCGTCCAGGCAGTAGAGCCCTTCGATCACCTTTTCTCCCACCGCACCGGGTAGTAATCCGGTTTCGGCGGAAGTGGCGGTATCGTTGGTTTTATGTACTCCGTCTGTGTTATCGGTCGGTTCCCCCCACATCCCGTTAAGCTCGTCAAAGATAGGGTCAGTACCACCGCTACCGCCAGTAACAGCATTGTTCGTTTCATGTGTCGTTACCCCCGTAGGTTTCAGGCTGTCGATATACTTCAGCCTCTTGATGGTATTGTCCTTCGTCTGGATCCTGGCAGTGCAGGACTTGTTAAGATTTTCGGCCTCTTTCTTTAACTCAGCGATCGTTGTTAAATTCGCCTCGTTCGCATCCTTCGCCGCCTGCAGTTCAACTTTGACCGCCTTTACCTGCTGGTCCTTTGCCCACCAGACACCGGCGCCGGCGAGGAGCATGCCGACGAGAAGGCCTATAACACCGCCCTTGATGTAATCAAACATTGACGCACCTCACGACTAGGATGTAAGCCACAACCAGAATAGCGGATACGATCGAGGCTATTAAGAGTTCCTTTTTCATTTGTACTTCTCCCCCTTTTGGAATATCAGGTATGGATATTCGATATTCACCTTGCAGAAGTCCAAGACGGAACCGCATTTCAACCGTACCTTCTTCCTCGCGCACTGCTTCTCGATAAGCGTGATATTGCAGGACCCGGCCCGGGCGATCTCCTTATTGAGATTGCCGGCGCCACCGTTATAGGACCGAAAGGCGAAGTACCAACCTTCACACTTCCCGGTCTGGTAAAGATGCCTGTCATAGAGAACCAGGGCCCGGATGTTCCACCGCGGGTCATAGGGATTCGGTTTCAGGGAGAGCTCCTGCAGGGCCTCTTCCCTTTCATGGATCCATGCCGCGGTACCAGGCATGAACTGTCCCAGGCCCATCCCGCCGTCGAAGGCCGTCACGCTCTCACGACAGCGCGACTCCTGCTCAATCTGCCCCATGAAATAGTGATAGGGCGCATCGGTCCCGATGAACACTCTCGCTTCCCGGATGACCTGAGAACGGTACTTTAGGCACCGGTTGACGGTCGTCTGCCCGTCACAGTCCCAAGGTAAGACCGACAATAACAGAGCCAAGAAGCAGACCACGAAAAATGAGTATCGCAATCCTGCCAACATCGGTAATCCCCCCTTTCTTTTCCAGAATAGCGAAGGTCCTCTTGTAGCCAAGAACCCATATAAGTTCAGCGAGCATATACGCGACGAAGACCATGCAGCACTTGTAAAGCATGGTTTCGATCATATTGGGTTTGAGGACCGCCACCAACCCGAACGCCCCGGCGAGCGGGACACCGAATCTCAGAAGATACTTTATAAGGGCACCCCCTGACACCGGGGAAACCTGGATTCTGCCGGCGCGGTCCTTGAGCTTGCTGTAAATCTCCTCAGTCTCCTTTGCCGCTTTCTCCCTGCCCTTGAGATACATCCTGTTGAACCATGCCGCGATTGCAGGATTGCGAACCGCGAATAGAAGGGCTATGGCGGCCCCGACTAAAAAGATAAAGATGTGTGTGAACCAAAACATGCTACTCCTCCTTTGTGATCTTTACGCGACATTTCGCGCATTTCCAGTCGGTTTCATTGATAATGCCGCCGACCGCTTCGATGTGCTTCCGAATCACTTCCTCGCCCTTCTCTGTGGGCCATGTCTCGCCGCCTTCCTTTCTCCACCGCCCACAACCGCCTGCGCACTTGTGATAGATCGCCCCATGTCAATCTCCCTCCATTACGTCTTGCAGCTCCTCCTTCAGGTTGCCGACAGGGATATTCAAATGCGCTGCGATAGCGATAACGAGCTTGCAGGTGGTGTTGGACCTCTTCAGCAGGCTGTCCATGCGGTCATCACCAGCTGCCAGCCTTTTCTCGATACCATCATGAAGCAGACATTTGCCGTTGCCATTACCGTTGCCGCCCATCTTAGGCCTGTTGGATACGAATTTCAGGGCAATTCCGCCGATCGTGCCCACACAAACACTCAGGAAGCCTGCCGTTGGTATGTCCATGCCGCCCCCCTACCTCTTCCCGTTCAGGTTTGCCCTGAGCGAGGTCTGGTTCGTCCCCCCGTTCCGGACCCTTAACCGGGCAAAATACCCAACGACGCCCTCGGAGATCTTCGCAGGGGTTCCCCCAGTGACATTGGTCGACGCGGTGTAGTCCACGTTCTCCTTGTCGTTGCTGAAATCGACAAAACCAGTGCAGGCTTGGGAGGCCGCTATGCTGCCCACAAGGTCGGTGAAGTGGCTGACGTCCTTGAAACTACCGACGTATTCTTCGTTGAGGACAACCGCCGCCCCGGCGGACTCAGCGGTAACCGTCTCCGCGACCACGATCTTGTCGTCAGCTACGGTCACGGCGGTAAAGGTCCGGTTGTTTCCGGGTTCACTTGCCCCCGAGATAGTGAACTTCTCGCCGGCCTCGACAGTCCCGGTCCCGATCCCGGTTGCATTGATGGAATTGTCTGCGGTAGCGAAGGTGACGGCACTGCTGGAGAAAGACTTAAGAAGGTGACTCAAACTCTGGACCACTTCGATCATCGTTCCCTTACCTCCCTTCCGGGCCGGTAAAAGAAGCGGCCCGGTGAATTTTATTCAACCGGGCCGAATGGTCCTCATCTTGAATATCTATCCCTATTATACCCCCGCGGGGATCTGTGTCAAGATGTTATTGCAATTGTTGAAATCTCCTTCGCTCGGCCTTCTTGGGCTTCTCCATGTTCTTGCGCTGCTGCTTCAGGTTTGAGTACTTCATGAAGGGCACTATCCCTGAAAGGCCAGCGTCGCGGATCGATTGGTTGTAGTCGGTCTGGGCTTGCATCAGCTTCGTCATGCCAACGGAGTCCCTGTCGGGGTCCGTATAGTACGCCCGGGCCTGTTCGTAGATCGCGTCCCGCTTAGTCTCAAAGGTCTTGACGAGATCCCGGTGTTCCTGCTTTCGTTCTGAAAGGACCGCCTGCTCGCTCGGCCGGAAACCGAACGCCCGCAGTCCCATCTGGCCGGCGTTGAGTTCCAGCCTGGTGCCCGTCTCATCATCGTAGAGGGGCCTGCCTTTCTCGGAGGTGACGCCATGGCTTCCCTCGCGGAACGCCCGTAAGGGATTCGCGAAGCCGGTGGGGAGCGCCTTCTCGGCCGCCCTGGCGGGTTGTCCCGTTGCCGCAAAATGTCCTGCCTTGGCAAGGTCAATCCCAACCCCGGCGGCAGGGCCTCCGAGAAAGGAAAAGAAATCTTTCCAGCTTTCCATCCGAGGGGGGTCTATGTCAACAGAGAGCGAACCCGATATATCCACCCCTCCCAGACCCATGAGGCCATAGCGGGCACCCTTCTCGGCTGTCTTGCCCAGGTGGGTACGGATACCATCGTAGACGAACTTCTCGGCGTCACCTTTCTTCCATCCCCACAGTTCCAGAAAGAAGTTGAATATGCCCAACATGAAGTCTTTCAGCGGCCATGCAGCGCCACCAGCGACAACGAGGGGAGCAACCAATCCCCATATGAAGGCCTTTACGTTCCTTTCTCCGGTCCCCGATATGTTGTCCTTCTTGAGGAGGTCATACATCATCTGCAAGTAGTTGTGGCCGAATTTCCCGTAGACATACATCATCTGCCCGATCTTCGCCGCCGGGTTGCCGCCCTGGGCCCACGCGGGAAGGGTTGCCCTGCCGTAGAGACCGTGTGCCTTGTTCGAAGCATCTAGGGCGAGGTCATATGCTTGCTCCTCGTTCTTCCCGGACGCTTTCGCCAGCCGGTATCCGGCGAGCATGGTCGTCAACCGGTTAAACTGCTCAGTCTTCCCGAACATCCACATCGCGCGAGCCATTTCCTTCGACCATACGCGCTTGTGAACCTTGTCTATCATGCCTATCACATCGCGGACGTGCTGCGCCTCGTCATACCCTTCCCGCTTGATCCGGTCGATGAAGGCCTGTTCGTCTTTATTCTTGAGCTTCTTCCCCGCCATGACCGTGGCGATATCGGTACCCGCTTTCCCGACGGCTGTCAGGACCTTCGTCATGCTGCCCTTTCCGCCCATGGCGTACTGGTGGATTGCGGCCGGCACGGTTGTGGCCAGGGCAGTCATATTGACGAACGCCGACCGGGGATTGAAACCGAGGTACTTGAAGGTGGCGATGGACTTGGCGAGTCCCACGATTCGGTCGGTGTGATCCAGATTGCGCAGTTGCTCGGAGATATACCGTTCAGCGGTGACGTAGGTTCTGCTCTCCGTCTTGGCGTCTATCCCGCCCTGGAGGTTGCCGTCTTCGCCCCGTTCGCCGAGAAGCATCTGCATGGCCCGCTGCGCGACCTGGGCCTTAGAGAACCCGCCGGCCAGGTTGTTTACGTATGTGGTGTACCGTTCGAGGGGATCCTCCATGTAACCCCTGACGACGCCCATTTCGTCCGGAGATCCCCGGTGAATCATCGATGACCGGTACCCGCGGGATTTGATGAGGTTGGAAACGTGCTCGATCAGTTCGTCGTTGAATGCGATTGCCGCCTCGCCCTTCATCCCGGCCGATGCGTCTTTTATGGCCTTCGCCACGTCCACGGCCTTGAGGTTCATATAGACCGACTCCGGGAGTTTTGAGATCTCGGTGACTGTGACGTTCTTCCACCCTTCTTCCCGGAGCTTGTCGGCCAGGCGTTCAGCGCCGTATTTGCTCCGGTGTTCCCGGTACCGATCAGTTTTATCTCCGTGGGTCTTCTCTGCCTGGACCGCATAGCCGGCGCGATCCCTGAGCCGGGGGGCATAAAAGCCGCGCCATTCGTTCATGGACGCCAGGGCAAAACGGAGCTCCTGCAAGACGGTCTTGGTCTGATCGGTCGCCTCCCCCTCTTCCATTTGCGCAACCAGGGCCCGGAGTTGAGCGGTCATCATATCCAGTGCCTTGTCGTAGCTGGCCCGGTGTAGCTTCCACACGCGGATCGCCTCGTCTGATACCCCCCTCTTCTCCCGGAGGTAGGTCTCATACTTCTTGACCTGATTGGCCACTACTGCCTTTCGAGCCTCTTCGGATATGTCCGGATCCGCAAGGCGCTTCATACTGGCCTCACCCCGCTTCCACTTGGTATCACCGTAGTCGATCGCAAAAAGCAGCTCTCTATAGGCCGCGGGGTTCTTCTTCCGGAGCTTGTCAGTCTCTTCAATGACGGACTGGTCGTCAACGGTGATGAGGTCCATCATAGTGGTGTGGTAAAGCCGCTCGCGGTCCATGGTGAAGAGACGGATGATGTTTTTGAATACCGGGTGCGCGTACCACTCGGGGCTCTTCAGGACGTTCTCCAGAAAGGAGTTGTGCGGCATGTTTCCGGGCATCACCGTCGCTATCGTCCGGAAGATGGCACCGGTTTCCCGGTTCAGCCAGCTCCCCGTCTTCCTGGTGCTGTCGGTCTTCGGGTCGGGGATCTCCTTGGTCGGCTCTCCCAGGGGCTCCGTCTCTTTGTTCTGCTGGTCTATGTCGGCCATGATGTTCTTCAGGCTGGTCGCGAGTTTCGGATTTGTCTTGCTGATCGTGGCCAGGAAGTCGCCCATGTCAACGACGGCCTTTTCTTTCTTGAAGCTGATCGGCTCGTCACCGAGACCCCCTGTGTCTTTCTTGACATATCCTTTTCCCTGTGATACGCTTTCTTTGCCGACAGCGGATTGTCCCTCGGAGACTGAGCCGCTCGAGACGGGATGAATGTCCGAGGCAGTCACCCCCATCTTTCTAAATAATTTCTCCCCGCTCAAATCGCCGATGTCAAACACGCTCAGAAATTTTTTGTTGTTGCGTTCGACTTCATCAAGGACAACAGTAACAACGGTTCCGTCTTTAAACCTGCCCATCAGTCCGTATCTACGATGATTCTCCGAGATTTGTCGAATGTCTTCCTGGTCTATATAGACTGCATTCTCGATAACAGGCAGGATCTTGGGCAACAGTTTGAATCTCCGGGCTTGAGATGTCTTATCGCCCTTCGAAAGAAGATACTCCAGGCCAGTGTTATCGAATCGGACGGTCTCGCCCAGGGCCCTGCAATAAACCTGTCTTCCTAGAAGGTTATCTCGGTAGTATTCGGTCCCTGTCTTGATAACATCACTTGATTCCGAATAATTCGCAGAAAGGTTCGGAGCCTCGAGCTCGGGGTTCTTCATGGCCGCCTCGGCCATCCTCTGTATGTTTGTTCTCTTATACAACGGCTGAGCCTCAAGAGTAGTCTGGCTTTCGTATGCCTGCCCTGTGCCCCTCTCCCCCATCATGCTGGCCTCGACCCGGTTCATGAGGCCGCCTATCACAGCGCGGAGGTCCGCGTCGCTGTAGCGCACCTTGAAGCCCATGGAACGAAAGGCCTCCCGGACGTAGGCGATGACCCGCTGCATGATGGTCGGCCGGTCGATGTTATGGATCATAAACTCATTGCCGGCGATGAGCCGGTCCTCGGAGTTTGATACGTCGAGGCCATAGTCCCGGATGACTTTCTTCATGGCCGGGTCGGCCTTGAACTGAGCGTAGACCAGGCTCCTCAGCTCCGCCGTTTTCTCCTTTCCCAAGAACGCCGGCAGACCCTTGTGCCCTACCAGTTCTTCGAATAGGGTTTTCTCCGCCGCCGAGGTGCTCTCCGTGTTGTCGGCCACCAGGTAGATCGTGTCGGTCAGGGGGTCCAAGGCCCCATACACTTTGTCATTCTTGATGTCGAAGTCGGCGCCGGCACGGGCGAGAAACTCGGGAGGAAAGCCGTAATTGTCCTGGATGACCTTGACGGTGACGCCGGTGCGGTCCTCGATCCGGGCGATCGTGGGAGCCAGGAGCTTCTGGAGGTTGGCGGCGGTGTAAGGGGTCTTTGCCTTGTTGCCGGTTGAGGTAGTTCGAAAGGAGGGTTTGACGTCTTCCCCTTCACCCTTCTTGACATCCCGCAATTCCTTTGCTATCTTATCTTTAAGGGAGGCAACCACTTCTGGCAGGCTACCGGATGCCAGTTGCGCGTAGTCTCTGGGGTTGTAAGATTCCCCTCTGACACCCTCCTTTTTCTTTTTGAACCCCGTCAGAAGCCATGTTTCTTTCTTCGCGAATCTAGACTTCGACAGAATCGCTACATAATCCCCGTACTCTATATCTGCCCGGCCGATTTCACCGCCGTATTCCCGTGTCTTCGTCCCCAGGGCCACCGCCTTGATGACTCCGATAAGGTCCCCGGCGATATCGTTTGAACCTTCGAAAGACCGCTGCGCGACGATGTGAAGAAGCCCCCCCTCGTCCTTCTCCTTCCCCCCGTAATACAGGGCGACGTCGCCGAGGTCGGGGTTACGAAGCGCTGCTGGGACATCCTTCTCCCCCTCCATGGCGGACAGGAGGGCATTCAAGCCCTTCTCTGTTTCTTCGGCCTTCTGAGGACCATCCGATGATTCTTTACGGAAAGAAACAGCTCTCTCGTTTGTCTTCCGGCTGCCCTTTTCCGAATACTCCCATCCCTTCCGTATCAGGTTCTTGATATCAGCGTCCGTCCACCTCAGACGGAAGTTGAGCCGTCTCAGGGCGTCCCGGATGACGCCGATGATCCTCTGCATGACGGACGGCTTCTCCCCGGTCTCGGCCATATGCGCGATGAGCTCACGGCCGGCGACGTACCTGTGGAGCCTGTCCCCCAGGTCGAGGTCGTAATCCTTGACGATCTTCTGCAGCAGGTCCGTGCCTTCATACGCATCGACGGCCGCCTGCATGACCTTGACTTGCTCATCTTCGTTGAGAACGGCCTCGACGCCCCTGTGGCCGATGACCTCATGGATCAGAATGGCGTGGGCATTGCGGATGTCCTTGACGGAATCGGCGACGATGTAGGTGGTATCCGTGTTCCGGTCATAGGCTCCGTACACGGTGTCCTTGTCAGAGAGCTCGTACGCATCGACCCCGGGGATCTCCTTGACCGACTGAATGACCTTGATCTTGCCGATGTTCTTGAGCTTCTTCAGGAGGGGTTCAAGAAAGCCTTCGACCTTGTCGACGGTGTGGCGGGGACGGGCGGGGGGTTCGATGTTCCCGTCCGCTTCTGAGGGTCCGCGGCTGAAGAGCATGACGCCTTTATCAGTTTCCTTTGATTCGATAGTGCTGAATAGGTTATCAAAGGCCTCTGCCACAGGGGCTATTTCTTCAGGCAACAAATACGGGTATCTTTCCTCACTGCGCGGGAAATTCTCTATATCTCGCACGTTGGCTAAATAGTCGTTATGGTATCCTCCCTGCATCATCTTGTTGATGACGTAGTTCTCAAAAGCGCGGGCCGCCCGTTCAAGAATACGACTCCAGTAACCTGATTGCGCCTTATCAATAAGACGTGAGCGTTCTGCCATGGGCGACGCATCCAGCGTTGCGACCAGTTCCGCAAATACCTTTTCCACTTCAGAGCGGACGCCTTCAGGGTGTTCCGGGTCTTTTTGCCAGTTGTCGGGGTTGAGATATTCGGACGCAGGGTGATCCCTGTGAAGCTGTTCAAGACGGGCTTTTGAGGTCGGCGTGCTTCTCTCGGTCTTGTGAACATAGAGGGGTTCAGGATGGTATGTAATGAAGTTCTTTGCCCGGTACGCCTCATCGGCACCGAATCCCCGTTTGACCTTCACTTCACCGCTGCGCATACGGGAGAAGTAATTGTCGAGGGCATGAAACCATTCGTGTGCCAGGCTCCCTGCGCCGCGGGGCTTTGTCAGGTTGATGACAAGCCTGTCGGGTTCAAAGTGTGCCGAGGCCCATCCGCTACCCCGTGAACCGAAAGCAAGACCGAGAGACCCGTTAAGAGATATGGCTTTCGGCGGGATACCGATAATCTCAGCAAGGTCCATCAGCGCATCGTAAGCCTGATTGAGCATGCCTTGGCGTTCCTTGCTCCCGGCCCCCTGGCCGACCCAGTTCCCGAACTCTACACCGCGGAAGCCAAAGGTGTCTCCGAATTGTTCGGGTGTCACGTCCTTTCCGCCACGCCGATCGACTGCTGTCCGAGGGCGGTTTGTCTCTGCCCGCACATCGGTCTCTTTTACGTTGTCCCTCTCCTTAACCGCTTCCCAGGCGACCACGAGGTCGTTGTAGTTGTCCTTCATATATGCCCGGGCGTCTTTGATGTCAGAGAAGGTCTTGAGTTTCCGGTATTCCCTGTCCCCCTTCTTGTTGATGAAATACTCACCGCTCCTCGGAATCGTCCGGATCTCAAACCGCATCTTTTTTTCGGACGCGGGACCGCTCAGCAGGTCTTCTATCCCGGGCAGTGCATCGGCTATCTTCCTTGCCCCTCTGAACTCATGCCATCTCCCGTCAATTTCAACACGGGTGAAGGGGCTTTCGACCTTCTTGCCTTCTTTGTCGTAGTAATATGCCTTTGGACACGCCTCCGCCTGCCCGATACGCGGCCACTGGTCACGGTCGATGGATGCGAGTAATTCAACCTTGTCCCCGAAGGGATTCAATATAGGGCGTTCCCGTAATCTACGCATGAGTTCTTTGGGGTCAATCTCAACGTCCAGAATCTCCTGGGCCAAGGTCCGCATGGATTTAACCTTCTCCACCCATGCCTTCACCTTATAGCCCACGCGTGGTTTCGCGGGTATTACACTACGGGCCGCATATGCCCACGCAGCGGGAAATTTATCGTCTATGGCATCTATCTCATCGGCAGGCCATATCTTGCTGAGGGGTTGCGTGGCTATATCGTCATCGGTAAGATCCTTTGACAGCGACGGAGCCTGATCCTTCCTTGCCCCGCCTATCTTCTCGCCGAAGTCTTCGATCCTGCCGGGTTCGGTAGAGGTTTTTTCTTCCTTCCCCTCCTCCTCATGTTCCCTCTTCGCCTTCTCCCCGGACAGCCTCTCCCTGAGTTCGTCCGTGGTCTGTTTCTCCACGTCGAACATCCGCTCGCCCTTCTTCTCGGCGACCTGCATCGTCTTTGTCTCGTGAGGTTGATTACCGGACAGAGAAAACATGCCGGAGGCGTCGAACAATTCCCCGCCAGCTTCTTCTCCGTGAGGGGGCCGTGCTCGTTTCTCGCCTTCGGCAGGGGTAAGGGCCGTGCCTTCTTCTGAGGGTTCAACAGGGGGCAATTCTGAGGGTGTTTCTTCGGTGGGTTCTTCTACTTCTGGGACGAAGTCGGTGTCGAGGGTTTCATCTCCACGAGCTCGTGTCTCTGCAACATCCCGATCATCTTCTTGAGGCCGAGTATCTTCTCGTGTCGCGTCTTGATACGTTCTAACAGCATCTTCGATTTGGGACTCATCTGCACCATGGCGCTTTAGATCCTCCCTGAGTTCAAGTATATCATCTTTTTGTTCGGAAATGGCAACATTTAACTGATCCTTCATCTGGTCGATGGTCGTCTTCTGACCCCGTGCCGCAGCCTGGAGGAGAGACAGCACGTAATTGTCGCTCGATACGGTGTCCGGTCCTGGAGGGATCACCCCACTGCTCACAAGCTCCGTCGCGATGTCGTCGAGGCCCCTGCCGTTCTTGCGGAAGATGAAGGAAAGGCCGTGTTGCTGGAAGTCTTCCTTCACGTTGAATCCGGCCTTCTTTACCTTCGCAGACGACAGACCGCCCATGTCGATGACAACTCTGACAAGTGACTTCGCGGGCTTGGCCTTCACGGGCTTCGCGAGCGCTTTCTCGGGCTGTTCTTCCTCCGGCCCCTGCTCCATCGGGAAGAACCCAGGTTCCAAACCTTCCGCCGCCTTCACGTGCCGGGCGCCGTACTGACCTTCCTGTGTCGGGAATATTGGATAGAGACCGCCTCCCTTCTCGCTGGTGAAGTCTTCGACGAGGGGGATCACCGTGCCTTCAGGGGTCACGTATGCCCTGTTCACCCGGAACCGTGCGGTGTGCGGCCCCCGGACAGGGTGAGCCTTGATGTCGAATTCATAGAAGTCGCCGGGCTCCGGAGTGGATGCGGATTCCGTTTCTTGCCCAGAAACCGTTCTTATGGGCGCTCCCTTTTTCAGTTTGGCCTTTTTCATCCAGGCCTTGAAACCGGCCATCGACATCGGGACTATGTTGCCGAGCCCCTTCCATCCCGGCTCATAATTGGCAAGGTACGCTGACCGCGCTTCCTCCACGGTGTTGTATCCCAGCATTACTTTGTGCTCGTCGAACTTCCTCGTATCCGGATCCACCTGGTCGACTACGAACACCCGCTGACTCGTCGGGTTGTCGCCGATGAAGACGTCCACGTGGTCGTCATCAGCTCCTTCAGTGCGCCGGATATACCCGTAGTGCGCTTTGAGTTCGCTTTTCCATTCTTTTCCGTCCTTGGATACTCCTCTGCGGACCGATCCCTTGGGATTCTCGATGCTGATATCCAGGCCCTGGATGGAGACGTGGCCCTTCTTGTAGTTGCCCGCCTCGATCTGCGCCCGCGTGGGTTCAGGAAGGTCGTTCTCAGGAGAAGAAGCTGCCTCGCCCGCAGCCTCGTCGACGTCCTCCTTCGTGACTCCACCTTCGAAGCTGGCTTGGGGGTACCTCAGGGCGATGTCATGTCTGTTTGCGGGGATGACACCGCCGGCATTGACGTATGCGTCGAGAAGAAGAGGCGTGATGCCCTGCGCCTTGTCGTCGTCCTGAGACAGGGACTTATAGATGGCCCTGGCCGCGGTAACGTCACCGGGCTGCTCGAAGGCGACAGCCGATGGCGTCCGCATGTCCTCGGCGGTGTATGAGACAGGGGCCCGCTCTCCCGGCAGGGGTATGGGCTCACCGCCGAGGCGCCGGGCCTGCGGTCGTGCCGCAGCCTCTTGGGGCGCTGCCGGGGCGACATCCGTGCGGGGCCGGGGCATCCCGGGCCTTCTCATGACCCCGGCGACGGATCTCTGCTCTTCCTGGGGAAACTGCGAGAGCGTCATCTCTGCGCGGTCCAGGTCGCTGAGGTTCTTCACGACACGACCGCCTGTGCCGCCCTCGATACCGCGCATCTTTCCGACGATCAGGTCATAGATGGGGTCCGTTGCGACCGAAGGGTCTTCCAGGACCTTGTTCACCATGTCCATGCCGTCCTTCACGCCCGGGGGCAGGTCCAGTTTGACAACGAGCTCGTTGATTCCCGTGACGAGGGGATGGTCGGCACCGTATGTCTCGACCATCGACGGAAGAACGGCCTCCTTCAATTCCTCCTTCGTGACCGTGCCGGCGTCGACGGCCGCCTTGATCTTGTGCAGGGTTGGCTTGTAGACCTCAGGGTCCTTGGCGACGGGAGGCGGTTGGGTTTCGGCCGGCGGTGCGCTGAAGTCCGTCATGTCGAATTTGCCGCTCCCCGTGAGCAGGGACATATCCACGGGCTGGTTGGCCCCTATTGCCGCGGTTGCCTGCTCACCCCACGCCCTGGCGAGCTCGGGGTGCGTCTCGGCGATGAAGTCCTCGAGGTGCCTGGCAATGTTCGCCCTGTCCTCGATCATCCGGACAGCGGCAGGGTGCTGGTAGTCGACAGGATTGAGAAGAATCCCCTGCTGTGCCTTCTGCTGCGCCTGGACGTCATCGTACTGCTTGCTTGCGACCGCCCCGCCCATGCCGCCCATGACATGGCCGCCGATCATGCCCTGCAGGCCGGAGTTGATGGCATCGTGGAGCGCTTCCTTCGTCCAGACGGACTTCGGATCTCCACCGTAGTTCTCGAGGTAGGTCTGGACGAACTCCTCGACGCCCTCTTCCATGCCCGTGATCCCCATGCCCTGGAGGACCCGAGGAACAAGGTTCTTCTTCGAGAACTCCCTGGCGGCCGGGCCCATACTGCCCATCTTGGCAGCCAAGCCCTCCACGCCGAGGCCTCGCTCGATGAGGACCGCTGGCACTGCCGTCGCTACGAGTCTGGACAGAGAGAGCTCGGTGCCGTTCTTCTCGTGTTCCTCGAGCTGCTTGTTCGCTATCTCGCCGCCCTCCATAAGGCCGATCGGTACGTCCATGGCCTGGGGCTTCAGGAAGTTGAGGATGCGACCGCCAAGGCCGCGCTTTACAACTTCCTTCCCGACCACCCCGGCCACTTCTGCCGGCTTGTAGACACCCGGCATGAGCGACATGAAGGAAACCGACCCGAGGAGGTTACCAACACCGTAACTGGCGTAGTCGATGCCGTCAGCTATGGATTTGATGTCGGTGTAAGATTCGACCCTGGGTTTCAGGATCGGATCGTTCGCCGCCTCTGCGAAATGTTCCCTCATCGTCTTGCCGCGGGTCTTTGCGAACTGGGTCAAGGGATCGGTAGCCGGAATAGGGGTTCTCGTGGCCGGCCCCGCGAACTGACCGGCATGCTCTCCAAGCAAGGAGTCGGGCTCCAGGTCGGGTCGGCTGACGACCTCTCCCGGGTACCTCTCCGCCATGTGCCCCGTGTACTCCATGAGCCCCCCGAGGCCTGAGAGGGTGTTCTCGTACAGGCGGACGAAACCCTTGGCAAGCTCCTTCCCCGCTCTGAGCGGGGTGCCGGCTGTCATGTCGTCATAGAGACTGTCCTCATAAGCCTTCCCACCCAGACGCTTCGACGGTCCAAAGATGCCCAGGTCGTCTTTCATACCACTCGTCGAAGAAACAGGTTCAAAAATGCCCAGGTCGTCTTTCATTGGCATTATTTCAGGTACCCCGCTTTCTGAGATTCTCTGAGGATCTCCTTCGCCTGTTGCTCGCTATACCCGTAAGCCTTCCTGAGCCTGCTCACAGCTTCAGACGTCGTAGATGCCCCCCTAACGGTCTTGACGAGGTCAGCGTAGGTCGCTCCCGAAACCGCTGACCCGCCACCTCCGAGTCTCTTCTTGCTGAATTCCCGGGTCCTCGCGTAGTCTTCCATGAACCCGTTGATCAATTGCTCCTTGACGGCCTCCTTCTCTTCCGGCGTGGTGGCCCGGTCCAACGCCATTGTGTAGGCGTCCGACGTCTTGAACTTCGTGAGGGCCCCCAGCAAGGCCGCATCCTCCTTGCCGCTCTCGAGGTACTTGGTCTGAGCGTTCAGGTAGCCCGTATGGGCCTTGCGGTACTCCGCCTCTCCCGGTTTGTCAGCGTGGGGGATCGCCGTCCGGCGCTCCTCGCTCTTCCTGTCGAGGTCCTTCTGCCGGGTGGCTTCCTGTGTCTTCATCCATTCCAGGGCGCCTTTGTTGTGCGTCTTCTCCATCTCGAGCTGCTTCTCGGCTGCCGCTCTCTGAGCCGGGTCCGCAATGGTTGGTATGCGTGTTTCCAGGTCGGCGATCTTGAGCTTGCTGATCGCCTCAACACCCTGGGCGCTGTCCATGTGACCCAGCACGGACCTCATGTCTTTGCCCCGTATCGTCCGCTTTCCCGTGCTGGGGTCGGCCTTGATAAACCCTGCCCTCGTGGCGTAGTCGACACCGTAGTTGAAGGCAACGGGGTCCTTCTGCCCCCAGCCCTTCCCTATCTCGTCGACGTCGAATTCCGCGTTCTCCCTGGCGACCTCGGCCATCTTCGTCTGGTGGAGGTCCTTCTCCATCCCGAACCGCTGCTCCTCGACGCCCATGCGCTTCTCGGCGATGTCAGCCGCCTTCTGCCGCAGGGCAAGTTCGTCCTGAGCTCTATTGTTCGCCACGATGGCCGTCATTCCTGCCTCGAGTCCCGGGCCCCATCCTCCGAGCCTAGCCATGTTTCACCTCCGTCGTCGCCCTGGCCCAGATGGCCATGGCGTTCAGAACCACGTCGCCGACCATTCTGCACAGGGGAACACCTATCCCCAGGAGCGCCTTGCCCAGGGGGTTGCCTTTTATATTCGGATCCACCCGGCTCGCCATTTCCCTGGCTGTCATGACCCCGAAGGGCCGGACCATATTCGTGAAGGCCTTGGACCTGCGCATCAAGGCCACCACGGGGGTAAAGAGCGTCAGGTATCCGGCGTAGACGTTCTCAGGAATATGCTTCTTCCGGTACTCGCTGTCCTTTTCTGCAATGTCGTGGAGAAGGTATCCCTGCCGCTTGAGCTCGCTGCAGATAATCGTGCCCGTCGATATGGACACTCCGCCTCCTCCGCTTCCCCCAAACAAGGAGACGCCTATGCTGCTGCCGCCTCCGCCGCCGCCTCCTCCACCGCCACCGCCGCCTCCTCCGCCCCCAGAACTGTACACTCCGGGCTCGTAGTTGAAAGGTTCGTAGGACGAGTAGTTATACGGACTTTCGTAGCCCACTCCGGGCTCGTAGTTGAAGGGTTCCTCATTCCCGAACGACACGCTCGACCCATAATTATATGAGGGAGGCTCGTAATTGAAGGGCTCGTAACTCGGGCTGACTATCGACGCCGGAAGGCTCGGCGACCCGCTCGTGAACCGCGTCAGGACCTCATAGGGGGTGTTGCCGTAGGCAGGGGTGAAATTCGTCGCATAGCTTGGAGATTGGTATTTCTTCTCGTCAGACGGCGTGAAGTACCCTGTAGGGTCGAAGGCCGCCGGCAGCATGCTTCCGTTGTCCTCGTAAGTCGGTGTATACTGGTGGCCGTAGTATTCATCCAGGGGGCCGCCACCTAGCTTCTTCGTGTTGAACGACCACGCTGAGCCGTGTGTTCCCCCCGTTCCGGAGGCTGCAGCATTCTTATAGCTCTTGGCAGCGTCTTCATAGGCCTGCTCAGCCTTCTGATTCTGCTCAATCACCCACTGGTCGTAGTCCTCTTTGGCGAGCCGGTTCTGCTCAATCGCCCACTGGTCGTAGTCCTCTTTGGCGAGCCGGTTCTGCTCGGCGGCCCACTGGTCGTACCTGATCTTGTGTATGTCCCGATCCCGTGCCCACTGGGCGTTTTGCCAAGCTCTGAAGCTGTCCTCCCAGCCTCTACCGTACTCACCGCCTTGCGCCCGCCACTGGGCTTCGGTGAACGCTGACTTCGGTGTGGTGTACGTGAAAGGCGTCAGCTCTGGCGCCTGATAAGGCTCCAGAGTGGGCTCCTGATACGCAGCAAGGTTAGGAGGCTCATATGCTGGCATATCCGCAATATTAAGGGCAGTGCCCTGGCCCGTACCGGACGTGCTTCCAAACATGGGCTCCGCCGCGTTCGTCGTCTCGAGGCCGGTATCGACCTCAAAGGGGGTCTTCGAGGTTTGTATCCCCGGCATGTCGGGCCCGGACACCGGTGATCCGATGGCGGGCTGCGGCAGTTGACCACCTGCGTCGTTCATGGCACCGGTATTTTGGGAGGCCATGCGATAGGCACCCGTTGGCTTCTCGCCAACCGAAGCATCCTGATAGGCCTTCGTCAGTGTCTCATACGTGGAGGACGGAACCGCGTTGATATCGCTTCCGATCGCCGGGGTTGCTGCCGCCGGAGCGGACGCCTGCGTCATGAAGGCGTTGCCCGTGTCTTCTGGCGAGAAGTAGCTCGCCGCCCCGGTAGTGCCGCCAGTCTCACCACCAGGGATCTCCCCCCCCAATGACCTCTTGAAGGTATCCGACGCTTTTCGCAGCAGAGACGGGGCTTCCGTTTCCCGCCCCTTATCCTTCGAATCGTCCCTGAACAGACTGCCCAGGAGGAGCCTGACCCCCTGCAGGCCGGCGTTGATGAGACTTGCCTCGTTTGCATCCTTCCTGGTGTCGTCGGCGGTTTCCTGCGCCCTCGTGAACTGGTCCGCCTGCTGCGCCAGGGACCGGTCTTGGTAGTCTTTCGTGTTCGCGATCGACGTCTCCTGCAACTCGAGGGCCTTGTCGCGGGCCTCCTTGTCCTCGGCCAGCTTTCTCCTCGTGAGTTGTTTGCCGAGTTCTGCCTCGATCACACCCTTCATAAAGGCCGTCGCCTCAAGGGGATTGTACGACTGCCCCCCGAGCCTCTTCTGGTTCCGCCGGCGCTCCCACACGTCAAGGACGCCGGAAGGTATTGAATAGGATCCGTAGTCTGCCATCTCTCCCCTCCTTAGTTCGTCATTTTCTCGTACTGCTGGCTGTAGACATATGCGAGAGCCAGGGGCTCGAACCCCGTCACCTCGTCGGTCGTGGTCATCTCGAACAAGCCTGAATGGAAGACGCCCACCTTCGAGTTGATGGGCTGCACGATCGTTGCCACCCGTCTGTTGGTTGCCGCCGGGATAAGGGTGAAGCTCGTGCCGACCGGCTCGGTATCGACATAGTGCGTGTAGAAGATATTGTTCGGGGTAACGCTCTTCTTCACCGTGACGAGCTCAAGCCGCTCCACCCTCGTCTCCATCGTGAAGTCGTTCTCCGAAAAGACAATGTCACCAAGCTCGAGCCTATGCGCGATGCCGTTACCATCGAAGTCGGTACCGTTCTCGAGGCGCAACATGTATCCAGAATCGATAAACCCGTAATTGTACTTGTTCCCGTGAGCGTCCTTGACTTCGGCTCCGGCCACCAGCCTCTTCCCGGTCCCGCGGTCGATGAGGTACCACTTCCACCGCTTCAAATCGAAGACAAGCTCCGTGTCGGGAACCGTCGCCGAAGCACCGCTTGCGACGTGCAGGTGGTACTCCATCTTTGTCTGGTCGAGGTCTGCCCAGGATTCGCCGAGCAATTCAGGCTTGATGCAGGCCGCCCTCTTGGGGTCGAAGTAGTTCTCGATATCACCATGGATGGGAAGCGGCGCCCTGCCGTCCGAGACATAGACGCCGTCCGAGCCCTGCCAGATGATGACGTTGCGGCTGAGGCCCTGGGGGATGTCCCCGGGAAGGCTCACCGTCCTCAGGGTCGCCGGCGCCGGGCATCCGACCTTGTCGCTGACCTGGTGCCGCTTCCAGTCCGGGAAGTCCCCGGACAGTTTCCACATCTCGCTGTCCTTGAAGAAGATGATCAGGTTATAGAGGTTGTAGCCGTAGAGGTTGTAGAGCGACGCTCCGCAGGTGAGCTCTCCCGTCTCGCCGAACTCGATTTCCGTGGAGTTGGCACCGTTGAAGATCTGCGAGGTCTGGTACTCACTGTGGATGGCCGCGTTCTTCTTGCCGGCCATGTCGCAGCAAAGGAAGAGCATGTCCTGGGCCATGAGCGGGAATTTGTACTGCCCAAACTGCCTTTGCACAGGGATTCCGCTGGTGTAGAAGAGGTGGACATCGGCACTGAGGCTCTGAGAAAAGGTGACCTCGTAGTGGTAGCGCGGCGTGACTTTCGACACCTTGGACATGAACTCCATCGACGCCGGCGGGGGATTCCAGGTAACGGTGCCGCTCTTGCTGAAGGATATTCCGCCCCCCGAGGTCCCATCGTCGATGGTGCCGGCGCTGACGAAGTTCTGACCGTCGGAGGAATACCTGACGGTCATGACCGTGTTCGCAGTCGTGTTGACGTGGCCGCCGGCAAGGCCGAAGTTGATACCCATGAGGCGTTCGTAGCTGGCGAAGTACAGTTTGTTCGTTCCCGCGGTGAGGCTGTCAAGCTCCACAAAGGTCGCCGCGTCAGTGGAGTCGTACTCGTTGGCGTAGACGTTGAGGGTGTAATCGTTATAGGTGTCGTTCTTGTAGACGTAGAAGGCCATGCACTCCCGGTCGACGCCGTCCCAAAGATCCACGATGGGCTGAACGGGTGCCTTGACAGTCGCATGCGATACCGTGGTCGTGGGGTCTATACCCGTGAAGGTAAAGCGGTAAACGTATCCGACGAGGCCGTTATACATGCGGGGCTTCGCCGTGCTGACGGTATTGCCGAAAGAGATAGACCCTGTCTGTCCCAGGGTCTTGGTCCCGCCGACCGTGGCCGTCCCGTCGAAGAGCGCCCCGGCCGCAGGGCCGAAGTTGTCGATGTAGAAGGTGTTCGCCTCGTCCGCATTGGCAACCGTGATCTTAACCTGGTCGATGGCGTTCTTGTTGGCATCGGACACACCGGAGATGTCCCATATCACGTTCTGAAAGGCGTCAGCCTCCGTCACGTCGGGCGTGAGGGAGGTCCAGCTACCGCCGCTGTCGTGGATCCCGAGGGTAATATTACTCCCCGTCCTCGAGGCCCGGATATCAAAACCGATAGTGTTGACGCCCGTGAGGTCGATGGGCGAGGCGATGGTGCGTGCAATCGTCTTGTTCAGGCTCGTGGTCTGCGCGGCGACACATTTCAGTGCATAACTGCCCTGAGTGGTGAGCATGGCCTCTGAGTACGCCTGGAAGGCCACCGGCGGAGCACTGGCGTAGAAGTTGTCGATGTAGAAGGTGTCCTCTGCGGTGGCATTGTCGACGGTGATGCGGATTCTGTCGATCGCGTCCTTGTCAGCGTCCGCCACCCCGGAGATATCCCAATCGACCGTCTGGAACAGGTCCGCACTGATGATGTTCGGGGAAACAGACGTCCAGGTGCCGCCGCTGTCCCTGATCGCCAGGGAGAGGTTTATTCCCGGTCTCGAGGCCCGGATATCGAAGTGAAGTGTTTCGACGCCGGAGAGGTCGACGGGTGAGGCGACCGTGCGCGTCAGGGTCTTGCTGAGGCTGTCGGTGATCAGGGCGATGGCTTTGAGGGCGTAGGAGCCCTGGGTCTTGGCGGTTGACTCGGAGTAGGCCAACAGAGAAGAAGCTCCGTCGATATAGAACGTATTCTCAGCATCCGCATTGACCACCGTGATGATGATGGAGTCGATGGTGTTCTTGTCGGCGTCCGCGACTCCGGAGATGTCCCAGCTGACGGTTTGCCAGGTATCCGCGCTCGTGATATTCGGTGTGGTTTCCGTCGTCGTTCCACCACTGTCGTGGATGCCGATCTTGATGTTGCTGCCCGTGCGAGTGGACCTTATGGCAAGCTTGACGGTACTGATGCCCGTGAGGTCGATCGTGGGCGATACCGTGCGGGTAAGAGTCCCGTTGAGCGAGTCCGTTATCAGCGCGACGCCCTTGAGGGAATAGGAGCCCTGATTCTTAACGGTGGCCTCAGAATAGGACTGGAGACGCGCTACGGTACCCCAATTTTTGCCTATGTATCCAGACCCTGTCGATGCGGTGAGCCCGCAAGCGGCACTGGCTTGGTCTGTGACGTTATCGAATGCCGCTGCGTTGCCGCCAAAGCCACCTAGCGTTAGATCTCCGAATATTGCCCCTGTGTCGTAAGATATCTGACCAGCTCCATTAGAAAACTGGATTTCCGCAACTCTAATGTATGCATCTGACGGAGAACAGGAAAAGTAGACCCAATGATATTTATAGGCCGTGGTGACGGTAATGCCAGACGTATATGTTTTGCTTCCTATACTGTTTGAATCTGAAAAGGTGTCCGTGTGCAGTTGCGTGCCATCCGTTCCGCTGGAGGGTGCCGTATCGCTTCCGTAAAGGCGTATTGTGACTGTATATCCTGCTCCCCCGGAAGTGAAGCCCGCATCATTAGAGGCATAAACCTTGTAACCCCTGACAATTATTCCCGTAGAATTCGTCACGTAAGCCGCCTGGGCCACAACGTCTGATGCATATTCCATAAGGTCAAGGCTTAGATCGCTCGTCACATAGGCCGCCTGGGCCGCCGCATTCGTGGCATGCTCCATATAGTCGATTGTTATATCGGCGACGGTATCGCTCGCAACATAGGCTGCCTGGGCCGCACCGTCAGTGGAGTACTCCATATAGTCGATCGGCGAGGAGGTCTTCGAGTATGCGGACCCTGTCCAGTAGTCGCTCGCCACCGATGCAACAGCGGTGTTCACCGTCTTGAGGTAGAGCTTGATGGCCTCGAGAGGCATCGGGGACACGATATACAGCGTCGACGAAGAGGAGGCGGAGTAGGCTGAGGCCTGCGGGGTGAAGCCCTGGGTGTGCCGTGCCACCCCCACGGAGATCCGGAACTCGTCCATAAGCATTGGAGCGAATCCGGACCATGCGCTCCCGTCGTAGAACCCGCCTATACTGTAATAGCTCGTGTAGTCCGCGGGCCTGTCGGCGG
>LVAA01000056.1 GCA_001603955.1 Syntrophobacterales bacterium Delta_02 | reverse complement strand
TGTCACGCGGGCCGCGGCCGATTTTCTCGGGGTTCAGCTGTACCAGTACATCGGCGGGATCAGGGGACGGGAGATCCCTGTACCCATGATGAACGTCATCAACGGCGGCGCACATGCCCAGAACTCGCTTGATGTCCAGGAGTTCATGATCGTCCCCGCCGGCGCGCCCTCCTTCAGTGAAGCCCTGAGGATGGGCGCGGAGGTCTTTCACACGCTTAAGGGTATCCTGAAAGACAAGGGATACTCGACGGGCGTCGGCGACGAAGGCGGTTTCGCCCCGCAGATACAATCGACCACGGAGGCCCTCGACACGCTCATGAAGGCCATAGCCAAGGCGGGCTTCAAGGCGGGGAAGGATATCTTCCTGGCCCTCGATGTCGCCGCAAGCGAAATCTACAAGAAGGGAAAATACCACATAGACGGCAACGTGTGGGATGCGGGCAAGCTGGTGGATTTCTACGAGGCGATTGTGAACAAATACCCCATCGTCTCCATAGAGGACGGGTTTGCGCAGAATGACTGGAAAGGCTGGAAGAAATTCACCGACCGGTGTGCTTCCACCATCCAGATCGTCGGGGACGACATCTTTGTGACGAACCCGAAGATATTTGCCGAGGGGATCCAGAAGGGGATAGCCAACAGCATCCTCATTAAGCTCAATCAGATAGGCACCGTCACGGAAACGCTGACAACGATCGAGATGGCCAAGCGGGCAGGTTACACCTGCGTCATTTCTCACCGCTCCGGCGAGACCGAGGATACCTTCATAGCGGACCTTGCGGTCGCGACCAACGTGGGCCAGATCAAGACGGGGTCCGCCTCGAGAAGTGAGAGGATAGCGAAGTACAATCAGCTTCTGCGGATCGAGGATGAACTGGGCGAGCTGGCCATATTCGGCGGCACGGGTGTTTTTTACAGCGTCAGGAAGAAGTAGAGGTTCTATCGGCGGCAGGAATATCCGGGACCAGCGCCCTCCCGTGAAGGGGGGCGCTGGTCCTTTTCCGTCACGTGGGAGGCAGCGTGGACTTGTCCTTCTTGGGGGTCGTGGCCGTGTTACTGCAATCCCTCAGGCAATCCTGATAGCACTTGGTTTCCTTTTCCTTGGTGCAGCGGGAATCGGTGCAGCAATAAGACAGGCAGTCCTGGCGGCAGGACGATGCGATCGCCATCGGCGACGATAGGATGACCACGGCGGCGATGAGGGCCATCATGGTCGATGCGAGAAGAAGTCTTTTCATCGTGTGACCTCCTTGGTATGGGGCATGACGATTTATAACACTATGGTTTTGGACAGTCAATGCCCTGCGTCACACTTGAGGCCGGGCCCATGTGTACGACCGGTTTTTTGTTGAGAATTTCGGTGCTTTTTCGAGAAAGATGGGATACATTGTACTTATCAATCCAAACATGAACGGTATGTCGTATGGTAAAGCTTTACAACATAGTGGATTCACGGGTAACGGAATGCGTCGGCGCTATGGGGAACATAGCCGTCTACATCAACCCCGATGAGAATGAAAGGCGCCGCCTCATCGACCAGGACCAGATAGACGAGCACACCCTTCAGTCGGCCCTTGACCCCGATGAGCTTTCCCGTATCGAGATCGAATCGAACCACGTCGCCATCATTCTCAAGGTGCCTGTCAATTATCAGGCCGAGCATGCCTTCGAGTTCCTCGTTTCATCCATGGGTATGTTCCTCTTTGAGAACAAGCTCGTCATAGTGATGGCGGAAGACCTCCCCATCTTCGACAGCAAGACATTTGCCCGCGTCAGCCGTCTTGCCGAGACGATGCTGAAGATCGTCAACTACAGCATCTTCCGGTTTTTGGAGCACCTGAGGGTCATCGACATGGTCTCCGACGAACTGGGCGAGAAGATCAGCACCTCCATGGAGAACACGTACCTCCTCAACCTCTTCGCGCTGGAAAAGAGCCTTGTGTATTATCAGAACGCTATCAATTCCAACTCGGTCCTCATCGAGAAGATGAAGATATACACGCAGCGGATAGGGTTCACCGTTGATGACACGGAGCTCCTCGACGACATCACCATCGAGAACACCCAGTGCTACAAGCAGGCGGAGATCTATTCCAACATTCTCGCGAGCATGATGGATGCCAGGGTCTCCATCGTGAACAATAACCTTAACATCCTGATGAAGAAACTCACCATGATAACCATCGCCATCATGGTCCCGACCTTCGTCGTCAGTGCCTTCTCCATGAACGTTGCCATTCCTGTCCAGAAGCATCCTCACGCGTTCTGGATAATCCTTGCCATAGCCTTTGCAGCCATGTTCGGCTTCTTCTTCATCTGGAGGATGAGGAAGTAGAGAGACAGCTTGAGCCGCTTGAATGGCTTGAACCGCTTGACAGCCTGTTGATAAACTCCTTTTCTCCGTCATTCCGGCGGAATGTTTCTGTTATCCTTCTTTGCTGGAGGGTTTCCTTGTTTTCCGCTACAATGTACAGATAAGGGAGGCGGATGTGGCTACCCGGGAAGGGAAAAGGAGTGCGGGGTTATTGATGTATCGCCGGTGTGGGGGTGCGGTCGAGGTTCTGCTCATCCATCCCGGGGGGCCCTTCTGGTCCGGGAAAGACGACGGGGTCTGGAGCATTCCCAAGGGGTTGATCGACCCCGGCGAGGACGAGCTTCTCGCGGCCATCCGGGAATTCGAGGAAGAGACGGGATTCCAGGCGGAAGGAGAGTTCGTCGCCCTGCCCCCGCTCAGGCAGCCCAGCGGGAAGATCGTTGTTGCCTGGGCCTTTGAGGGCGACTGCGACCCCGCGGAAATGAAAAGCAACCTCTTCTCCATGGAATGGCCGCCGCGATCAGGCAAAATGGCCGAATTTCCCGAAGCCGACAGGGCTGCCTGGTTCGACCTGCCGTCGGCAAGAACAAAGATCCTCAAGGGCCAAAAAGGCTTCATCGAAGAACTGGAACGTCTCCTCCTGGCATCCCGGGGGTGAGATATGCCTCTGCCTTTTAGCCGAGGAGTTCCTCCAGGAGGGCGTCGATCTGATCCTGGGAGAGGCTTTCGTTGTCGGGGAGGGAGCTTACGGGTGCGGTTTCCTGGGGTTCCGGCGTGGTGTCGACACCCAGCGCGGCGAGGTCGGCCATGAGCTTGTCGAGGTCGGTTTGCTGGGCGGTTTGCTGGGTCGGGTCCTGCTGGAGGTCGGCCGGCTGGGCGGACCGCTGGTCCCGGGTGGGTTCGAAGTCACTAAACAGTGCGTCGAGGTCGGATTGGGAAAGTTCGGCCATAGGTCCTTCAATGCCCCGGAGGGGCTATGATGTATTATCGGCAGGACCGGGGAAATTATAGGGGGGAAATCGACAACTATGTGCGGATGATTGCATTTAGAGTCTTTTGCGGGTATTATACAATGGAGTGAACAAGAAAATGGGACGTTTTTTCCTCGCAGCGATCCTGTGCATCTTTCTCCTTCCTTTCTGCGCGGCGGCGCAGGAATGCATCGATTGTCATGAAAAATACCAGAAGGTGGACCATGGGAAACGGAAATGCGTCGCGTGCCACAGCGACGCGAAGGATCTGCCTCATGCGGAGAAGCTGAAGAAGCCGGAGTGCACGTCCTGCCACGGGACGGCCGTCAGGCAGCATGAGGCGAGCATTCACGCGGGGAAAGGCCTGAAATGCAAGTCCTGTCACAACGTCCATATCCCCCGGCAGGAAACGAGGAAGTGCACCGACTGCCATGCGTCCGTGAGCCACGGGAGGCTTCCCTCGGCGCAAAAACATCTCGCGGAAATGAGCTGCGTGGGATGTCACGCAAAGAACCCGCAGGGACATATAAACGTCAGGGTGGAGTTGAAGCAGTCCATCACCCGGGACGTCCTTGACAGGGATGGGAACCGATCCGTCGATGAAAAGGAGTGGAAGGATTTTCTCTTTCATGCCCAGTCGGTCGTGGGGGATGGCTACAGGATCAGGAGGTTCTATTCCGCGACTGGCAGTGCCCATGCCGTCGGCCGCAGGGCCATGTCCTGCGGCGGGTGCCACGTGGAGAACAGGGTGTTCCGCAAGGCTACTCTGGAGATCAACGCACAGGGACAGAGGATCAAAATGGCCCTTGACCCTCACAGTGTTATCCCCCGCCTTCCCATTGCCGATCTGTATAGTCTCACGGCGCATGGCAAGGGAGGAGTGGCATGCGCTGACTGTCACGTGTCGCAGAAGCGTATAGACGATCACGTGTGCGCGAAGTGCCATAATAACGTCTACGGTGTTTACAAAGGGACGAGGCACGCGAAGGGAGGGGCGGCGAAATGCACCGATTGCCACGATCCCCACAAGATAAAGACATACCGGGAACTGGGCACCTCGGAGCGGATGGCCGTGTGCGTGCGCTGCCACGGTAACTATATCAAACACCACCGGTGGCTGCCCCACCCGGAACTCCACTTCATGTACCTCGAGTGTTCCACCTGCCACAGCCCACTCTCGAAAAAAAGCATGGTTTTCAACGTCAGTGTCGACGGAAAGGACGGCAAGAGACGCCTCACCCGTGACGATATCACGGCAGCCTTCGGCGCAACGAAACAGACCAAAGACCTTATCGACGCGAACGCCGATGAACGGATAGTCCCCTCGGAGATCGTTCCCTTCTTCGAAGATCTTGGAAGGACAACGAAAGGTACGGTGGGTGTCGAGGGATCGATCGTTGTCACCGACATCTACCACGACTATTCGCAGGTGCAGAAGAGGGACAAGGTCTGCTCGACCTGTCATTCCAATGACGCGCCTTTCTATCACTCCATGTACCTTGTATTGCCGGAAACGGAGGGTCTTTTCTACATGCCGGTGAAAGGGACGGTCCTCGCGGCCATGCCGTCTTCTATCGCCCTCAATTTCTTCCTTCTCGGGGAGACGAAGGCGCGGTGGAGCGATATAAGGGCGCTCGTCGGGGCCCGCGGTGAGGCGCGCGAAGAGATCGTGAAGGAACTGGGGTTCAAGTGGATCGACATCATCGGGGTCTTTCTCTCCCTTGCCGTGCTGCTCTTTGTCTGCGTCCATATTGTCCTGAGGGTGGTGTTCAAACGATGAAAAACAATGCCGTTCCCCTTCATCCTCTCCTCATCCGCATCTGGCACTGGGCAAACGCCCTTCTCATATTTGTCCTCGTTGTCACGGGGGCGCAGCTGCGCTTCGCAGACCTTGTCATCATCCCGGACTACGGATTGGTGATTGCCCTGCATAAATATACCGGATACGCACTGACGGTGTTCTTTCTTTTCTGGATCGCGGCATACGTCATCGCGGGAGGTTTCACGACCCATTACATCATTTTTCTCAAGGATATACGATCCATTCCCGGTCAACTGTCCTACTACATCCACGGTCTTTTCCAGGGCAGCGCGAATCCTTTTGTACCCTCACCGGAATCCAGGTTCAATGCCTTGCAGAAACTCGCCTATTCCTTCATCATGATCGTCGCGATGCCGCTCATCATCATAACGGGGATAATGTTCGGCAACATCATGGATTTTTACGGGGTCATCCGCGCCACGGGAGGGATCCGCGTCCTCGATGCCATCCACGTGGTCGTGGGATACATCTTCCTTATCTACCTCATCGTCCACCTCTACATGGCAACCCTGGGCAAAACCCCCTTCTCCCACACGAAGGCGATGTTCACAGGCCACGACGAAGAATAAAGACCGTCTCAGGTCTCAAGTTTCAGGTCTCAGGTTAAGAACCAACTGCTGAAGTGCATGGAAGAGGACTGCCCCTCTTCGGCCTTTGACTCGAAACACGCAACCCGGAACCCGCAACTGTCTTTTGCCTGAAACCTGAGACTTGAAACCTGAGACCGTCTTTCCTGTCTTTCCGGCCTCAAAGATGATATGATGTTCGTCTATGGGACTCAGCGGTATAGACAGATCCGGGGTCAAGCTTATCATGGTCGGCGGCAAGGGCGGAGTGGGCAAGACGACATGCGCGTCGGCGATCGCCCTGAAAATGGCGCAGGAGGGGCGGAAGGTACTCATCATCACGAGCGACCCGGCCCCCTCTCTTTCGGACATCTTCGAAAAGGAGATCGGCGACAGGGAGACCAGGATAGATGACACCCTCGAACTCTACGGTCTGGAGGTCTCCTCCGATATCGTCCTCGCGCGGTGGAAGGAGCGCTTCGGCCCGGAGATCTACGAGGTTGTCTCCTCCTTTGCCAGCGTCGATTATGATTTTGTCGAGTACATAGGCACCGCCCCCGGGATCGAAGAGGAGTACATGCTCAACTTCATCATGGAACTCGTGGAAGGCGGCAGCTACGACGTGGTCGTGTGGGACACGGCCCCCGCGGGGCACACCCTGAGGCTTCTCAAGCTTCCCCAGCTCTTCCTGTCGCACATGGAGGCGGCGACGAAGTTTTACATGAATATGTACGGTTATATCGAGAAGGTAAAGGACACGATACGTCTCAAGGAATCCAAGAAGACCCTCCTCCAGATAATCGCGGGCTGGGAGGCCCTCTCCGAGCGTATCGTGGAGTTCATCAGGGACGGGGCGTGCGTGAAGTATCTCATCGTCACCATCCCCGAGGCCCTCGGCGTGAAGATGACGAACCGGGTCATAGGCGAGCTCGAGGAGAACCGTCTCGCCGTCGAGAATATCGTCATCAACAACGTGGTAAAGGAGGCTGACTGCGAGTTCCACCGTCTCCGCAAGGCGATGCAGGAGCATTACATCGAAGAATTGAAACAGACTTACGGAGACAAGGCGTTGACCTTGCTGTATCTCGAGGCACACGAGATAAAAGGCATGGAAAGAATAGCGGGTGTCACGAAGGCGCTTTTCGAATAGGGCATGGCGACTCTGCGCATAACGGGAGGAAGGCTCAAAGGGATGTCGATCCGCGTCCTGCCGGGCGATGTGGCCCGGTACACGTCGTCCAAGGTACGGGAGGCCCTTTTCAACATGATCGGCAGCGTGGAGGGCCTGTCGGTCCTCGATCTTTTCGCCGGCTCCGGCTCCTTCTCCATAGAGGCCTTGAGCCGGGGGGCGGCCTCGGCGACACTCGTGGAGGCGAACAGGAAGATGGCGGACCTCATCGGGAAGAACCTTGCCCGCACGGGACTAAATAAGTATTGCCAAGTGTTACATATGGATGTAAGATATGCAGTCCCTTTGCTTTATGGCAGGAAGTGCATTTACGATGTGATCTTCATGGATCCTCCTTACGAAATGGGATATGTGACGCACGCCATGACACTTCTTGAGAAATATCCGCTTCGAAATTCAGATACAATTACGATAGCCGAGTATTCCAGGCGGGAAAGCGACTGCCTGTCCCTTTTTGAGGGGCTCGAAGGCGCAAGGACCAGGAAATACGGTGACACGATGATCTCGCTGTTGAGAGACACAAAGACCCTGTTGCTTAAGGAGAGACCATGAAAGAGACGCTCGCAGTGTACCCCGGTTCATTCGACCCCGTAACCTTCGGCCATCTCGACATTCTCACACGGGGGCTCGAACTTTTCGACAAGGTTATAATCGCCATCGCGTACAATATTGAAAAACAGGGGCTCTTCACATTCGAGGAGCGGAAGGACCTTATCCAGCAGTCCATAAACGGGAACAACAACGTCATCATCGACAGCTTCGACGGATTGCTCATCGATTACGTGAAGAAGGTGAACGCCCGATTCGTGATCAGGGGTCTGCGCGCCATGAGCGACTTTGAGTACGAGTTTCAGATGGCCTCCATCAACAGGACGCTGAACCCCGAGATGGATACCCTTTTCATGATGACCAGCAAGGACTACTTTTTCATAAGCTCGAGAACGATCAAGGAAGTCGCCGCATTCCACGGCTCGGTTACCAATTTTGTGCCGCCTCCCGTCGAGAGACGACTCAAGGAGATCTTCGAAAAGCGATGATGAGACGGAGCTTCATTATTGCGCTTATCGGCGCAGTCGTTCTTTTCGCATCCCTCTCCCACGCAAAAGATGTATATACCGTCCGCATACAGGGTGCCATCAATCCTCCCGTGGCAGCTTTCCTCGGGGAATGCATTGAGAAGGCCGGCAAGGCGGATGCCGAGGCCCTTGTGGTCCTCCTCGACACGCCGGGGGGACTCGATTCGTCCATGCGGGACATCGTAAAGGGAATAATGGACGCTCCCGTCCCCGTCGTCGTCTATGTCGCCCCACCGGGGGCGAGGGCGGCTTCGGCGGGCGCCATCATCCTCCTGGCCTCCCATGTGGCGGCCATGGCCCCCGGGACCAACGCGGGTGCGGCTCATCCCGTGAGCATAGGCAAGGAAAAGACCGACGAAGTGATGATGAAGAAGGTGGTCAGCGACGCGGAGGCGTACTCGAAGAGCATTGCCGCCAAGAGGGGGAGGAGCGTCGATTTCGCAGCGAAGGCGGTCACGGAGAGCATCTCGGTAACCGCGAAGGAGGCCCTTGCCGGGAAGGTCATCGATGTTGTGGCCGATTCCACGGACGACCTTCTCTCGCAGATAAACGGAAGGACCGTGGAGACCAGGAAGGGAAAGGTCGTGCTGCACACGAAGGGTGCGAAGAAGATAGAGATCCCGATGCCCTTCAAGTTCCGATTCCTTGCCTACGTGAGCGATCCCAACGTTGCGTACATACTCATGATGATCGGGATCTACGGCATCCTCTTCGAGTTCTACAGCCCGGGCACGATATTCCCGGGTGTTATCGGGGGCATTTCTCTCATCCTGGCCCTCTATGCCTTTCAGGCGATACCCATCAGCTTTGCCGGACTTGCATTGATCCTCCTGGGTATCGTATTCTTTATCCTGGAGGTCAAGATAGTCAGCCACGGACTCCTGGGAATCGCGGGCATCGTGTCCGTCGTTATCGGCTCGGTCATGCTTGTCGACCTTCCGGGCAGCCCGCTTGCCATATCCTTCACGACCATCCTCATAGTCGCCATCATATCGGCGATATTTGTTTTCGGTATACTCTCCTTTGCCGTAAAGGCGCAGTTGTCCAAGGTCAAGACCGGCTCCGAGGGGCTTCTCGGGGAGACGGGGACGGCCCGGACGAAGATCGCCGCCGGCGGCAGGGGGAAGGTCATGGTCCATGGCGAGCTCTGGAATGCCCACAGTGACGAGGCGATCGGTGAAGGCGAGGAGATTGTGGTCACCGCAATGGAAGGGCTTGTCATCAAGGTAAGGAAAAAAGGAGGGTAAGAGTATGTTTTCCATTCCGATCCTGTTTATCGTTGTTGTCGTTGTCTTCTTTCTTTTCAGCGCAATAAAGATACTCAACGAGTATGAAAGGGGTGTGATCTTCAGACTCGGCAGGGTGCTCGGTACGCCGAAGGGGCCGGGTCTCATCATCCTTATCCCCATCATCGACCGTATGGTCAAAGTGAGCCTCCGGACCGTTGTCCTCGACGTACCTCCGCAGGATGTCATAACCCGCGACAACGTTTCCATCAAGGTAAACGCCGTCGTCTACTTCCGCGTCGTCGATCCCCTGAAGGCCATCATCGACGTGGAGAACTACCTCTACGCGACGAGCCAGCTTTCCCAGACCACCTTAAGAAGCGTTCTCGGTCAGGCCGAACTCGACGACCTGCTTTCACACAGGGAGCAATTGAACGACAGGCTTCAGGATATTCTCGATACCCACACGGAACCCTGGGGCATAAAAGTCTCCAATGTCGAGGTGAAGAACGTAGATCTGCCTCAGGAAATGCAGCGGGCTATTGCGCGCCAGGCGGAGGCGGAGAGGGAGAGAAGGGCGAAGGTTATCAGCGCCGAAGGTGAGTTTCAGGCAGCCACAAAGCTTTCCGAGGCATCGGAGATCCTCTCCCAAAACCCGATGTCTTTGCAGTTGAGGTACCTGCAGACATTGATAGAGATATCAACGGAGAAGAACTCGACCATAATCTTTCCGTTGCCCATAGACCTCATAAAAATGTTTATGGACAAATTAAGCAAGTAAAGTAAGGAACCTGGAGGATATGAAAAAACTGTTCGTATTGTTTATCGTCCTATCGTTGTGCCTCATCAGTCATACGGCACAGGCTGCGGCCAGAAATGCAGCAGGCAAGAAAGCGCCCGTCCGGCAGGGCAAGGAGGCCGAACATCCCTGCAAGTCCTTTATCGTCGTCGAAGCCCGGGGCGGCAAGATGATAGACGGCAGCAACATCAACGAAAGACGGGCCCCGGCGAGCATAACGAAGCTCATGGTGGCCTACGTGGTCATGGGAAAGCTCGCCACCGGCGGGATCAAGCTCACGGACAAGGTGACGGTATCGCGAGAGGCGTCGAAGATCGGCGGAAGTCAGGTCTATCTCAAGGAGGGCGAGGTCTTCACTCTGGAGGACCTCATGAAGGCGATGATGGTCGCCTCCGCCAATGACGCGGCCTACGCCATAAGCGAATATGTGGCCGGCAGCAAGGACGAGATGGTGAACCTCATGAACGCGCAGGCGAAGGCGCTGGGTCTTGCCGCCACGGAGTTCCACAGCGTTCACGGCCTGCCTCCGGCAAAGGGGGAGAAAGAGGACCAGACAACGTGCAGTGATCTCGCGGTCCTGGCCCGTGAGCTTTTGAAGAACCCCAGGATCCTGGAGTGGACATCCATACAGAGGGATACCTTCAGGGACGGCAAGTTCGTCCTGACAAACACGAACAAGCTCCTCGGCAAGTTTGCCGGCACGAACGGTCTCAAGACGGGGTATTACTCCCAGACGGGTTTTAACATCGTGGCTACCGCCGAACGGGGAGACATGAGGTTCATCGCGGTCGTCATGGGAAGTCCCACAGGAAAAATACGGGACAGTTTCACGATGGAAAGGTTGCAAAAGGCCTTTTCGCAGTATAAAATGATGAACGTTGTGAAAAAAGGGGAAGTGATCGATCAGGACATCTTTCTCGTCGACGGTAAATACAGAAAAATGAAAGGAGTGACGGAGAAGAGTTTCCTTTACCCGATGGAAGTCGACAAAAAGGGTGCCATCACGCGGGAGATCCTCCTGCCAGAGCGGATAAAAGGGGAGATAAAAGAAGGGCAGAGGCTCGGCGAGGTAGTGATCAAATTGAACGGGCAGATGATCGGCAAGGTGAACATCGTTTCTCCCGTTTACGTGCCCAAGGCGAATCTCTTTACGAGGTTCATAAGGAGACTCGGTCTCAACATTTAAGATCATGGATACGCAATTCAGCATGTTACGGAACAAGGAGATCATCGTCGGGATAACCGGCGGCATCGCTGCATACAAGACGGCGGAACTCATCAGGCTCCTCACGAGGCTCGGCGCCAACGTCCACGTGGTCATGACGAAGAACGCCATGCAGTTCGTAACGCCGCTCACCTTCCAGACGTTGTCAGGGAATCCCGTCATCCACGAGATGTTCGAGCTCTTCCGGGGCTCCAAGATAGGGCATATCGCCCTTTCCGACATAGCCGACCTTCTTGTTATTGCCCCGGCCACGGCAAACATCATCGGGAAGATAGCCAACGGGATAGCGGATGATTTTCTTACCACCATGGTCATGGCGACGACGGTACCCGTCTTCTTCGTGCCTTCCATGAACACCAAGATGTGGTCGAGCAAGATGGTCCAGGCGAACCTCGTGAAATTGAAGGATGCCGGTTACGAGCTCATGGAGCCGGCGAGCGGCGACCTCGCCTGCGGGACCGAAGGCAAGGGACGTCTTCCGGCAATAGAGGAGATCGTTGAAAGGATAGAGGACATCTTCACCGAGAAGGACCTGCGCTCGGAGCGCATCCTCGTGACGGCAGGACCGACGACGGAGTATATCGACCCCGTGCGATGCATAACGAACAGGTCCTCAGGGAAGATGGGCTACGCCATCGCGAAGATGGCCCGCAGGCGCGGGGCCGAGGTGGTCCTCATTACCGGCGAGACATCCATACCGTTTCCGCGCGCGGATATCAGGGTGGAGCGCGTCGTGACGGCCTGCGAGATGAGGGACGCCGTCATGGAATGCCACAGGGACTGCACGGTCGTCATCAAGGCCGCCGCTGTCGCGGACTTCAGGTGCAGGAACGAGAACTGCCAGAAGATCAAGAAGAAAGGCGATGCGAGCCTCATGACGATCGAATTCGAAAAGAACCCCGATATCATAGCCGAGCTCTGCAGGGTGAAAGGGGACAGGATAGTTGTGGGTTTCGCCGCGGAGACGGAGAATATCATCGAGCATGCCATCGATAAGCTCAAGAGGAAGGACCTGGACCTCATCGTCGCCAACAATGTTGCCCTGCAGGGGATAGGGTTCGGTTCCGAGGAGAATGAGGTGACGATCATCGACCGTTCCGGGGCCACCAAGCAGGTGCCGCGGCTGAGCAAGGACGAGATCGCCCACATCATCCTCGATTCGGTGAAGAAGCTCATCAAGAAACGCCGCAGGTCTGCGGAAGGCCGTTCCTGAGAGGGACACGATCCCTGTGTGAACTCTCCTTGTCAGTTGCCGGGTACCATCTATGACGACAGAACCTGCAAGACCATCATCCGGGAAGAAAGGCAGAGCGAGCAGGCTGTGCTGGCCTCTGTCGGTCCTTAGCCTGGTTGTCTTTTGCCTTCTCGGCTCCGGGGCAGCGCTCGGGCAGAGGCACTCTCAGTTCCAGCAGGACGACAGGGTGGCCGATGTCGTTGAGGTGGCGAGCAGGGCGATCGTCAACATCAAGACCGAGGAGCTTCTCAAGACCGAGTCGGAAGAGAAGAAATCATCCCCATCCCTCTTCAAAAGGTATTTTTCCGGCGAGGACGAGGTGGAGGAACTCGTGGAGAACATTGGTTCCGGCGTGGTCCTCGACCCCAAGGGTATTGTCGTCACCAACGAGCACCTCATTGCCCGCGCAATAAACATCAGGGTCAAGTTCATCAACGGAAAGGAATACGAGGCTTACGTGCTCGGGAGCGATCCGGAATACGATATCGCCCTCTTGAAGATCGTGTCCGATAAGACGGATTTTCCCCATCTCACGATCAGGGACAGGAAGGTCCGCGTCGGTGAGAGGGCCATAGTCATCGGAAACCCCTACGGTCTTTCCAGCTCCGTCTCCCTGGGGGTCGTGAGTGCTCTTGGACGTAACCTGCGGATAGACAACAAGGTCTACGCCAATCTCATCCAGACCGATGCCGCGATAAACCCCGGCAACAGCGGCGGCGCCCTTCTCGGCGTCGACGGCGCCCCCATCGGCATAGTCACGGCGATCTACGGCGAGGGCAAGGGGATAGGGTTTGCCATCCCCATGGACGATGTGATGACCATTCTCTCGGAATTCACCGAGAGCAAGCTGACGCGGCCCATCCTCGGCCTTTTCTTCGAGAGGCAGAGGGAGGACAAGAAGAACTACCTTCTCGTCGAGCGTGTCATACCGGGGAGCCCGGCCGCGAAATACAAGTTCAATGTGGGGGACAGGATCACCGAGATCAACAGGAGGGTGATCCGGGAGTCCCTGAAGATACAGGTTGCCATCCGCTCCGTGAAGTCGCGGGACAGCTTCCAGGTCCGGCTCATGCGGGGCGGAAAGAGATACACCGTCAACATTGACACGGCCGACGTGGAGGATTACACGCCGCAGCCCGTCGACCAGATCCTTTGCGGCATGAAGGTCTCCGATATATCGGGGTATCCCAAATTGAAATACCGCCTCCGCGACAAGGACGGCGCAGTGGTGGTGAAGGTCTTTCCCGGGAGCATCGCCATGAGATCGGGCCTGAGAAAGGGCGACGTCATAGTCAGGATCAACAACAACCCGGTGAGGAACCGTAAAGATTTCGATACGTTCATGATAGAAGGGCTCAAGAGGAACTACATCCTCTTCCAGGTGAAAAGGGACGACAGTCTCTTCTTCGCACCGGTGAAGCTCGATACTCTTTTATAGGGGGCTGTGCAATGGCAGAATTGGATGATATAAAGAAAAAGGTCCAGGACGAGGTGGGTACCTGCGAGGCTGCGGAAGAGCATCTTTTCCCCGAACTGAACTTTTCCACGTTCCTGCTGTCGCTCTCGACATCGGCGATGGTCTGCCTCGGAGAGCTGCCGGACCCGATCAGCAACGAAAAGAACACGAATCTTCCCCTGGCAAAGCAGACGATCACGATAATGGAGATCCTGAAGGAAAAAACAAAGGGCAACCTGAACCCCGACGAGGAACGCCTCATCGACGGCATCCTTTACGACCTCCACATCCGATACGTAAAAGCCGCCTGCTGATTCCGATGGCATATCCGGCCGCTCTCTTCGTTGGCCGCGTCTTCGACTCCTCGACGTACGGACGTACGCCTGCGTCGTCTCATCCTTGCCGTCTCGATATCGACCGAATCTGCCATCGGAATCCGGACCGCTAGAACCGCTAGAACCGCTCAAAGCGTTTGAGCGCCTCAAGCGGTTTTCGCCCGTACGCTCTTCTGAAGATAGTCCGGAAGTGATGTTTGTTACAGTAGGTCTTTTCGGTTCAAGCGGTTCAAGCGGCTCAAGCAGTCTTTTACTCGTACACTCTCTTGAAAATGGTTTCGATGTGGCGGAAGTAGTGTTCGTTGGTGCAGGTCTCTTCGATCTCTTTTGCTGAGAGGTGTTTTGCCAGCTCGGCGTCCTTCTTTAATTCCGTGACGAAATCGAGGCCGCCTTCGTAGCAGCGCATGGCCACGCCCTGGGTGACCTTGTAGGCCTCCTGTCTCGTGAGACCCTTCCTGATAAGGGCGATGAGTATTGCTTCCGAATGATAAAGGCCGCGGGTAATGTCGAGGTTCTTCTGCATCTTCTCGGGGTAGACGAGGAGGTTCTTGAAGACGTTCTTCACCCTTTCGAGCATGTAGTCGAGGGCAATGGTGGCGTCGGGGGCGATGACGCGCTCCGCCGAGGAGTGGCTGATATCCCTCTCATGCCACAGGGGGATGTTCTCCATCGCCGTCACGGCAAAACCGTGGAGGAGCCGTGCCATGCCGCAGAGGTTTTCCGACGCGATGGGGTTCCTCTTGTGGGGCATTGCCGAAGAGCCCGTCTGTCCCTTGCGGAAGAACTCCTCCGCCTCGCCGACCTCGGTCCTCTGAAGGCTGCGGACCTCCATGGACATCCGTTCGATTGTGGAGCCCGTGAGCGCTATGGCCGTGAAGAACTCCGCGTAGTAGTCGCGGGGAATGATCTGCGACGATATGGGGCACACCTCGAGGCCCAGCTTTTCGCAGACGTATTCCTCGACAGAGGGCGGGACGTGTGCGTAGGTACCGACGGCACCAGATATCTTCCCGTGGCGGATGCGTTCTTTTGCGGCCCTCATCCTTTCCAGGTTCCGCTTCATCTCGTCGTAGAAATGGGTTATCTTGAGGCCGAAGGTGACCGGTTCGGCATGGATGCCATGGGTTCTGCCGATAGCGGGCATTTCCTTGCATGCGTAAGCCTTTTCCTTGAGGACCTCCATGAGGGCGATGATATCCTCGATGAGGATGTCCGCCGCCTCGTTCAGAAGGCATGAGAAGGACGTGTCCAGTATGTCCGACGAGGTGACGCCCATGTGGATGTACTTGGAGGAGGGCCCAACGTATTCAGCGACGTTCTCGATGAAGGCAACCACATCGTGGCGGGTCCGCTCTTCGATCTCAAGCACCCTGGCGACCTCGAAATTGGCCTTCTCCCTGATGTTCTTCATGTCCTCTTCAGGGATGAGGCCGAGCTTCGTGTATGCCTCGCAGATGAGGACCTCTATGTCGAGCCATTTCCGGTACTTGTTCTCATCCGTCCAGACCCGGGCCATCCGTTCCCGCGTATACCGTTCGATCATGCCAGTATATAACCCGACGGAAGGAATGATGTCAATTTGAAAACAAAGGCGTTATCTCACGCCCGTTCGTCGCTTGCGTTCCTCTCTCAAGCTCGCAGAGGACGCAAAGAGAGGAGAAAAGAGAGAAAAGAATATCCTTATACTTAACAACCCGTCCTTCCTCATCCCCACCTGTAGTCATAGGTTCTATGGGTCCTGTAGGTCCTATTCCCCATGCTCCAATCCCTATACTACCTCACTCCCCACACCTTCCTGTCCCTTCCCCATTACTCCCACCTGAAACCGGAACTCTCTTTTCTCTGCGATCTCTGCGGGCTTGAGCGAAGCGGGCGAGAGGCGGCCTCTATTCTTTCGGGAAGAACATCTTTGCCAGGGCCCGGATCATTGGGTGGGAGCGTTTTGAGCGTATGGGTTTCCATTCGTCGTTGATGCCGGGGAGTATGGGCGGGGTGATGTCCGTTACGATGCAGCTGTCGCCGAGCTCGCGGTCTTTCGAATCGTAATCGCCGGCGGGGAGCACACGGCAGCGCATGTTGCGTGCGTCGATCTCCGCGAGGCAGAGGGAATAGCGGTAGGACTTGTATCCCTTGAGGGGAAGGGAGCGGGCCTTGCGCTCCTCGAGGTAGTGCGTTATGTCGTCCTTTTTCTTGAGGACGATGGACAGGAACACGCCGAAGCGAAGGGGTAGCGGACGATAACAGTCCGGCGACGCATACTGGCCGTTCTCGTCGGCTTCGGTGTCGATGACCTGGTCCAGGTCGCAAAAGACGCTGATGCTCTCGTCATCAAAAAATGGTTTCCAGTTCCACATGATTCCTTAATTCTCCTTGTTTGCCCAGTCCGCCTCGGTGACGGTCTGAAAATGACCCACATGTACGCAGCTTGTCACGTTGACAACGACGAGCGCCGTCGTCGAGGCGTTGAGGAATTCCTCCAGTTCGGGATGTTTCTTCAGGAATATCCCCGCGTATTCCAGCCATGCCCTGCCCCGGCGGACAGGCCTTGCCGTGCCGATGACGGTGATGGCCTGTGTCTCCACGAAGCCTTTCCTCCGGTCGGAGCGGTTGTCGATGAGCAGGGCCACGTCCTTCGTGCCCGTCAGGTTCCTGAACTTGCGGGTGTCTTTCGGCGTCGCGAATATGACCTGCCTGAGGTCGGGCGTCAGGGCAAATGAAATGAGAGAGGTGTATGGTTTACCCTTGTCGTCCGTTGCCAGGACCGCAAAAAGTTCCTTCCTGTCGAAGGCCTTGAGCCGCCTTGCCACGTCCGTAGCGCCTTTCCGTGTTGTGCTCGGTATGGACATCTTTCCTGCCATATCCTGCTCCCTCCTGCTGTTAGTCCCGGGTGCCGGACCTGACCGCTTCCACGTAGCGTTTCACATTGAATTTCGACGCGCACCCATTATAACTCATGTACCGGATTTTTCCAAAGACATTCCGTTCGCCCCAGGGCCTGTCGTGTACCCCGCCGATACTCCAGGCGATGCCCGTGTATCCGTTCGGGTCACGGCCGTCAAGTTCGTACCGGTCGTTGAGGTAGATTGCCACGGATAGCGCCTCTTCGGGGGCAGCCGTCCATTCCAGTATCTTCTTTGCCCAGTACATCCTCATGTAGCCGTGCATCTTTCCCGTCATTGTCATCTGTGTCTGCGCCGCGTTCCAGAGTTCGTCGTGGGTTTGGGCCATCTCGAGATCTTTCAGGGAATAAAGATAGGGACGCCTGTCGGCCCTGTGGTCGTTAAGGGTTTTTCTCGCCCATTCGGGAAAGGCCTGGAAACCGTCATAGTCGGGCGTATAATAACAGTGGTTGTCGGCGAGCTCTCTGCGAACGATGTGTTCCTCGAGGAATGTGTCCTTCGCCCCGGTGCCGGCAGAGCAGTCCCTGACCTCGAGCGCCACCCGCTGGGCCGATATCTGTCCGAAATGAAGATAAGGGGAAAGGTCCGACTGGCAATCTTTGGTGGGGTCGTTCCTGTCGTTACCATAGCGGTCGAGCTTGCTGGAAATGAATGAGCGCAGCATCCGGAGCGCCTCGTCCTCTCCCGGTTTTATCCAACCGACCTCTTCCACCGAGCGGTCGGTCCTCAAGCTCTTGAGCAGCCGCTTCGCGTCAGGACCGCTTCCCGTGAGGCCCGAGTCCCAGGGGTGTCTCTGAAGGGCCGGGATCTCGTCCAGGAAGGCCGGCAGGAGCCGGCGTATCTTCCTCCTTATCGTGTGGGCACCATACTCGTGCTTGTCCGAGGCCGCGCGGCAGGGGACGATATTGTGCGCGTCAACCTCGTACACGGGAACCCTCGTCCTTCGAACCACCGCCTCCTTCCATTGCCTCTTGATACGAACAGGATCGAAATCAGCCACAAGGAAGGAGACACCATAGAGTTCGATAAATCCCGGGAGGGTGTCCGTCGGCTCTCCGGCAAGGAGAAAGAAGGGAATGGAAAACCTGTCAAGCGACCGCGACACCTTCTCCAGGCCGCGGAGCATGAAACCGTATTGCCTCAGTGTAGCCCCGGGAAAGGAATCGGAAAGGCAGAAGACAACGACGAGGGGCAGGGCGTGCGTAAGGGCCGTCTCCTGTGCGAAAAGGAGCGCCCAGTTATCGGCGGCACGCTGGTCCCGGCTCATCCAGTATGCCACGGGCCCCCGCTCCGGCCGTCCCTCCCTGATGCATTCTATTCTCTGAGGTAACACGCCCATCTGTCCCTCCCGATATTCTATAACAAAGGCACGGTTCTTTGCTATAATGGGAAAACAGGCAATAAAGAAAGAAAGGAGGGTCCATGAAGCTCAGCGAATATTTTGAGAACACTTTGGGAAGGGGCGTTCTCGCCACGGCGGACGCGAAGGGGACCGTTGACGCGGCGGTCTATTCCCGGCCGCATTTCCTCGACGAGGAAACGGCGGTGTGGATAATGACGGACCGGCTGACCCACGCCAACCTCCAGTCGAACCCCCATGCCGCCTACATTTTCGCGGAAGCGAAAGAGAACGCCTTCGTGGGAAAGCGTCTCTACCTCACGAAGATCCGTGAGGAGTCGGATTCCGCGAAGATCGAACAGTTCCGCTGGCGCAAGACGTACAGGATCCCGGAGGAACAGAAGGACGAAAAGCGCTTCATGGTCTACTTCCACATCGACAAGGTCCTCCCGCTGGTCGGTGACAAGACGTAGGCCATGAAGGACCACGGCCACGGCCACGCGAGGCCGAATGCGCGGGCCTTCTTTACGAACCTTCACGTGGATATGCCCTTGTGGAGAAAGGTGTGGCTCGTCTTTCGCAACAACATGAAAAAGATCGTTACCATGCGGAGTTGTTGCGGCCATCCGGGTGAGCCAGGCTGCTGACAGACCGATGACACGTCCGCCGGTCGGTGAACGAAGAGAAGACCCAAAAAAGAGATATGGTCGCCCGACCATATGCACGTGACGACCATATCCCCAATAGAAAGGATTATGAGAGGAGTTGCGCTATTAAGTTTGTGGACCTCCTTGAGGTTCGTCCGATCTTTCTGTTGCCTTGCACGCATGGTTGAGCGACAACCACATGCCCTGCTGTAACTGTATACTGTTATATACTAACGGTAATAACGCTGTCAAGTATTTTTTCAAAGATCCACATTGATCGATCCTTTTGGCATATCATCTGTGACCTGGGACCTGCGGCATATTCCGATGGACCTGGGTACGCAGACCCTCAGGGATCCGTTGAGCTTCACCACGTCCACCCTGGTGTTGTATAGTCTCAACAGCGTTTCACTGTTCACTATCTCATTACATGTTCCGTCGGCGATGATCGCCCCGTTCCTGATCATGACGGCGCGGTGTGCTATCCAGAGGGCGTGTTCCGGGGAATGGGTCGATTTGATGAAAGTGTACCCCTCTCGCGACAGGATGTTGATACGTTCGAGCAATTTGAGCTGGTTGCCGTAGTCGAGGCCGCTCGCCGGCTCGTCCATGACAAAGATATGCGCCCCCTGGACCAGGGCTCGCGCGATGAGGGTGAGCTGCCTTTCTCCCCCGCTCGTCTGAGTGTAGGGGCGCTCCGCCAGATGCGTGATGGAGAGTTTTTCCATAACGGTCCGCGCAATATGGATATCTTTCCGGGAGTACCGGAAAAAGAAAGTCTTGTGGGGCATCCTGCCCATAAGGATGATGTCCATGACCCTGTAGGGAAAGGTGCTCTTGTGGGCCTGGGGAACATAGGCTATTTCCCTCGCCAGTTCCTTCCGGGGGATGGATGAGATGTCCCGGCCGGCGAGGCGGACCGTTCCCCGTCCCGGTCTGATGAGGCCGATGATCGCCTTGATAAGGGTGCTTTTCCCGCTCCCGTTCGGGCCGAGGAGAGTGACGACCTCTCCCTCACGTATCTCCATGTTGATATCCTTCAGGACCGGCTTGTGCGTGTATGCAAAGGTAACATTCCTCACTTCGATGATGGCCATCAGCTCCACCCCCTGCCGGCCCTCCTGAGGACCAACGCGAAGAACGGTATGCCCACGAGAGATGTGATGATCCCAAGGGGTATCTCGGAGGTGAAGAGAAGCCGGGAAACGTTATCTACGACCAGCAGGTACAATGCCCCGATGAGGGCGCTTACCGGGATAAGCACGCGATTGTCAGGCCCGACGATCATCCTCGCTATGTGGGGGATGATGAGCCCCACCCAGCCCACCATCCCGGCAAGTACCACTGTGACGGCACTCAGTACGGTCGCCAGGATGATGAGGATGAAACGTATCCGTTCCACGGGGACACCCATGGCCCGTGCCTCCTCGTCTCCCATGGAGAGGACATTAAGATATCCCGACAGGGACACCATAACGCCGATCCCGACGACGACGGGGACGGCCGTGGTCTTGATCGCATTCCCGTCGACGAGGGTAAGCCCCCCCATGAGCCAGTAGATGATGGCAGGGAGCTGGTTGTATGGGTCGGCGAGGTACTTCACGATGGACAAAAGGGAAGTAAAAAGCGCACCGCTTATTACCCCGCCGAGAATCAGGAGGATGATCGAATTGCCCTTGTAAAGACGGGCAACGCCGATCGCCGCCATAACGGCCAGAAAACCGAATACGAAACAGCTTGCCTGGACGAAGAACCAGCTCTTCGACAGTACCATTCCGAGGGCGGCCCCGAAGGACGCCCCGGCGAGCACTCCCAGGATGCCCGGCGAGACGAGAGGGTTGATGAACATTGCCTGGAAGGCGGCCCCGGAGATGGACAGCGAAGCGCCGACGAAGATGGCCCCTATGATGCGGGGCAGACGGATATTGAAAAGGATGTCCTCCAGCAATTGCCTGTCGATGGAAAAGGCCGCGCTGACATTGAAGGTTTTCCAGGCAAAGAAGGCGCAGACATCTTCAATGCCCACCGGGTACTTGCCCAGTGCCAGGGAGACCATCGCGACAAGAACGAGAGTGCAGGACAGCGCCGTGATGACGAGTCCCCTTCTCATGGCCGGAGAACCTCGTTCATGCCTTTCATTCCTTTTCCCACCACATCACTGCCCAGCGTGTCATTCTCTTGTAGTCGAGGACCCATTTCCCGTTCTTTGGTACGAGATGCTTCTGAAGGTAATCGCCCAGGCGCTGTTTCTCATCTCTCGTCAGGTCTCCAAGGAAGTGTTCGTAATAGGCAAGGGCCTCGTCGCCGCCATGGAAGGATTCGGTCCTCATGTCCTTGATGATGAACAGGTTGGCATAGATGCCGAGCTGGTGAAGGAGATTGTAGGTGTATATATAGTCCGGCCCGGGAGTAAGTCGCCTCCCGACAGCCTCATAGATCATCCGGTCATGAGGCCCGTCCCCAACGATTGTGGAAATGTAGACGCGTTCCCGGGCCGCACCGTTCAATTTCACAACAGCTTTCCGCAGGTCGTCGACGACGAGGCAGCGTGACGCGATCACCACGTCATACTCGCCGATGCCCCGGGAATTCCAGTCATCTTCCCAGCTTGCGTTAATGGTCCTGACGTTCTCAATGCCCTGTGCCCGGCATTGTTCGTCAAGACCTTCAAGCATCCGGGGGGAGAAATCGACGGCAGTTATCCTCCTGACATACGGTGAGAGGGGGATCGTCAGCGCTCCCGTGCCACAGGCCATGTCCAGAACGGTCCAGCAGCGCCTGGGTTCCATGATCTTGAGGAAATCCTCGGCGTAGTTGGATTCCCAGGGTTTTCTGGAGAAATTGCGGGCCTTTTCATTCCAGAAACTGACGTCCCGTTTCTTCACGGACCTCTTCGCGCACTCTTTCTTCCAGACCTTGTTCCAATCGATCACTGCATTTGCCATTGAAGTATCCTGTCCTCAAATCTTTTTATGAACCGCACTTCCTGGTGCCGGGTTTGAAACCGGCCCCCACCGGCTCCAAACCCGTGTTCACCCGCACAAGCCCGCTGTGGCGCATTTCTTTTCGGACATGAAGAATGCCGAGAGGGCATTCATGATGACGATCCTGACAACCGTTGTCAGGGGGGAGACGGGGGGCGACATGAGAATGTCATGAACAGTGGCACCCTTCAGCGCCCCCCGGTTCCGTCCCTTATTGAGGATGGAGCAACGGGAGCTATAGAGGTCGGTTGCAGGGGTATACGAGGTCCACCCGCAGCCGTTTGATAGCTTGACACCGGTGCAATGTACACCGACGACGATCCTCCCGATGGTTATACGCTTTAAAGTGTCGCCGTAGAGGCTTTCGAGAAGATCGGTTGTTTCCTTGATGACCATTGTTCTCCTTTAGAACTTGTAGACCAGGTTGCTGAAGAAACTTCTGCCTGCTTCGGGATAACCCTCGGAAAGGGCATAATCCCTGTCGAATATGTTCGATACGCCGCCTTCGATCCTCAGGCCTTTCAGGAATTCCCAGGCGGCCTTGAAGTTGGCGACCGCGAAGGCCCTCGCGACCTGGACGCCGTCGGAGGAACTGTATCGCTGGGAATTGTACTCGACGTCCGCGGTGAGGTCGAGGCCTTTGAGGGGCGTGTATTTTGCGTACGCGGCGAGCTTGTGTTTAGGGATATCTGTTATCCGCGTCGAGTCCGTCCTGTTGTCGGACCAGATATAGGTGTAGTTGAAACCGCCGTTCAGGTCCGTGATGATGGTGCCGGAAACATCGAGTTCGGCGCCGTATCGCCTCACATCGCCTATATTTTGGTTCTGGTTCAACGTGGACCCGGCCTTGGATGGATCGGGAACCTTCACCTGCATGACCATGTCCGTTATGTCGGAATAGAAAACGGCTGTCTTCAGGCCGATCTTCTTGAAGAACGTGTCCTGGTATCCCAGTTCGTAGTTGATCGATTTCTCGGGTCTCAGGTTCGGGTTGGGCAGCGCCGTTCCCTGCTTGTAGGAGTATTTATCCTTCATCGTTGGAAGCCGTGTCTTTTTCGCGACTGTGGCGTGTATCTTTGCCGTGTTCGTGAGGTCATAGAAGAACCCTATCTGCGGGTTGAAGGATGACTGGCTGTCCCTTGCGAAATCGGAGAATGTATTCGTCGTCGAATTGTAGTCTTCGGCTTCGATCGTTTTTATGTTGTCATAGCTGGCGCCGAAGATGGTGTAGAACTTATCGGTGATCTTAAGCGTGTCCTCGAGCCCGGCGGACCATATCTCATCTTTGAAATGCTGGTAAGGGTTTGGCTGGTTATGCTCCTTGTGGCGGTCTTCCTTGTAATGGAAGGCGGCTTTTATGTTGTTCCTTGGGATGAGGGTTGTCCCGGCCTCAATGGAGCCGCCGCCGGTGTTGTCGCTGTAATCGCTCATCCAGGCGTATTTCTTCTTCATTGTCGAATAGCTGTCATCGTCGTAGCTGTAGAGGGAATTCTGGTACTGATCGTAGTAGAGCCTGACCTTGAAATAGGAGTTTTGCCCGATGGGCGTCTTTGACGTGAAATAGACGCTTTCCTTGTCCCAGTAAGGCCACTGCCAGTACCGGACCGTGACGGACGGGTCGAGGCCCGCGTATGGAGGGTTGCCCTTTACACCATGCTGATTTATGTAACTGATAGCGTATTCATGTCCGTCGAAGGGTGTGAACCCGAACTTCAGGTTGTATTTCCTGTCCCTGTAGTAGGAATTCTCGCGGTGTCCTCCGTTTTCCGTCACTGTTTCCCTGAAATTGTCGGACATCCTCGTGTAATCGCTGCTCACATACGATCCGCCGCCCTGGAAATACCATTTCTTCTGGTTCGTACCGAGATTGATATAGCTCGAGAAAGTGTCTCCCGTGGCATACCCGGTGCTTATGGTCCCCTCGAAGGCCTTCCGGGGCCTCATCGATATCATGTTGATCGCCCCGCCCTCGGTGTTCGGGCCGTAAAGCACCGATGTGAACCCCTTGGAAACGGTGATCTCCGACATATCGTATGTCAGGAAACGGCCGAGGTCGGGATAGCCGTCGTAGGGCACGTAGATCGGGATGCCGTCGAGGTAGATGGGGACGCGTCTCATATCGAATCCGCGGATATAGACCATCTGTTCATTGCGGCTATTCTTTGTCATCGTGACGCCGGGCAGCATGTTGACCGCCTGAGCGACGTTGTTCTTGTTGAAGTCGCGCATGTCTTCCTGGTAGATCTTTTCGACGGCAACATTCCTGTTGACCTCGGACTGGTCTTTCACCTCGATTTCCCCGAGGGTAAAAACATCGTCTTTCGATCCTCGTTCCTGTGCCCTGCCGGCGGAAGTCAACAGCATGGTTACTGCGGTGATGAGGATCAGAAAGAGGACAGACCGCAAGAAAAAAGACATGTGAAGAACCTCCTTTATATCTTAGTGAATATAACGCACGTTATATATCATCGGATATAAAGCCAAGTCAAGGCCAATTTTACACAACAGTTCGATATTCTGTCCATTGTGCGTGGTTGTTGTTTTAACTGACGGGAATTACAGGAAAGTTACGTTAGAAACAATTGTTGTCTATTGTGAACGGCGGCGGCGCGGATGGCGATATGGAGGAGGAAATATTGTAACTTGACAGGATTACAGGTGTTATCTATAATTGCCTTGTCACGCAAGCAAGGGGGCCTCTTATGAAGGTGGGTTACAAAGTATGGATAGATAACAATGGGAAGGCGTTCGGCGAGGGTCCTTACCAGGTGCTCAAGCGGATAGAAGAGACGGGTTCCCTCCACAAGGCGGCGATGGACCTCAATATGTCTTACCGCAAGGCCTGGTTGATGCTTCAGGCGATTGAAGCCAGGCTGGGCTTCGCGCTCCTTGAAAGGAAGGTCGGAGGCGTGTCCGGCGGCGGCTCCAACATAACCGCCGAAGGTAAGAAATTCCTGAAGAGCTACGAAGGCTTCCGCGAAGATGTGAAGCAAACCCTGGAAAAAACCTTCAAAAAACATTTCAAGTGAGACCGGGTTACGGGTAATGGGTCATGGGCAATAGGCCAGGAAAAGAAAAAGGAAAGGCCTTTCGCCTTTCCCCATAGCCTATAACCTATCACCTGTTACCTGTTCCCTCTATTTCTTCCTGACGTCCCTGTATTCCGCCTCGCTCAGGCTGCCGTCGCTGTTTTGGTCGTATTTCTTGAAATCCTGCATGGTAAGGGAAGGCAGGACTTTACCCAGTTCAACAGGAGAGATCTTGCTGTCCTTGTTGTTGTCCACATTGTCGAAGGAAAGCGTGTTCACCTTGTACTTGACGCGAACGGGAGCGGCGCGGTTGTTGGAAGATTGTTTCGCCGCCGTCCGTTTGGAACGTTTACCCTTTTTTGATCCGGCCAGTTGGTCGGGGGCGGTCTGGTCCAAGAGGTCCTGGTGAAAGTTCTCCCCCTTGACGATGGCGATGCCGTTCTTTATGTATCCAACGGTGACAGTGTCGCCGATCTGTATTTCTCCCGTGTGCTTATAGCCCCTCACGACGGGGTTTGCAAGGTCGAATGTCAGGTTCTTGCCCGCACTCTTCACGGATATCGTCTTCCCGACATAATCGACTCCGGTGACGGTCCCCGTAAAGGTGGTGCGGGAACCCGTTCTGACCTTGAGCAGCGAAGCCGTGGTGCTTGGGCCTGCGGCAGCCCCCCGGCCGTCGATGGTCTCGTCGCGGACGGTCTGCGCCGCCGATCTGGGCCTTGGCCCCAGCTTCGCTTCCTCGTCAGGGGCGGTGACGCGCTGGTTCGGCTCGAGAGCCGCTTCCTGCTGTTTCGGTTTCCTCGTCAGGTCGGGAAGTTCCGTCGTGGGATATTCCTTGTTGCCGTAATCAGGAGAAAAGAAGCTGTCCAGTGAGCACCCGGCGATGGCACCGGAAAGGAGGACGGCAAGCAGTGTGAACAAAAGCTTTTTCTTCATAAAATATGTCATGTTTTAACGACCTTTCCGGGGCATGTCAAGTTATTTCCGGAAACCCGGAATATGTGCTTGATTTTTCGCCTTTGCGACCTTTAAACTAAATCACCTGAGGAGGCAGGGAACAGGATGCAGGAAATGGAAAGAGGGGTTTTCGACCCCCTGCATCCTTACCTTTTCCCCGCATTTGGCATGCTGATCGAAAAACTCATATGCAACGTTGCCCGGAAGAAGAACGCGGACTACCTGCACTTTGCCCCGGGCGAATCATACGAGGTCCCGCGGCCTTCCGACACGATTCCGAGGCTGCTCTACCTTCACGTGCCTTTCTGCGAGGAGCTCTGTCCCTACTGTTCCTTCAATCGCGTCGTCTTCAGGGAGGATGTCGCACGGGTCTATTTCAGGGCGCTGCGCAAAGAGATAGGGATGTATCGCGACCTCGGGTACGATTTCAGCGCCATTTACGTGGGAGGCGGTACGCCGACGGTCCTCATCGACGAACTGTCGGAGACGCTGAAACTCGCGAGAGACCTTTTCAGCATCCGGGAGGTTTCCGTCGAAACGAACCCGAACCACCTCACGGAAACGAACATCGCGCGACTCAAGGACACGGGGGTCAACCGCCTTTCCGTTGGTGTCCAGACCTTCGACGACGGCCTGCTGAAGGCCGTGGAGCGCTATCACAAGTACGGCAGCGGGGAAGAGATAGCCCAAAGGCTCAAGGAGACAATGGGCCGTTTCGACACGCTTAACGTGGACATGATCTTCAACTTTCCCACCCAGACCATGGAAATGCTCGAGCATGATCTCGACGTGCTCATGGACATCGCCGTGGACCAGGTGACGTTCTATCCGCTCATGGTCTCGACCTCCACGGAGAAGCTCATGGGCAGGAAGCTGGGCCGTGTCGACTACGACCGCGGCCAGGACCTCTACAGAAAGATCACGGAAATGCTCCACGAGGACTACCGACCCAGCACGGCCTGGTGTTTCTCGCGGGGGGACGTGATGATCGACGAGTATGTCGTCAACTACGACGAGTACGCTGGCCTGGGGAGTGGTTCCATCGGTTACCTGGGCGGCAGCGTCTATTCGAACACCTTCGACATCCCCGGATACGTCGACCGTCTTGAGCACGGCGAGTTTCCCGTCGCCGCCCGGAAGGACTGCGGCACGAGGGAACGCCTCCTCTACGATTTCCTCATGAAGCTCTTCGGTATCACCCTCGACCTCGACGAGCTCACAAAGAAGCACGGCGTCAACGCCTATCACTACCTCCTCCCCGAAATAACGTTCTTCCGCCTCACAGGCGCCCTCATCAAAACCGGCCCCACCCTCACCCTCACCCCGAAAGGCCAGTACTACTGGGTCATAATGATGCGCGAATTCTTCATAGCAGTAAACAACTTCCGCGACTACTGCAGGGCACTAATAAAGACGGCTTGAACGGCTTGAACGGCTTGAACCGCTTGAATGTTAGAAAACAAGGAATGCTGCCGCTCGTACGGGTATCCTGATGCGAATACGATAGGTCCATCCTTTCGCAGATGCGGGGACCTATCTTTTGTTTCTCACGTTCAACAGGCTGTTGACAAACTCATTTCTGAAGGCGGCTCGTGCCCTTTCGTCATTCCGGCGAAGGCCGGAATCTAGGAGAGATGTCGGTATGGAGAAAGCTTCAGATCCCGGATCAAGTCCGGGATGACGAACCACCTTCAAGTGTTATCTTTGTTGCCCTTGTATTTGATTCCCTTATAGGCGGTTGTGTTCAGATATTTCATGAAGTTGCCAATCATTATGCTTAGCTTCTTGAATCGCTCTATCAGTTCCTCACATTCCTCCTTCTTCATGTATCCCTGATCGAGTGCCAGGTACAACTGGGAGCGTACTTCACCCGAGGATCCTTTTGCGATAGAGAGGAATTGAAGGAATTCCTTGGAACCCCCGCGTTCGTGCCCCTCGGCAATGTTAGAACCTATGGACATGGAAGCCTTTCTGATCTGATTGATGAGCCCATAGTCCTTCGAGAACGACGGTTGTCTTGTGATATCATATATCCTGTTCGTGAGCTCTCTCGCTTCCTGCCATGTTTGCAGCCCCTCAAAAGACGGAATCGCCATAAACCCTCCTGTGTCCCGGGCGCCTGCAGCTGGCCGAGAAAGTATTTGCAGGTATATTACTTTTTGCCATCAAATACAGGTCCCAGCTTGGAAAGCTTTCTTCAAAGGCGTTTCTTCTTGTCTTCCACGTTCAAGCGGCTCAAGCTGTTCAAGCGGCTGCAACCATCTTTTAAGTTTCTGAATAGGAATGCGATAACATTTTCGTGGGAGTCGGGTTTTACTCCGGCAATGACGTATGGCGAAGCGTATTTGCATAGCTGAAGACAGCAGGACCCAGGCAAAGATCCTCGAGGAGATCCTCGCAAAGAGGGGATACGAGGTGATCGTTGCCGAGGACGGCATGGATGGCCTGTACAAGGTCAATGAGGCGATGCCGGACCTCATCATCAGCGACGTCGAGATGCCGCGGATGAACGGGTACGAGTTCTGCCGGACCGTCAAGACCGACGAGGCGCTCAAGCAGATCCCCTTCGTATTGCTGACGCTCCTGACGAATGTGAAGGATGTCGTGAAAGGTCTTGAAGCGGGGGCGGATTACTACATCACGAAGCCGTACAGCGCGGACGTTCTGGGGGAGACCGTCGAATCGATCCTGATCGCGGGAAAGACGCTCCAGAACGGCAGCAGCGCGGCGGATGTGGCGATCGAGATCGAGGGCAGAATCCATCGGTTCCAGGCTGATCCACAGAAGATCCTCAATTTCTTTCATTCCACTTTCGAGAACCTTGTGAGCCGGAATGAGAGCCTGTCGCTCACGAAGCAGGAGTTGAGAAAACTCAACACCCATCTCGGTGAGAAGGTACGGGAGAAGACGCGTTTTCTGGAGGGCGAGATAGCCGAGAGGATCAAGGCCGAGAACGCGCTAAAGGACAATCTCGGGAACATGCGCAAGACCCTCGACGGTACCGTGAGGGCCCTGGCGACGACAATAGAGATGCGGGACCCTTATACGGCGGGCCACCAGAGGCGCGTCGCCCAGCTTTCCTGCGCCATCGGGCGCAAGATGGGCTTTACGCAGGAATTCATTGACGGCCTCGAGGTCATGGGCTTTCTCCACGACATCGGGAAGATCATCGTCCCCGCCGAGATCCTGAGCAAGCCGGGCGCCCTGAACGAATTCGAGTTCAACATCATCAAGGCCCACGCCCACGCCGGCTACAACATCCTCAAGGGCATAGAATTCCCCTGGCCCGTGGCCGCTGCCACAATCCAGCACCACGAGCGCCTCGACGGCTCGGGCTACCCCGACGGTCTGAGCGGGGAGACAATAATAATGGAAGCCCGCATTCTCGCTGTCGCCGACGTGGTGGAGGCCATGGCAACCCACAGACCCTACCGCCCGGCACTGGGCACCGAAATAGCCCTGAAAGAGATAGCAGAGAACAGCGGAACCCGCTACGACCCGGCCGTCGTAGAAGTGTGCAGGACCCTCTTCACGGAGAAAGAGTTCAACTTCGAGTAAAGACGGCTTGAGCCGCTTGAACAGCTTGAACCGCTTGAACGTTAGAGAGACAAAGACCCGAACCGCGAGTCAGAGATTCTGCCTTTTCGTATTTTCCGCTCAAGCTGCTTAAGCGGTTCAAGCGGCTCAAGCCGTCTTTTCCGTATGCCCGTTGTGAATCAAAACCCTGATTGACATTACAGGCCCCAATCAATAAACTATAGCAACGGAAGTGGAGGGGTCCTGGTGGGCCTCCTGGTCTTCAAAACCAGTGTGCCGGTGACGAGCTGGCGGGTGGGTTCGATTCCCATGCACTTCCGCCATTTCTTATTGAAATTATTAGCTTTTATTCTTAGACTTTCCCGCTAATTCACGCTGAGAGTTCAAGGAGACTACCTTTCTTTCCAATATTGCTCTTCTTGTGGATACTTCGATCTTCCCGTAAGGCTTCACGCTATCCAGCCGTGCCCAATCGCCGGCCATCTGAAGATCATAAATGCTGTATCCCTCCTCGTTGATAAGCTGGGATGCGGTAGAATGTTTTGTCCCGTGATATAGGTCTATATTCTCACCCGCAGCCTTACATGCTTCTTTCCATAGCGTAGTTAAGGTCTTGTGGGTATAATGTTTACCTTCTTGCTTTCCGTTCGGATGTACGAAGAAATACGGTGAAATAATGCCGCAAGACTTTTGCTTCTGCTCCTCAACGCCGACATAGGGAAGAAAAGAAGACACGGCGGGGACAATGTGAACCTCCCCAGTCTTCGTTCTATCGATCATTTGCTTGTCAGATACGCCCCTCGTAATGGTGAACGTCGCGCCATCAAAGTCTTCTTTCCGTAGCGCCATGGCTTCTCCTGGTCGTCTCAGGTGATATTTGAGAAACCAGAAAATAGGCTGATGCTCAAAGGGTATTGCCTTGATGACGGCTTCTTGTCTGTCAGACGGTAACCACTCAATTGACGGCTTAATGATCTGATAATGCTTTCTCTCGGGGAAAGGTGGTATTGCGGGTATCCTTCGCGATCTCCAAGCATAGAGCAAGCAGGCGTGAAGACAATACATGACGTTTAGCTTTCCTTTGCCTTCTCGATCTATGGCGCCTAAAAGCTCCATCAGGGTGTCATATTGGATCTCGTGAAGTTGCAGAGCTTTTACCCGAAAAAAAGAAACGAGATGATTTTCTATGCTGTTCCTGTAGTCTTTGTATGTCCCGGGAGTTAATGTGTGCTTTATGGCTTGTAGCCATGTTCTGAGATAAGGAATAACGTCATACTCTGTTTCGGTGAATTGCTCGATTCTGAATGTGCCATTTTCGGTTGCGTTCTGCATAGTGGAAAGAAGTTTCTCGGCAAGTTCCTTTCCGAGCTTCCCATCTCTCATCATCTGGCCTTTATATCGGTAGAGCTTGTAACATTTCCCGGCATGATACCAGTTAACGTAGTATCTTTCCGATCTCTTATCGAAGCCGACAGATCCTTTCATGCAGATAGGGTATATTGTGGTCGAAGGCAATGTCAAGGATTGACCTTCTGTCTGTCTGCCTTCGCTTTACGATTGATTTCTTCAAAGTCAAGGTCTGCCATCGAATAGAACTCCTGGACATATTTTTTGGCGTTACCTTTTTCCGCTTGCACTTTTCTTCTGTGTGGATGTTTTGTTCTTCTCAGATCACATTTGTTTCTGACACCAGGTAATTACTCTCTGAATTCCTTCGCGTCGTTTCGGATCATCTTTGCGAATCCGGGCTAATTGGCTGACGGCCATTTCCGCGAAGGTCATGGCATCGCTGACCGCATGGATTTCAGGTTTCACATTAATCTTTTCTTCCGGTTCTATCCGTTCGATCACCTCCTTACCGGTGCTGTCCCTACTGCACGCTGGTAGACTTCGCGTTGTTGGTCGGGGTCTTTGATGCCCGAACGAGTCAATGCCGCCGTATGGGATTCCTTAATGGGTTTGTCTGAAATTTCAGACAAAGCTTTTGCATTGCGTTGTTTTTTAATTCTTCTATCAAACCGGGCATTGTTCGTCCCCTCCTAGTTAGGTCGCCTTCTCTTCATATTGCATGCGAATTTCCTCGCCCTTACTGTAGCTGTAGCCTGTCCTGAAATCGGTGCTTAGAGATGCCTGAGCATGGATGGTTCCAAGGGCGCTCGCACAGACAGACTTGTAAACCTCTGCTGCCGTTTGGCTACCGGACAACCTGAGCTTGGCTTCCTCGACCTTCTGCGTGAGATACGCCTTGGCTATTTCGATATTGGCCTGAAGGACCGCAACCTGCATCTGGATCTCGCGCATCTGCTGGGTAGAAGCAAGGTCATACAGGGACGCAAGAACTCGTGCTTCTGCGGCATACCCGTCAATGTCGGCCTTGTACTTTTCGATCTTGACCAGGTTGTTGGACTTCTTGATGTCGGCTTCTCCGAGTACGCCCTTGACCTCTGCATCGTACAGTTCAACCTTGAGCTTGGCGATATTGACGAAGAGTTCCCCGAACTTCACACCGTTCTCAAGAGCGAATTTACGACAGTCAACGAACATCTTCAAGCGCTCGATGGTCATGTCGCGGTTGATGGTTGCGAGTTTATTCTGGTAGGTCTGCCGTGCTTTCTGCTTGGCCTTGATAAGGGCACCCGGGGGGAACTTGTAGCCGGCGCCCGCATAGAACTCATCCAGTTCTTCGGTCTGTGCGGAGAGTTCCAAGAGTTCCCTTTCTTTCGCCCGTTCCCATATGGCTGATTCATCGGCTGTCTCAATACCATACCCGCCATTGGTAATGTCGTCGTTCAGCTTCTCATAGATGTCGTTCCACAGGCCCGAAAGGATGATACCGCTGATATCGGGAACTGTAACACCCGGCATGGAGGGCATATTGACGGTAATATCTTCCGTGGTTGGAGAAGAAGGCTTTCTGGAAAAGAGATCATCGAAGGCTTCCTTGGAGAAGTCGAAGTCCAGACCGACAGCCATTGCAGCGGGAATGGGAACATCAATGCTCTTCACAGAATAGTTGACCATCGTGCCGACATAGGAGTTGAGCGCGGCAAGGGCGGTCCCGGCAAAGTCCATCTGTGTGTCGATGATATCGTTTGCCTGATTGTAGGCGCCACTCATATCGCCGTAGTATGGAATGTTAAACAAAGAGATGGACATTTAGATTACCCCCGGCTGAAAGCGTTGGTCTTGCCCTTTGATCTGTTCTTCTGCGGCTTTCAAGGCCGAAAGAATTTCCGGCAAAAAGGCTGTTGCAAACGTTATTCCCTTCTGAGTCGGCAGCCATTCGCCAGACTTCGCTTTGTAATGGATTCTGATATCACAGATAGGTCGGCCCTTGAAATCGCCTAGAGATATTCGGATAAGGTCCCGAGAATTTTTTTGATATTCACCAATAATTTCCATTACACACCCCGCCAGAGCTTGCTCGGAATGTGGTCAAAAATAAGTTCCAAGAATTCTTCCATGATCTCCGGTCCCCAGGCCTTCTGGTGGATTTGATGAATCCAATCAAGAACCCCCTGGGATGTAGCACATTCATCCAAATCGATTTGATAAATGTAACCCGGCGTAACCTGAATATCGATGGTGTTGGTTTTGCGGTTGAACGTACATCTTCGGGCTTTCGTGGGTGTTTCGGACCGTCTTGTTACATCATTTGCCGTAGAAATCATTATACTACCCCCCTATTCAAAGTATCGACCCGTCGAAGAGTCGTATTTCAAAGCTACCATTCCAATTTTTCCCACTTCCTTGAACCGGATTTTTTGAATGTGAACGTCCACAAGATCGCTCTCGATGTGGCGATATACCGTGATGCAGTTGTCCGCCTTATTCCGCCATGCTGCCGACCCAGAGATGTCATACGGCGTAGGGACCGGGTACAGTCCATTGTCCTGTTTGCGAAGCTTTGTCGGGTGTGCCACAAGCCATATGTGAAGGCTATATTGCCGTGCGAATCTCCTGATCTTTGACAGCGAGTAGGAGATGTACTCGGTTTCGGTCATGCTGGCCGGACGGGTGTGATCTATCTCGTTCCAGGGATCGATGACCATTCCCCGGATTCCCTTCTTCAGAACCACGTGCTTTGCAAGATCAAGGATGCCATCAACGGTTAATTGGTCTTCCGGTGGCAGAATAAAGCTGAACCAGTTTTGTAAAAAGTCCTTGCTTGCCGCCAACTCAAACTTGCTGATTCGCTCACGTGGTCCGGGAAAGAATGGTTTCCCCGTGAATTTCTCAGCGAGCTTTGCAAAGTGACGCTCAAGGGGTTGGTTCTCAGGAGAGAAGATAGCAAAAGACCATCCCCGCTGTGTTGCAAGGTTGATCATCAAGGCGTCGAGGAACTCTGATTTACCATGTCCTGGTATGCCGGTGACAATGCTAAACTCGTTCAGCCTCACCGTATAGAGGTTGTCCACAGTTGACCACCCGGTGAGTTCCCCCCGGTGATTCCCCCGGTCATAGAGGGCGTCGATCTGAGACGAGATATCTGCTATCGAAAATATACCTTCGATGGGGTAATCCCGAGCCTGTTCAATCCGTGCGGCCAGCTCTTCTCTGCCATGCTTCACAAGAACGTCATTGGCATCTTTGCACCCATCGGCCCATTGCGCGCGCTTGCAGCGATGCTTTCCCAGTCGCCGGGCCAGCTCCTCTTCAAGCTTCTTTCCCGGTTCATCGTTGTCAACAGCAAGAATGAAGATTTTGATCTTGGCTAGGAATTCATCAGACCCTTCGAGAAAGGAGAACTTGCTTGTGTAATCCTTCGCGTTCGGTGCCGGTGCTCCGTCTGGTACAGAGAGGCAGTTCTTAAACCCGGCTTCTTCCAGGGAGAGTTTGTCAATCTCGCCTTCGACAATGATCGCCGTATCCCCGGTTATGTCATCCATGCCGTAGAATATCCGCTCGGCGTTTGTTTCAAGGCGGAAGTTCTTGTTGAGATCCCGGCTCTTTACATTCACGACTTCGCCGTTGCGGTAATACGGGAATCGCATCGCCTCGGTGAAATCCTCGACTTGGGGCATATATACGGACTCAACGGAGATCCTGTTGCGTTTCAGTGTCGCTTGCGTGATACCCCTTGAACGGAAGAACTCCATGAACTTTTCCGGCATCGTGGGCGCCGGGGTGTAGGAAGGTTTGCGGTATTTCCTCCCGGTGTACTTCCAGGGGTCGCTCTTGTGGTCGACGCCTTCCTTCAGGGTCCCGGACCACCCGCAGTGATGACACACCCATGCGAGCTTGTCACCGTTGGCAGAAAGGCACTTTATTCCTTTCTTCTTGCGGTGTGGACTGCATGAAGGACAGGTCGAGTATTTCTCGCCGGAGAATGTATCAGGGAAATCTAATCCAAAATCGGCCCAGGTCTTCATCAGTAGGCTAAACCTCCGAGGGGTTTCGACTGCTCGGCTGGCAATTCATCTTCCCATCGGCGCTCGTTCAACCAGGTTGCCGGGTGCGGCCATTCGGGACACCACTCGCCTGCTGCTTTTTGACGATCCCTGTGTGCCTTCTGATTCTCAAGGGCTGCGAGGATCATCTCAAGGGTGCCGTTCTGAGGGTTGAGCTTTGAAAAAGCTTTTATTGCCGGCTGTCGGCCTTTATGTAGAGGATAAGTATCGTAGAATTTCTGGAAGAGAGAAAGGTCCGTTTCGGACAATGTATTTCTTTTAATAAGTTTCTTTCTTTTCTTTAGCCCTTCGTCAGCCCCCGTCCTTCTAGTCTTTACGCGAGAAGTTGTTACCCCATCGGGTAACGATCTGTAACCCCAATCGGTAACAGCGTTACCCCGATTGGTAACGGTTACCCGCTTTGGTAACTCCGTCCAGCCTTGATAGTCCTTGTTGAAGGCTAATTTGTTACCCGCTTTGGTAACCATGTTTCGGGCTATCAGTTCGCTGACTGCACGTGATGCATGTGCTTTATTAAGCCCCGTGAGTTCGGTAATGCGCTTATTAGTTATGGAGTCTTCCTTCTTATGCCATCCATAGGTCAGGCGCAGAACAGTCATAAGAACGCGGCCCTGGTAGGCTGAAAGATTAGTCCTCATAAGGGCCTCAATGAGTTCGTTAGCAAAGCTAGTGTAGCCATCTTCGAGTTGGGGGGAAGCCACATCAACACTTCCTTGCCGACAGAGATACGGTTCTTCCGCAGACTGGGCAAAACCTTACCTGAATTATGTGGGGAGCAGAAAAGCCGCCGGTTCTTGTCTTCTTACGAAGGATGACGTAGGGAATTTCCTGTAGCCGATCGCATGCCTCACAAAGAACTTTTTTCACCGTACACCTCCTTTCACTTATGAAAAACCGAAAAAAAGGAGGGGGGAGATATTTCCCTTAATGAAATTAGATCGTTATAGGGGTGGAGGTTAAGTGTTAGTCTTGATCAGGTTTCTTGTGTTTTCTTTGAGGGTACGGTGATGACGATATGAGTTCTATAACTCCTTGGTCGATTGGTTCCATAAATCCCTTATTCATTGAATAGATTCGATCAAAACGATCATACAGGGATCTACAATTCTCGCATTTATCATTATAATCCTTGCCATGTTGCGGACAGTCCCATTCTTCAATCACGGGTTCCACTTTACCTGAAGAATACGGTTCTCTACGAATTGCTGCCCATAACAGCTTTACGCCTTTTTCAACTCTATCCTCACCTTTTACTGTACGTCCTATCTTGATTCTTGAGGTACGTGCTTTCTTAAGCCACTCATCGTATGTTTCAATATTTTGTTTCCGAAAACTCTCTATTTTTGCTATAAGGCGGAAGCCTACTTTTTCCTGAACATGAATATCGTACCATCTTAAATAATTTTGAAAAATCGGTTCCCTTATGTGATAAACAAAACCCAATTCCAGAG
>LVAA01000218.1 GCA_001603955.1 Syntrophobacterales bacterium Delta_02 | reverse complement strand
GTACTTGGACTGGAAGAAACGCCCGACCACCGGAATGTCTCCGAGGAAGGGGATCTTGTCATCCACACTGTTAAATGAATCTTTGATGATGCCGCCCAACACGATGGTTTCACCATCCTTGATCGTGATGTTGGTATCAATCTGACGTTCTGAAATAATCGGCCGCTTCATCACCGTTGTCAACGAGTCATCGGCATCGGCTTTGTAAGTATACGAGGTCCATCCCACATGGTCGCGGATAATCGGACCGCCGGTAATATTAATGGTCTGCGCCTCCAGGTCCACCTGCGGCTGAACTGTCCATGTCACCCCGAGCTGTTCTTCTTCAAATTCCGGGCTGCCGGCCATAAAAACCGTAAACGAAGTACTTGAGTCATTGCTGGCGTTGTGGGTTTCTTCTGTGGGGTCGCTGTAGTCATCCGGCAGGAAGACGATGCGAACCATCTTGATGGTCGCCGGCTGGTTGTTCATCGTCGTGATACGCGGAGAAGCAAGGATGTCTTTGTTGTCCGCCTGGTCAACGGCATTGACCATCATGTCAAACTGATAACCGTTCCAGGAGCGGCTGAACCAGAACAACTGGTCCGAGCCGGAATACTCCGTTTCGGAGAGACTGCGAAGCAAAGTCGTATTGTTCTGGCTGAATTCCAGTTTCCCATTCGAGGATTCACCGGTAGCAATAGTCCTGGAAAGTGCATAGTTAAAACCGAGTTCTTTCAAGTCAGTCTGCTCGATCTCGACAAACTTGGCCTGAATTTGAACCAGCGGGTCAACCTGATCGAGCTCTTTCAACACCGCCGCTTCGATTTTATGGAGATTCTCGATGGTGTTCGTGGCAATCAAACGGCTGAGCTTCGGATCGAAGAGAACCTTGGCCCCTTCCGGAAAACGAACGCCGCGAATGGTGAAATAACGTTTGAGCGCTTCCGGATCGGAACCGCCGCCGACCGAAGCCAACGCGGCCTGTTCAAGCGGAAAAACTCTGGTCTCGAGGTCATCAAGAGGAATGTTATGGGAAGCCACAACCACAGCGTATTTTTCAACCCGCATTTTCAGGTTTGCGG
>LVAA01000217.1 GCA_001603955.1 Syntrophobacterales bacterium Delta_02 | reverse complement strand
AAACAAATCAATCCCCAGCGGATGTGATTATCCTTGGCCCGCGTTGGAGCGCCGCTCCGTGGGAAGATGTGGAAGAACGTCGGGGCTATATAAATTCGCAGGCGCAATTCTCCGTCGTTGCAACGGATTGAAAATAAAAGGTTTACTATTCTCCATCTGCGAAATGCTAAGCGCATTGCAAAATGGACTTATCGGCAGAAAGCCGTCGATAGGTCGTTCAAAACCATTCTCCGTTTTTCACGGAGCTATGAAAACAAGCTGATTCCGACCATCCCTTGAAAGGTCGTGTCGCGCAGAATAGGCATATTACCCTGTCCGCGACTGGAGAATTTTGCATTGGCAGAACGAAATAACCGCCAGTAAAACATTCTCCGTCATTAAAATTCAACCTCAAATCAAAAAGTCTTTGTCGCTGTTTATCACTTCTACCCCACCATTAAAACGGAGAATTTGAAAGGTCATCCTCGCGCGCATGTAACGAGGGTGCATAAATTCATCATGCTCACGCAGCCATCGGTTCTCGACGGTATCCGTGGAGCAATCCGCCAAGGAATGACACCTCTTTAATCGGTGCTGTCATGTCCTGCGGATACGGCATCACCAGTTTGCCGTCAAGACCGGCATGCGGACGATAGTGATTCCAATATTCGAGGTATTCTTTGACTGCCAGCCGAAGCTGTGCCTCGGACGTAAAAATCATCTTGTCCAGGCATTCCGTCTTGATTGCCCGGATGAAGTTTTCCATACGGGCATTCATCTGCGGAGTAAACGGCGGCAGTTTCTTTATGGTTATCCCGATGGACTGGAAGACGGAATCAAACCGTTTATTGAACAGGCTGTCGCGGTCGTGAATCAGATATTTTTTGCCCAGCAGAAAGCCGTCCCACATATCACACATATTCCGGGCAATCTGCGTTGTCCAATTGCTGTCAGGTGCATGAACCATTCCGCCAAAACGAACCTCCCGGCTGCCAATGTCCATGAAGAATAGAAGGCTCTCACGAACCAGCCCGAATGGCGTCAGCCGTTCCACCTGTGCAAAATCGGTGGATGCGGTGGAATACTGCTGGGTTTCGATAAACTGATCCCAGTCGCCACGCAATCGCCGTTCGGGATCGGGAACAATGCCGTAGTCGCTCAGAATGTGTTTGACCGTGCTGGCGCAGACATCGTAGCCGAGATACCGCATCGTTCCGGCAATGCGGTCGTACCCCCAGTCCGGATTGTTTTGAGCAAGCTTCAAAACCTCATCGACTATCTCTTGAGAGATTGGCTTGCGTCCCCGCTTTTTCTGATTTGGACTCTTGGTGCTGTCGTACTTTGCGCCGACAAGGCTGTTATACCACCCGCGAAGCGTTCCCGGCGCCCAAGTCGGCTCAACGGATGCCAGCAGAAAATCGTTCAGCACTTTTCCCTTTTGGGCCAATCGGCGCTTGTCGGAATCATTCAATTCCGGTCGCTCTTTACCGGTCAAGACGGTCAGATGTTCCTCGTAGATGCGCAGTTTCTCCGCCTGATAATCGCACATCTTCTGCATATTGGCAAGAATCTCCCGGAGATTCCCATTCTTCACGTCTCCCATGAAGGAGACCAATCGATTTACGGTCTCGTTGACCTGTTTACTGTTCATATCGTAATCGCTCTTTCCGGCAAGCCGGATGCAACGTGTTGCAAAAAAGTTTTTCATCGAACCACTCGCAAGG